>NZ_JBSFCQ010000006.1:0-374099 GCF_053891435.1 Streptomyces sp. NPDC002276 | reverse complement strand
GTTCCTCCGCCTGCACATAGTCCCCCCGCACCTGCGCGATCATGCCCAGCTGGTGATAGCTACTGGAAATGCCAGACCGATCCCCCAACTCCTCCTCGATGGCCAGAGAAGCCCGGTAACGTTCCTCCGCCTGCACATAGTCCCCCCGCACCTGCGCGATCATGCCCAGCTGGTGATAGCTACTGGAAATGCCAGACCGATCCCCCAACTCCTCCTTGATGGCCAGAGAAGCCCGGTAACGTTCCTCCGCCTGCACATAGTCCCCCCGCGCTTCCGCGATGATGCCCAGCTGGTGATAGCTGGTGGAAATGCCAGACCGGTTGCCCAACTCCTCCTTGATGGCCAGAGAAGCCCGGTAACGTTCCTCCGCCTGCACATAGTCCGCTCGCATCTGCGCGATGATGCCCAGCTGGTGATAGCTACTGGAAATGCCGGACCGGTCCCCCAACTCCTCCTTGATGGCCAGAGAAGCCCGGTAACGTTCCTCCGCCTGCACATAGTCCCCCCGCACCTGCGCGATCATGCCCAGCTGGTGATAGCTGGTGGCAATGCCGGACCGGTCCCCCAACTCCTCCAGATTGGCGAGAGAAGCCCGGTAACGTTCCTCCGCCTGCACATAGTCCCCCCGCACATGCGCGATGATGCCCAACTGGTGGATGTAGGCAGCAGCTGAGCGAGAATTGGCAGGAACCCAAGTGAGAGTTTCCTCAACCAGTCGTTGTTCCCAGTCCAAGGCTCCCCAAGTGTCCAGCTGCGAGCACACGCCCTGCGTAACAGCGTCGGCTTGGGGCAGGTCGTCGGCCTGGTGATGATGATGGCGCACCTCAATGAGCTGAGTGATGTCGTCGACGCGAGACTGAGGCCATACGTTGACGTGCCACTGCCAGTAGGCGGCAGCCCGCCGGTGAGCGGCATTCAGAGTGCCTGGGTGGGCGCGTTGCCGGACAGCGTCGGCGGTCCAGTGATGCACCATCAAACCGCTAGGCCGACTGCCCGGCTCGTCCTGGGGCGCAGGGGCCGGGGAGACCAGTCCAAGTTCCAAAAGGCGGTTCAAAGCGTTCCTGGCTTGGGCATCCAGCTCGACCGGAGGCCGCTGGAGCTCCCTCCCGACCGCTTTGAGTTCAGCGATCACCTCAGGCGGCAAGCCATCGCCGCTCTTCGGTCCTGCTCCGGCCGCACGGGCCTGCACGATCTGGGTGTTCACCGTTTGGAGACGCTGCAACAGGACGGGATCAGTTTCGGGAGGTGCGGTGAGACCTGACAGCTGCCAGGCGGCCCCCGTGTGGTCAACAGGGGCCCGGTAAACGGCCAGCCCATCCAGCAACTGCCGCGCCTCGGGTACATCGTTGACCTGATCGAGCAGAGTATCGAGAAGGATGTCGTCCACAGCAAGAGTGACGGTCTCCGCCAACGCCGTGTCCAAGTCACCCCGTACGTCTGCCAGCCAGCGTTCGGGGTCAGGAATACCCCGATCCTCAAGTGCAGCTTCCATGCGTTCGGCGATATCAGGGAACCGAGCAGGACCGCCACGCAGCAGCGCGTCAAGGTATTCCAGAGCCCGCGGGTGGCCTCCGACGTCGGTGTAGGCGCGGTGCTGGTCGGCCGGGCTGAGGGCGTCCAGGCCGGGCAGGCGCCAGATGAGTTTGCGGGTCTCGGCCAGCGACAACGGTCCCAGGTGATGCGTGGTGAGCCGTTTGTGGGCGCGTTGCGGGAGGCTGAAGGGGTAGCGACTGGTGATCAGCAGCCGGGTGCGGGGGCTTGCCGCCACCCATGCGGCCAGCAAGTCCGACAGTTCCGGGTCGCAGGGCTGCCGGCCGTCACCGGACGGTGTACCGGTGAGGAGGTCTTCGGCGTTGTCCACGATCATCAGCACCTGAAGCCGCGGCAGCACGGTCTGGCGGATCAGCACCCACCGCTCCCGCCACGCAACGCGAGCGTCCGTCAGAGCCACCACGACATTCCGCAACGGGTCGTTCTCCGGCAGACCTTCAGCCGAGCAGTAGGTACTCAGACGCTGCCGCAATGTCTCCAGGACGGCATCGACGGTACGGGTCGTGGTGGCCGCAACCGGCACGACCAGTCGGCCCTGGGTGCCGTAGTGGTGCAGTAGTTCGGCGGCCAGCGTGGATTTGCCGACGCCGCCGATCCCATGCACCAGCACCCCGGCCCGCTCAGGGTCGCGCAGTGCGGCCAGCAGTCGGCGCAGTTCGGTGCGGCGGCCGACGAACTCGCCGACTTTGCGTACCACCATGCCCTCATCGAGCACCGCCTCCGACACGACTGGCACCCGAGTGGCGCCGTGGGTGCGGTCGAACAAAGGCAGCGGCGGCCCGGCCAGGAACAGCGCCGGGGTGGCCCACTCCGGCCACGCGGCGCGTGGGTCGTTCTTCCGTAGTTTCCGGCGCCGGACCTCCAGGGTGCGGCGGGCCTGGGAGAGTGCGGTCAGCGGGTTGGGGTGCTCGGCCCGCGCCAGCAACTCATACATTTCCGCGGCCAGTTCGGTGGCGTAGTGGTCCGTGACGGCTTCGGTCATCGCCAGCACCGCCGGCACACCACGGGCCAGCAACTCACGTGCCAGACCGGACCGCACCCGCCCCTCCGCACCAACATCGACAGGAGCGGAGCCCGTAGCCGCCCTGTCCTCCTCCTCTTCCTCTTCATTCCCATCCGAGGGCTGTTCTTGAGCGGGGGTTCGGGCGGTGGAACAACCGGCCAGCACCACCAGGGGAACACCTCGATCGGTGGGCACACCCTCCGTCATGAACCGCTGCGCATCGACCTCGTCCGCCTGGCCCCGCTCGTCTTCGAGCAGCAGGATTCCCGGCCTGGCGTGACAGGACAGGTGCAGGACATGGAAGCGCTCCTGCTCCAAGGCCGCGTGGATCTCGGCCAGGCTGCCCCAGTTCAAAACCCGCACATATACGCCCTGCCCGGACCGCGCGTGGTCGACCGCGTCCAAGATTCGCCCCAACTCGCGCTCATAGTCGAGCAGTTCACCCCCACCCGACTCCGGGCTGGCCACCACCGCAAGAATCCGCAGCGGACCAGGCACCTGCACCGCGACAGGCGCGTTCTCCCCCTGCACCGTGCGGTACAGCTCCACCTGCTCCGACAGCACCAACGGCCGCGCCATGCCCGCGACTGCCAGCGTCTCCCACGGCAGATCCACCCACCGCGGGTCATCCACCGCCAGCCCGATCCGCAACGACGCATGACGCGACTCGGCCAGCTGCCCCTCCTTGGCCAGAGCTGCCGCCACTTCACCGCCTGCGAACCGCTCACCCAGCGCCTCGCCCACGGAAGCCAGCGCCCTGGTCGGCCCGCCCGCAGCGGCTGCCTCCTGCAGCGACAACAACCGACGCGTGGCCAGACCGCTCGCGGCCTGCGCACGAACGCGCCGCAACATCCACAGCTGCTGCTCAAGACCGTGATCCACACCACGCGGCGGGCAGGACACCTCACCGCTCGCAGTGGAGAACGCCACCGACTCCGTGCCGATCCTTAACTCCGCGTACGTGGGTCCGTCCGGCCGGTAGGACACCGTGTCGGGCACCACCAACTTCCCGCCCCGCTGCGGCCGTTGCGCCGACGGCCGTCCCCGAACCGCCCGCTCCACCTGCTGTACAAGCTCCTCGTACTTGGCCGGTGATGCCACGTGACGGAAGTCGATGTACAACCGCGATGCAATGAAGGGCGGCAGCTCCACCTCGCCCAACAGCACCGGGATCACCTGTTGCCGTCCCGCTACCGTGTTCGCCACAGCGGCCGCGAACTCCTCACCGCACCACCCCGACTCCCTCCAGTACCGACTGACGACAGGCACCACAGCGTCGGCCCTCGCCAGACCCTCCTGCAACTGCGACGCCACCAGCTGACCACCGGCCAGCTCCCACTGATCCAGCCACACGTCGAGGCCCAGCCGATGCAGGTTTTCTGACAAGGTCGTCGCCCACGGTTCATCCTCATGCGCATACGACACGAACGCGTCGAATCGCTCGCCCTTGGTCACACCGCACCCCCGAAAACAGCAACCCCGAGCCACTACCCCACAAGCTGGCCAAACCCTAGAGCAGCCGATGGACCTCTAGGCCGGTAATGACTCAATTGCCCAACTCATCGCCAACCCGCGACATGATCGAAAATCCCCGCAGGTTAGTCCACTCTCCCAGTACTCATCGAAGGAGACCGTATTGGCCAAATCCTTCGGGCCTACACCAGCGGCAGTTGAGCCAGCATCACAGCGAAGACCGGGGAGTCCGGGAAGGGTTGCTGTTCGCCCACCTTCTTGAAGCCCCAGTCCTCGTACAGTGCCTGGACGCGGGGGTGGGTGACGTCCACCAAGAGGACGGCCAGGTCTTCCGTCCTGTCTTCCAGGATGGCTCGGGAGAGCAGGTCGGCGATGCCCTGCTTCCGATACGCCTGCCGGACGGCCAACTCCGAGTAGGCGAAGGTCAGGGTCTTCTCCGGCGCCGGGTCGAGGTACTCGCGCCACCACTCCCTGCCGTCGGCCGCCGCAGCGCCGTACGCGAATCCAACAGCCGTGTCCCGGTCCCACGCAATCACGCAATCACGCAATCACGCAGGAGTAACCCTCCCGCGAACCCCACTGGTCGACGAACCAGGGGAACTCCTTGCGGAACTCGTCCGGCCGCTCGCCCTGGGCATCCGCGTGGATGTCGATGATCGTTTGGCGGATCTCCGGCAGGTCCTCACGGCTGTAGCGACGAACGTCCAGGTCGGGCATCAGGCTCGGCTCCATTCGGATCGGTAGCGGTCTCCCCACTCTCGGGCGATGGACGCGTCCGGCGCAAGAGTGATCAAGTCCCGGTAGAAGTCGCCGAGTAGGGACCGCATACGGCCGGGGATCGGGTGGCCGGAGATCAGCTCGAAGACTTCCGAGGCCGACCTGCACGCAGGGTCCGGGTCCCGCTGGTGAACCTACGTCAGGGCGGGCTGGCGATCGCGGTCCACTGGGCCGCGTACCCGGCCTCCACCACGTCGGTGAACTTGTCCCGTTGGTGGGCGAGCATTGCGTACGAGTTCCAGACGCGTAGCTCTACGACGGGGTCCTTGATCATTCCGGCGAGGTACAGGGCGCGGCCCAAACCGGTCTGGGCGCGGTCGAGTTGGCGGCCGTCGATGGCGGCCCATGCGGCAGTGGAAAGGTAGTTGGCAGCAACGGAGTACAGCCGCTGGCGGATGCGCTTAGAGGCAGCGTGCCCCACCTTGCCGAGTGCCTCGTCCGCGCCGGCGAGCGCCGACCGCTCCAAGGCTTCGTGTCCGCCTCTGGACGCGTCCAGGGCCATCAGGGCGTCCAAGCGTTTCCTCGGGCGTGGGTCTACGACGCCGACGTGACAGTCGACGGACCGTACGTCCTGGGCCCCATCCACATATGGACGGCCACCTGGACGGCTCCCAGCGACGAGAACCTGGAGGTCGTCCTCCCCCGCGACGAGCGGCTCACGCGACACCAGGAGCTGGTTTAGTCACCCACCCCGGCAACAGAGGAAAGGCCCCGGTCAGCTCACAACGACCGGGACCCCTCCACGCATCAGCCCTGCACATCGCCCCTGAAAAGCGGAACTCGCAGCGAGGGCACCTCAGTTCATCGTCGCCCCGATCGCCGCAGACCCCGTCGTCAGAAACGTCGTCGCCGGCAGCGTCCCACTCGACGCACGCACCCCGTACGCCGTCGTCGCGTCCACGGACTTAAACGACGGGGTAGCAACCCCGCCGTCCCAGTTGTTCGCCGCGGACACCGCCGACGAACCCAGCTTGTCCAGGCCCCCCTTGTTGCCAACAGCCAGATTACGAGCGAGGCGGGACTTGCTGGTCGCGAAGAAGAAGCCCGCCGCCGTGTTCGAGTAGGACGTGTTGCGGTTGAGGATGATCGCGCCGGTGTTGGAGTTCTCGGTGAAGCCGTTGAGGCTGTTGTCCCAGGCCGCGTTGTCGTTGACGACGTGGGCGACCGCGACGCCTCCGCCGCCGAGTTTGAAGCCGTTGCCGTTGCCCTCGAAGGCGGAGTCGTTCCAGCGGTTCTTGCCGTTGCCGAAGGCCCAGGAGTGGTCGATGGTGACCGGTGAGGAGAACTGCCACAGGTCGAGGCCGTCGTCCGAGTTGTTGTAGAGGCGGGCGCCGGTGACCTTGTTGCCTGTGCCCGAGCCGAATTTGATCGCGATGCCGTCGGCGTTCTGGCCGTGCCCGGCGGCGTCGTAGTTGCCGTAACTGTCCAGGTTCTGCACGAGGTTGTTCGTCGTGCCGTCGCCGCGCAGGGTGAAGCCCGAGTCGCCGTTGTTCGCCGTGATCAGGTTCTTGAAGATGCCGCCGACCGACGACGTGGCTACGAAGCCCTGCGCCGGGGAGTTCTGGAAAGTGAGGTTCTGGACCGTCCAGTAGTCGCCGTAGATACCGGCCAGCCACTGGCCCGCGGGGAGTTTCGAGCCGTCGATCTTCACCTTCTCCGTGCCGTACGCCTGCAAGGTGATACGGGCCGAACTCGTACCGTTCGCCGTGGACTTGAGGGTCGCGGACGGGGTGTAGGTGCCGGCGCGGACCTCAATGACCGTACCGGCGACGGCGTTCGCCACCGCCGACTCCAACTGGGCGGTGGTGGACACGGTGACCGTCGACGAAGCGGCTTGCGCGCCGCCGCTGTTGAGGCCGAGGTAGACGCCGCCCGCCCCCGCGGCGACGGCCACCGCGGCGGCGATCGAGAGGGTGCGGGTCCTGCGGTGGCGTCCGGTGCTCGTACGCACGGCGTTGGTTCCTTTCCTGGGTGACGAGGACGAAACGGGCCGGAGGGGCCGCCCCGGCCCGTTTCTGGTTCCTGGTCGCCGCCGTGGGCGGAAAGGTTGCCCCGGCTCACGGGAAGTGGACCGAAACTTTCGATCCGCCCGGCCCCACCCGCACCGATTGACGCACCGCACCCCGCTGGTGACACTCCGAAGGCACGCCCACACTCAACAGAATCCCCCACACCTCCACAGGATGTGCCATGCGACCCCGCACCGCCCGCACGCTCCTGCTCCCCTTCCCGGCCCTTGTCACCCTCCTCCTCTCCGTCATCTCCCTCCTCTCCCTCCTCGCCGCCCCGCCCAGTACCGCGCACTCAGGAGCACCGCCCGTGAACCGTCCCCAGTACGCCGGTTATCTGTTCGCCTACTTCACGGGCGAGGGCACCGCCGACGGCGAGCAGATCCGCTACGCCCTCAGCCGTGGCAACGACCCGCTGCACTGGCGGGAGTTGAACCAGGGCAAGCCGGTGCTGACCTCGACGATCGGCGAGAAGGGGCTGCGCGACCCGTTCGTGATCCGTTCGCCGAAGGGCGACAAGTTCTATCTGATCGCCACCGACCTGCGCATGTACCGCAACAGCAGCGGGAGTTGGGACGACGTCCAGCGGCACGGCAGCAGGTCCGTGATGATCTGGGAGTCGACCGACCTGGTCCACTGGACCGACCAGCGGCTGGTGCGGGTCGCCCCGGACAACGCGGGCAACACCTGGGCGCCGGAGGCCTATTGGGACGACTCGCTCGGTGAGTACGTCGTCTTCTGGGCGTCGAAGCTGTACGCCGACGACGACCCCGACCACACCGGCTCGACGTACAACCGCATGATGTACGCGACCACCAAGGACTTCCGTACCTTCAGCGCGCCGAAGGTCTGGGACGACCCCGGATACTCGGTGATCGACTCAACCGTCGTGAAGTACAAGGACACTTACTACCGCTACACCAAGGACGAACGCGACCCGTCCTCCAGCTCCCCCTGCTCGAAGTTCATCACCGGCGAGAAGTCGACCTCACTGACCTCCACGTCGTACGACTTCGTCTCCGAGTGCATCGGCAGCGGTGCGATCGAACGGGGCGAGGGCCCGACGGTGTTCAAGTCCAACACCGAGAAGAAGTGGTACCTGTTCGTCGACGAGTACGGGCTGCGCGGCTACGTCCCCTTCGAGACGACCGACCTCGACTCCGGCCGGTGGACCCCGTCCACGGACTACCAGCTCCCCGCAAGTCCCCGGCACGGCACGGTACTTCCGGTGACGCAGACGGAGTACGACCGGCTGCTGGCCGCGTATCCGGCGACCCCGACGTCGGTCGTGGACGCGACGGCGCACGGGCAGAAGGGGTACGCGATCGTCACGGAGGCCTCGTCGAAGGTCGTGCTGCCCATGCAACCGAGCGCCGATCTACGGCACTTGGCGCCTTCGCTCGCCATCGGCGCGGGCTCCACGGTCAGTCCAGCGTCCGGTACGCGACGGGACTTCCGCAAGCCGCAGACGTACACGGTGACAGCGGCGGACGGGACGAGCCGCGTCTGGACGGTGGAGGCGGTGCCGACGCGAAGTCCCGTGCTGCCGGGGCTGACCGCCGACCCGGACGTGCACTATCTCGACGGCCAGTACTGGATCTATCCGACGAGCGACGGCTACGCGGGATGGGGCGGGTCGAGCTTCAAAGCGTACTCCTCAAGGGACTTGGTCCACTGGCGGGATCGTGGAGTGATCCTCGATCTGGGGCCCGACGTCTCCTGGGCCGACAAGAACGCGTGGGCGCCGGCGGTCGCGGAGCGCGACGGGAAGTACTACTTCTACTTCTGTGCCGAGCAACAGATCGGGGTCGCGGTGGCGGACTCGCCCGCCGGCCCGTTCAAGGACGCGCTCGGCAAACCCCTTGTGGCGAAGGGGGGTTCACTGAGCGGCCAGATGATCGATCCGGCCGTCTTCACCGACGACGACGGGCAGTCGTATCTCTACTGGGGCAACGGGCACGCGTACGTGGTGCCGTTGAACGCCGACATGACGTCGTACGACGCGGCGAAGGTGCGGGAGATCACGACGGGCGACTTCCGGGAGGGGTCGTTCGTGGTGAAGCGGCGGGGCACTTACTACTTCATGTGGTCCGAGGACGATACCCGGAGCGAGAACTACCACGTGGCGTACGCGACGGGACCGTCCCCGCTCGGTCCGTGGACCGAGCGGGGCACGATCCTGTCGAAGAACCCCGAGTACGGCATCCTGGGCACCGGCCACCACTCCGTGGTGAACGTCCCGGGGACCGACGACTGGTACGTCGTCTATCACCGGTTCGCCCTGAACGGGCCAGGAAGACCTGGTGGGGACGGCACACACCGGGAGACCACGATCGACCGCCTGCGGTTCGCGGCGGACGGGACGATCCGGCCGGTGGTGCCCACCCTCGGGTCGGTCAGCCCCGTACCGACTAGCTGACGAAGTAGGTCGGGTTGGGGATCTTGTACGTCTTGTCGGCGTAGCCCCCGTCGAGGTCCGAGTACTGGTCGCCGAAGTTGGCGATGATGTTGTACCCGAGGTCCTCGATGTGCTTCCGGGTGCCGGACTTGTACTGCACGGTGGTGCAGGTCCAGGTGCCCGGAGTGGCGCAACCGCTCAGGTAGGACGGCGGGTTGTCCGCGTCCTTGAGGAACATGTGGGCGGCGTCGAGGTTGACGTCCGCGCCGACCTTCTTCAGGTTGTCGACCGCGTAGGTGCGCTGCGACTCCTTCAGACCCGAGTTGTAGAAGACCGTGACGCCCTTGGACGCGGCGTACTTGACCAGCTCGGGGGTGCCGAAGACCTCCGGGCGGTTGGCCTGGGCGACATACGTGGCCCAAGTGGCCGAGCTGTAGCCGTAGTTGTTCTTCTTCTCGTAGTCCAGGCTGAGCAGCAGCGTGTCGTCGATGTCGAAGACGACCGCGGGCTTGGCGCCCTTGTGGTGCTTGCGGACGGCCTCGTCGATGTACTTCTTGGCGGACGCGTCGATGCGCGCCAGGTCCTTGGCGTAGGGGCTGGTCGCCGAGGCCTGGTACACGCCGCCGCTGTCGAGCGTGGTGCCGTAGTAGGTGTCGATGTCCTTCGTCAACAGGCCGATGTTGTACGGCTCGTGGGTCGAGTTGGCCGTCGACTGGCCGGCGGTGGCGACGCCCGTGCCGTAGAGGGCTGCGCCGGCGACGACACAGGCGGCGCCGACGGCGGCCGCTCTGAGGGACTTCCGCATGGGATCTCCGGATCTGGTTGATGGGTGATGCACCAGGTCGGAGACTGTCTACGCGCATCACACCCTGGCGCGCGAGGACCTTTATCCGATCGATACACAACACACAGGCCGGGGAATTGCCCACGCATGGGACGGACTTGACCTTCTCTTGGCCGACTTCTCCTAGGGTCGTGGACGCGACTGCGAACGGGGGAACGCGCGATGGGTGACGGAAAGGACCCGGCCAAGGTCCTCGACATCAAGACGGCCGACCTGAAGCGGACGGCACCGGACTTCCAGACGGCGGCAGTTGATCTGGGCAAGGCGCTGACCGCGCTCGTGACGTCCCTCGACGGTTTGGGTGAACCCTGGGGGAACGACAAGCAGGGCAAGGAGTTCGGCGACTCCTACAAGCCGTTGCAGAAGAAGATCGAGGGCGCGGCGGGCACGCTGGTGCTCGGGCTGACGAGCATTCACGAGGCCATGGTGGACATGGCGGACGGGCATGTGGACAACGACGAGTTGATCGCCGGGATGTTCACCGAAGTGAAGGTCACGAAGTCGGACGGTGCCGGTGAGCGTTGAGGACGAGGCCCGGAAGATCCTGCTCGATCTGGGCATGTGGTGGCCGGAGGCCGACTCGGGGAAGCTGCGGTCGGCGGCGACGGCCTGGCGTACGTTCGCGGGCGCCGTCGACGATCTGCGCGCGCCGGTGCAGCAGAGCGCGGCGTCGATCATCCACAACAACACGGGTGAGTCGATCGAGGCGTTCGGGAAGTTCTGGGGCCGCTACGCCAAGAACGCCGAAGGACAGGACAGCGGCTGGCTGAAGGACCTGGCGGACTCCGGGCGTGAAATGGCCACCGCGCTCGACAAGTTCGCCGACGCGATCGACGACGCGATCAACAAGCTCTGGACGCAGATCGGCATCGACGCGGCGGTGATCGCGGGCGGGGTGGCGCTGGCGTTCTTCACCGCGGGCCTGGCCTCCGGTGCGGCGGTCGCGGCGGCCGATCTGGTCATCGAGTTCGGTGCCGGGCTGGGTGTCGCGGTCTCCACGACGATCGCCGAGATCGCCGGCGGCACGCTGGTCGCCGCCGCGTTCGGCGGGATCGAGTCGGTGACCGTCGATCTGGCCGTGGCCCAGCCGCTGAAGATGGCGACCGGACTACAGCAGGGTTTCAGCCTCGACGAGGTCAACCAGGCCGCCAAGGACGGCATGCTGTTCGGCGGTGCGCTGGGCGCCGGCGGCGGGGTCGTCAAGGCGGGCATCGAGGGCGCGTTCAGCGATACGACGCCCGTGTTCCTGCGGCCCGCGTCGCTCCGTCCCGACCTTGTCGAACTCGGCCCGGCCGCCCGCACCGCCGACGGTACGCCGTGCGTCGGCGAGCCGATCGACGTGGCGACCGGCGCGATGCTGATGACCGCGACGGATCTGGCACTGCCGGGCGCGCTGCCCCTGGAGTTCACCCGCACCCACCTCTCCTCCTACCGCGGCGGTGTCCGCTTCGGCCCGACCTGGATCTCCACCCTCGACGAATGCCTCCAGATCGACGGTGAGGGCGTGGTGTTCGCGGCGGCGGACGGCATGCGCCTGGTCTACCCGGTGCCCGAACCGGGCGTCCCGACCATGCCGGTGAAGGGCGCGCGCTGGCCCTTGGATTGGGACGGCAAGCCGGACAGCGCGATGACCGTCACCGACCCGGCGACCGGTGTGGTCCGCACGTTCGGCGCCCCGGCCCCCTCCCCCACCTTCGGCGTCTTCCACCTCGCACTGGACTCCTGGAGCGACCGCAACGGCAACCGCATCGACGTCGAACGCGACGACGAGGGCGTCCCGTTCGGCATCCGCCACTCCGGCGGCCACTACGTCGCCGTCGACACGACCGGCCCCCGCATCACCGCGCTGCGCCTGCTCGACGAACTCCCGTCCCGCTACGGCCCCGAGGGCCCGGTGGGCGAGGGCACGGTCGTCATGCGCTACGGCTACGACGGCGCGGGCAATCTCACCGAAGTCGTCAACTCCAGCGGCCAGGACCTGCGGTTCGCGTACGACGAGCAGGGCCGAATCACCAAGTGGACGGACCGCAACGGCACTTGGTTCTCCTACGTCTACGACGAGCGCGGCCGGGTCGTGCGCACCGAGGGCGTCGACGGCATCCTGTCCGGCACGCTGGCCTACGACGACACGACGCGCACGACGACGTACACCGACTCCCAGGGCCGTGTCTCCACCCACCGCCACAACGCGGAGGGCCTGGTCGAGGAGGAGACCGACCCGCTCGGCAATGTCACCCGCACCCGGTGGGACGAGTACGGCTGCCGGCCCCTCACGGTCACCGACCCGCTCGGCCACACCACCCGGTACGAGTACGACGACACCGGGAATCTCACCGAACTCGCCCTGCCCGACGGGTCGTTGACGCGGGCGGTCCATAACGCGCTCGGTCTGCCGACGGAGGTCGTGGAACCAGGCGGGGCGGTGTGGCGGCACACGTACGACGAGCGGGGCAACCTGCTGACGACGCTCGACCCGACGGGTGCCGAGACCCGTTACGCCTACGACCCGCACGGCCGCCCGACGGCGGTCACCGACGCCCTCGGTCACACCCGCACGATGGCGTACGACGCGGCCGGTCTGCCGGTGTCCCTGACGGACGAGTCGGGACACACGACATCGGTCCGCCGCGACCCCTTCGGCCGGATCACCGCGGTGACCGACCCGCTGGGCCGTACGACCCGCATGGGCTGGACCCCGGAGGGCAAGCCGTCCTGGCGTGAACTGCCCGACGGGGCAAGGGAGTCGTGGACCTGGGACGCGGAGGGCAACCTGAGTGTCCACACCGACGCGGCGGGCAATGTCACCCGCCACTCCGCCGCCCACTTCGACGTACCCGCCACGCGGACCGACCCCGACGGGGCGCGCTACGAGTTCGCGTACGACACGGAGTTGCGGCTGACAGGTGTGACCAACCCGCAGGGGCGGACGTGGTCGTACACGTACGACGAGGCCGGACGGCTGGCCGCGGAGACGGACTTCAACGGCCGGACGCTCACGTACGAGCACGACGAGGCGGGGCGGCTGAGCAGCCGTACGAACGGCGCCGGGGAGACGCTGCGGTTCACCCGCGACGAGGCGGGGCGCGTGTCGTCGCAGCACGCCGACTCGGGCGAGGTCACGACATACGCCTACGGCCCGGACGGCAGGTTGGCCCGTGCGGCCAACGCCGAGACGGACGTCGTACTGGAGCGCGACGCGCTGGGCCGGGTACTGGCGGAGACGGTCAACGGGCGCCGCACCACACACACTTACGACGCCCTCGGGCGACGCGTCCGGCGGGTGACACCGTCGGGCCTGGCCTCGGACTGGTCCTACGACCCGACCGGCCGACCGCTTGCCCTGCGCACGCCCGCGGGCGCGCTGGACTTCTCCTACGACGCGGCGGGCCGCGAGGTCGAACGCCGCATCGGTACGGAGGTGACGCTGACGCAGAGTTGGAGCGCGCGGGGTCAGCTCACCGGGCAGTCCCTGGCCGCCGCACCACGAGGTGCCGGTGCCGAAGGACTGCTCCAGCACCGCACCTACACCCACCGCGCCGACGGATACATCACCCAGATCCGCGAACTCACCTCCGGCACCCGCCACTTCGACCTCGACGCCATGGGCCGGGTCACGGGCGTACGCGCCCACGGCTGGACCGAGACCTACGCCTACGACACGGCGGGCAACGTGGTGAGCGCGACCGCGCCCGGCCGACCCGATCCCGCCGCGCACGACGTCGACGGCACCCTCGTCCGCTCGGCGGGCCGCGACACGTACGAACACGACGCGCAGGGCCGCCTCGTCCGCAGGACCCACCGGCTGCTCAACGGCCAGAGCCGTACGTGGACTTACTCATGGAACACCGAGGGCCGGCTGGTCGAGGCGGGCACTCCGGACGGCGGTCGATGGCGGTACGCCTACGATCCGTTCGGCCGCCGAGTGGCCAAGTACCGGGTGGCGGAGGACGGTTCGGCCGTCGAGCGTACCGAGTTCGCGTGGGACGGCACCTGTCCGGCCGAACAGACCGGCGCCGACGGCCTGGTCACCACCTGGGACTACGAGCCGGGAACCCCGCGCCCGGTGGCCCAGACCCGGCACGAGCCGTCGGCCGCTGTCCCCAACTCGTCCTTCCTGGCCCGGCTGGCGGAGGAGACGCACCCCGCGCGGACGGCCCGTTTCCACGCGGTGATCACGGACACCGTCGGCACTCCCATGGAACTGGTCTCCGCGAGCGGGGACTTGGTCTGGCAGCACCGCACCACCCTGTGGGGCACGGGCTTCCCGCCGCCCGGCGAGGACGACACGGTCGACTGCCCGTTGCGCTTCCCGGGGCAGTACGCCGACTCCGAGACGGGGCTGCACTACAACCTGCACCGCTACTACGACCCAGGGACCGCGCGGTACCTCAGTCCGGACCCGCTGGGCCTTGAGCCGGCGAGCAACCACCACAGTTATGTGCACGCCCCGCTCACCTGGGTCGACCCGCTGGGTCTTTCGCCGTGCAATTACGGCACGGACGACCTGTATTCGAGCGCCACCACCATCAAGAAGGGCCAGCTGTCCCCCGCGGGCCGGGCCCTACAGAAACACGGCGACCCGAGCCCCGGAAACCTGGCCAAACGAGGCCAGGCACATGTCGACATGTACAATTTCGGCAAGGTCACCAATAGCGAACGGACCGAGATCGCCAACGAGATGATCCAGGAAATCCTGACGGATCCGAACGTGGTGGAGAAAGTGAACACATCAGCCTCGGCCCAATACGGCGGAATCACCAGGGATTTCCGGGTTCCGGGCGGCTGGGGTGCACGATGGAGCTGGCGCGGAGGTCAGCTCACCTTCGAAGGGTTCCTGTGATGGCGGGACAGCAAGAGAGCGAACCGACGTACCGGGCGCAGGACTTCGTCGCCGACGGATCCCTGCGCGACGTGTGTGTGCTCGACACCGCGCTCGACGACTGGCAGCACCTGTTCGACGGGCTGCGGACGTTGCCGGGACGGCATGTCCTCACCTGGACGCTCGCCGACACGACGGACACCGGTATTCCCGAGGCCTCCGCGGTGTGGTCGAAACTCCGGGACGACCCCGAGGAATCGGTGAGCCTGGCGATCGAGATCGACGGGATCTGGTTCACCTCCTATTTCTTCGAGATCGAGGAGATCGAGTTCAGCTTCGATCCGTCGGACGTGGTGGACGCGGAAACCTTCGGGCCGGTCCGCGAATTCGTGAAATGGCTGGGGAATTCCACGGGCCGGGAGGTCGTCGTCACCATGGAGGGAAACGACCACGCCGCCATGCCCGCTCTGCTGCGCTGGACATCCTGACGAGTGCGGGCCCGGTCCCGTATTCCCGAACCGGGCCCGCGGAGCAGGTCAGTTCATCGTCGCCCCGATCGTCGTGGACCCCGTCGTCAGGAACGTCGTGGCAGGCAAAGTGCCGCTCGACGAACGGGCGTTGTACGTCGTCGACGCGTCCGTGGAGATGAACGACGGGGTGGAGACGCCGGAGTCCCAGTTGTTGCCGGACGAGGTGACCGCGGAGCCCTTGCTGACCGCGCCGCCGCCGTTGCTCACCGCGAGGTTCTTGCCGAGCTTGGCGGAGCTGGTGGCGAAGTAGTAGCCCCACTTGCTGTTGGCGTACGCGGTGGTGCGGTTGATGGCCAGGGCGCCGGTGTTGGAGTTCTCGGTGAAGCCGTTGCCCGCGTTGCCCCAGGCCGCCGAGTTGTTGATGACGTGTGCGACGACCTCGCCGTCACCGCCCAGCTTGAAGCCGTTGCCGTCGCCCGCGAACGCCGAGTCGGACCAGCGGTTGACGCCGTTGCCGAAGGACCAGGTGTGCTCGACGGTGACCGGGGTGGAGAAGGACCAGAAGTCGATCCCGTCGTCCGAGTTGTTGTAGAGACGCGCGCCGGTGACGAGGTTCCCGCTGCCGGAACCGAACTTGATGGCGACGCCGTCCGCGTTCTCGCCATGGGTGGCGGCGTCGTAATTGCCGTACGAGTCAAGGTTCTTGACCGTGTTGTTGACGGTGCCGTCGCCGGTGAGCGTGAAGCCGGAGTCGCCGCCGTTGATGGTCTTGACGTTGTTCCAGTTGGTGCCCGTGCAGGACTGGCAGACGACCGCGCTGTCCGGGGAGTTCTGGAAGGTCAGGTTGGAGACGTTCCAGTAGTCGGCGGTCAGCTTGAAGATCCAGGAGCCGGACGGCAGCGAGGAACCGTCGATCTTGACGGTCTCCGAGCCGTACGCGGTGAGGGTGATCGGCGCGGAGGAGGTGCCGTTGGCCGTCGACTGGAGGGTGGCGGTCGGGTAGTAGGTGCCGGCCCGGACCTGGATGACCGTACCGGCGGTGGCGTTCTTGATGGCGTTGGTCAGGTCGGTGGAGTTGCTGACCACAACGGTCGCCGCGTGCGCCGGAGTTGCGATCACGGCGAGCCCGAGCGAGGCCGTGGTCACGGCGAGTGCGGTGAAGGTGCTGATACGACGCATGACGTGCGGGTCCTTTCGTCGATCAGAGTGGGCGGACGGGGTGCCAGTCGCCGAGGTAGGTCGCGGGGGTGTGCGACTGCGCCTCGGCGGGCGTGAGTTGGGGCCGGTTCTCCGGGACGGTGCGCACGGAGCCCGGTCCCGTGTTGCGGTACTCGTGGAAGCGCATCGACTGCCAGGGGTAGGCGTCGCGCATGTTCGTGTAGGGCGCGACCGGGTCGATGCCGGGCCCGATCCGGGTGTCCCGCACGACGAGGGACGGCCAGGCCGTCGTCTCGTACGACGGGACCCACGGCCGGGCCAGCTTGTACGCGGCGTCCTCGGCGCCGGAGGTGATACGGGAGCGGACCGCGAGGATGCCGTGCGGGTTGGCGCGGGCGGTGGACGGGGCGAAGACCATGCCCTTCGGTGTGAAGGCGACGTCCCGTTGGAGGGTGTGGAAGTGGCAGTCCGTGAAGACGGCGGTGGCCCGCCCGAAGACGAAGTCGACGTCTCCCTCGATGTGGCAGTGGGAGAAGTACTGCCGGTCGAAGGCGTCCAGCGCCGAGGTGTCGACGAAGAGCGTGTCCTGGTGGGCCAGCAGCCGGACATGCGCGAACTGCGAGCGGTCACCGGTCACATACGCGGCCACGGCCTGCGTACCCGTGATCTCCGGGTGGTCGGCGCGCAGCCAGTCGTTGGCGAGGGTCAGGTCCCGTACGGTCAGCCCGGGCGCCGCCGAGGTGAAGGTCGCGGAGCCCGCCGTGCCGTACGTCCCCGAACCGTCGGGCTTCCGCGTCCCGTTGGCGTTGTCGTAGACGATGACGACGTCACGCGGGTCGCGCCCACCGCCGTGCAGGGTCAACTCGCCTTTGTCCGCCGGTACGTTGACGACCTCGCGATACGTCCCCGGGTGCACGACGATCGTCCAGCCGCTGCCGTCCACCGCGTCCACGGCCGCTTGGACCGAGTCACCGGGCCGCACGTGCAGGACGCGCCGCCCGTCGAAACCGAAGGCCGGTGCGGCACCGGCGGCCATCAGTCCCCCGGCGGCGATGCCCGTCAGGAGCGTGCGTCTGCGCAGGGTCATCTCCGCCCCGGTTTCCAGTCGCCGAGGTAGACCTCTCTCGTCGCCGACTCGGCCTGCTCGACGGTGAGTTGGGGTCGGTTTGCCGGGACACCGATCACGGCGCCGGGGCCGGTGTTGCGGTACTCGGCGAAGCGCTGGCTCTGCCAGGGATAGGTGTCCGACATGTTGGTGTACGGCGCCACCGCGTCGATCCCCGGACCGAGCGCTGTCTCGCGCACGGTGAGCATCGGACGGGCGGTGGTGTCCGAGCCGGGCACCCAGGGGCGGGCCAACTTGTAGTAGCCGTCCGGGGCTTGGCTGCTCACGCGGCTGTGCGTCACCAGGTATCCGCGTGGGTTGGCGACCGCAGTGGAGGGCGCGAAGACGAAGCCGTACGGTGCGGTCGCCAGGTCGGTGCGGTTCAGGGTCCGGAAGTGGCAGTGGTCGTAGACGGCCGTCGCCCGCCCGAAGACGAAGTCGACGTCCCCTTCGATGTAGCAGCGCGCGTAGTACTGGCGGGCGAAGACGCCGAGGGCCAACGAGTCGGCGTACAGGGTGTCTTGGTGCCCGAGGAAGTGGCAGTCGAAGAACGCCGAACGGTCGCCCTGCACCTTGATCGCGACGGCCTGTGTGCCGGTGATGTCGGGGTGCTCGGCACGCAGCCAGTCGTTGGCGAAGGTGATCCGGCGGGCGGTGAAGCCGTCGGTGCGGATGAGGGTGGTGGCCGAGCCGGAGGTGCCGTAGGTGCCCGAACCGTCGGGTTTCGGGGTGCCGTTGGCGTTGTCGTAGACGATGACGACGGCTCGCGGGTCCTCGTCGGCGCCGAGCCATGTCATCTCGCTCGCCGCGTCGGAGAGTTGGCCGGTCGCCGGGTCGGTGACGCCGACGGTGACCGTCTCGCGGTAGACGCCGGGCGCGATGACCAGGGTGTACCCGGCGCCGGTCGCGGCGGTGACGGCGGCCTGGACGGTGGTGAAGTCGCCCCGGCCGCGCGGGTCGATGTACAGGGTGAGCGGGGTGAGGCGCGCGGCCGGTGAACCGTAGCGGCCGAACGGGCGGGGCCGGGTGGCGGCCCGGGCGGGGCCGGAGGCCAGGCCGAGCGCGGCGCCCACGGCGACGGTGCCCGCCGCGAGGAACCCCCGTCTGGACAGGGGACGTTGGAGGTGCTCGTGCAAGGGCATGCGGGTGCTCCTTATGACGAGATGGCGAGATGACGCGGTGACGAGGGCTCAGCGCAGGCGGCCCGCACCGGCGTTGCGGTCGACGATGAACGGCACAGCCCTCGCGGGGTCGACCTTCGTGCGCAGGGTCGGTGTCCAACCCGCGCCGGACTGGAGGATCTCGCCTGGCACACCGGCGTTGTGGACGGCGATCAGATCGGTGAGTTGGCCGTTGACGTAGTTGTCGTCGGCGGTGAGCGGCGCCTCGGACCACTTCTTGAGGACGGTCGCCTCGGAGATGCCGGCCGGGACCGTGAACGCGTTGTGTTCCGCGACGAGTTGGGACTCCAGGCCGATGCCGTAGCTGTAGCCGTATCCGGGCTCGGCGACGAAGTGGTTGTTGTAGGAGTCGACTTGGCCGAAGCGGACGCGGGGCGCGCGCTCGACGAGGTTGGAGAACAGGTTGTGGTGGAGCGTGACCTTCAGATGTCCCCGGTCGATGGCGGCAGTTGAAGCGCTGTCGCTGTTGCCGATGAGGATCGTCTTGTCGTGGTCGCTGAAGACGTTCCAGGAGGCGGTGACGTAGTCGGCGCCCTTGACGATGTCGAGTTCGCCGTCGTGCTGCTCGAAGATGCGCCCGTAGTAGGTGGGCAGTGAGCTGTCCGGGTGGTCGCCGTCGGTGAACGTGTTGTGGTCCAGCCACACATGGGTGGAGCCGTAGATGACGGCGCTGTCGTACTCGGAGTTCCAGTTGCCGGTGGCGGTGTCGGTCGGGTCCCACTGTGGGAAGCAGTCCAGCGGGCTCTCGAAGGCGAGGTTGCGGACGATGACGTTGTCGACGGCGGTGATCTGGAGGCTGGCGCCCTTGAACCCGGCGTTCTTGCCGATGCCGATGATGGTGGTGTTGGCGGGGACGGCCGCCTTGATGACCTTGTTCTGATTGGCGGCGGAGACCCGGCGCAGGCCCTCGGGGCTGTCGGCGGGCTCGTTGTCGAGGTTCTGGTCGTAGCCCCAGACCGCGGGGTCGTAGGTGGCGAGGTACTGGGCGAAGTCGTAGCCGGGTGCGGCGAAGGAGTCGCAGCCCTCGGCGTTCGCGTCGATGATCCCCTTGACTCTGATGACCTTGGGCGCGGTGCCGCCGGCGGCCAACGCGGCTTTGAAATCAGCCCAGTTGGAGACGGTGTAGACGTGGTCGGGGGTGGCGGCGGCACCGCCGCTGGTGCCGGTGCCGTAGGAGGCCCAGCCGTCACCGGCGCCGAGGGTCTCACGGGCGAGGCCGCGCGGATGGGCCTGGGCGGTGGTGCTGGTGAGGGCGAGGGCCAGTGCCGTGCAGCCAACCAGCGCAGCAATGACGCGTCCATGACACATAGATATACGCACTGTGCGGGTCTCCTTGCTCAGAGGAGGTCCGAGGCGTCCGTCGCCTCGGCCCAGGTGATCCAGGACGTGGGAATCTCGTCGCGCAGCCGGACGACGTCACGCGGCGCTAGCACCCGCGTGCGCTCCAACTCCTGTGCCACGAGCCGCGCCACGGCGATGGCGCCGGGCGGATTGAAGTGCGTGTTGTCCTGCTCGGCGTCGGTCCAGTTGAAGTAGACCTTCGTCTCCTCGACCCCGAGCCGCTGCCACAACGCCAGCGACAAGGCCTCGACGTCGAGCAGCGCGACGCGTTCCTGCTGGGCGAGCGCGCGCATCGCCGCCGGATAATCCCCGTGCGTCGGCAGGGCGTTGCCGTCGGCATCGAATCTGCGGCGCTCGACGGGGGTGGCGAGCACGGGCCGGGCACCGCGGCTGCGGGCCCCGTCGAGATACAGCCGCAGATAGTCCTGGTACGTCGTCCAGGGCTCGGTGTAGCGGGTGGGATCGGCGATCTTCTCGTCGTTGTGCCCGAACTGGACGAGGAGGAGATCACCGGGCCGGATGACGGCGAGAATCGCCTCCAGCCGCCCCTCGTCGACGAAACTCTTGGAACTCCGGCCGTTGACGGCGTGGTTGGCGACTTCCACTCCCCGCCGCAAGAAGAAGGGAAGCGCCATTCCCCACCCGGTCTCGGGCTCTTCGGGAATGTATTTCTGGGCGGCGGTGGAATCACCGGCGATGTAGATAGTGCGACCCTTTCGCCGACCGGCCCGTAAGGGAACGGCAGCAATACCAGCAAGGGTGACTTGTCTGCGGTTAAGAGACACGAATGCCCACCTTCCGTCTTTGTCTTTTGGCTTTAGGGGAGCGGGGAACTGCGCGACCGGCCCCCACCGGCCCCCACCGGCCCGCAGCCCCCCACAAACCCGAGCCACCCAATCTCAGTGGTTCTTCTTCCAGTCCGCCTGAGCCTTGTTCAACTGGTCGGCCAACGTGTCCAGAAACTCCTTCGCCGTCACCTTCCCCAGCAACAGCTTCTGGAAGTTCGGCTCGTTGTCCGCCTTGGAGATCGTGTTCCAGTCCGGCAGGTAGTACGGCAGTTGCACGATCTTCGTGTCGGCCCCGTTGAGCGCCTCCGCCGCCAACCGCGTGGGCTCGGAACTCTGGATCCACGCGGCGTTCGCCGCCTCAGTGTTCGCCGGAACCTGCCCCGCCGACTCGTTGAACTTGGAGTTCTCCGCCGCGGAGACCGCGAACTCGATGAACTTCCAGGCCGCTTCCTTGTTCTTGCTGGACTTGAACAGACTCAGCCCGTCGACGGGGTTGGAGATCTGCACGCGCGTGCCGTCGTCCAGCGTCGGATTGGGAATGCCCTTGAACTTGTCCGCGCCCAGCGCCTTCAGATGGTCCTGATAGGACCCGAGGTTGTGACTGAGCATTCCGATCGTGCCGCTGTCCCACTGCGCGACCATCTTGGTGAAGTCGTTGTTGAGGTCGGCGGACGGCGTGTCCTTCTTGAACAGACTCACGTACTTCGCCAACGCGGCAACGTTCTTGGGGTCGTTGACGGTCGTCTTGTCGCCGTTCCAGAACGAGGTGATCCCGGTCTGCCCGTACACCGCGTCGAGGGCAGGCGCGATGGACCCCTCACCACCGCGAATAGTGAAGCCGAACTTGTTCTTGGCCTTGTCGGTGAGCTTGTCGGCGGCGGCGTAGAACTTCGACCAGGTGGTGGGCGCGTCCAGACCGGCCGCCTTGAACAGGTCGGTGCGGTACCACAGCGTGCCGTTGTTCGCGGAGGTCGGGATCTGGTACAGCGCGCCCCCGCCACCGGCGGACTTGCTCACGTCGAGCAGGTTCTGGCTCAACTTGCCGTTCAGGGAACTGGACTTGAGCCTGCTGTCCAAGGGCTCCAGCGCCCCCTGCACCGCGACCTCGGCGAGCACCGCGGTCCCGACCCCGCCGACGTCGGGCAGTCCGCCGCCCTGGATCGCGGTGTCGTACTTGGACTGGGCGCTCGCGGCCGGTATCCCGACGTACTTGACCTTGATGCCGGGGTTCTTCTTCTCGAAGTCCGCGATGATCTGCTTCCAGATGTCGGTACGGACACCGCCGTTGTTGTCCCAGAAGGTGATCGTGCCCTTGCCCGAGCCCTCGTCGCCCTTGTCCCCCGCGCCGCCACTGCCGTCGTCGCCGCAGGCGGTGGCGGTCAGCGCGAGCACGGAGCCCAGGGCGACGGCCGTCGCGGCCCGCCGGCTTCTGCGGATGCTGGTCTTCATAGGTCGGCTCTCTTCTTGTGGAGGGGCTGGCAAGCGCTTGCCACGGAGATGCGTCATTGCGACTCCCAACAGGCGTACGGGCAGGGCGAGTTAGTGGAGAGAACTGATCCGGAACCGCGTGAAGACGGCCGCGCCGGCATGTCCCGCACCGGCGGGCGCGAGCGCGAAGAGCCCGAGCAGGGCGCCGACCCAGCGCCAGGGGGTGGCGGTGAACACCCGACCGCTCGGCCGCGGCCCGCCCCCGACGTCGTAGAAGAAGCGGCAGCGCGCTCCGGTATCGATCTCGATCCGCAGCCGGACTCGGCCGTCGGGGGCGAGGCAGGAGTCCCCCGCGTCCCGTTCGCGCTCGGCGACGGGTTCCGCGAAGCGGTGCACGAACCGCGCCTCCCCGTCCACGCCCCGCTGGAGTCCGATCCAGCTGTACGCGTCGCCGAGCACGGCCAGCCCCGCCCGTGCCCCCAACTCCTCGCTGTGCAACCGCAGTTCCACCTCTACGGCGACGGGTGTGCCGGGGAGGCGCTGGGTGAGGAGGTTCGGGAGCTTCCGCAGGTCGTGTGCGTCCGCCGTACGGGCACAGGTCAGTCGTAGGCCGTCGCCGGAATGGTGGGTGGCCCAGCCGTCCTGCGGGTTCGCCGTCCACTGCCACTGGCGGCCGTACCGTCCGCCGGGGAAGTCGTCGTCGGTGGCGGGCGCGGCGGGCGGCTGCGGCGGCAGGTCCGGTTTCCGGTGTACGGCCACGGGGGCGCCCGCGTCGCCGAGCACCGGCCAGCCTTCGTCGCCCCAGCGCATCGGCTGGAGGTGGACGACTCGGCCGTGGGCGCCGCGCTGTTGGAAGTGCAGGAACCAGTCCTCGCCGGACGGGGTGCGCACCCAGGCGCCCTGGTGGGGGCCGTTGACGTCGGTGTCGCGTTGCTCCAGGACGACCCTTTCCTCGTACGGGCCGAAGAAGCCGCGGGAGCGGAACGCGCCCTGCCAGCCGGTCCCGACTCCCCCCGCGGGGGCGAAGATCCAGAACCAGCCGTCGTGTTGGTGGACCTTGGGGCCCTCCAGGGTGAACCAGCCGGGGATGTGGTCCGCGTCGACGATCACCTTGCCGTCGTCGAGCAGGGTCGTGGCGTCGGGGTGCATCCGGTGGCCGGTGAGGCGGTTGTTGATGCCCGCGCGGGACTTGGCCCAGGCGTGGACGAGGTAGGCCTCGTCGTTGTCGTCGTCCCACAAGGGGCACGGGTCGATCAGGCCCTTGCCCTCCTTGAGGAGGTGGGGGCGGGTCCAAGGGCCGCGTATCTCGGGGGCGTTGATCTGGAAAATGCCCTGGTCGGGGTCGCCCCAGAAGATCCAGAAGCGTTCGTCGTGGTATCTCAACGCGGGGGCCCAGACGCCGCGGTCGTGCCGTGGGGTTCTGAACTCCCGTACTGGTTCCAGGCGTTGGAGGGCGTGGCCGACCAGGGTCCAGTTCACCAGGTCGCGGGAGTGCAGCAGCGGCAGGCCCGGTACACGGCCGAAGCTGGAGGCGGTGAGGTAGAAGTCGTCGCCGACGCGGATGACATCCGGGTCGGACCAATCGGCGTTCAGGACGGGGTTGGTGTACGTCTCGGGCGTCACTGGCTGACCGCCTTCCGCACCAGCACCGCGGCCTCGCCCCGGTCCAGGGTGCCGTCCGCGACGACGGTGACGACACGTCGTACGACCGTGTCGCCGGGTGGGATCGGCAGCCGCTCGTCGGACGCCAACGACGCGCCCACGCCCGGGTATTCGGCGGTGCGGACGAACCACGGGTCCTGGCGGGTGCGGTCGGTGGCGCCGGCGAAGACCAGGGTCCAGCCGGTGCCGGCGAGGGCGAGCCAGTCGGCGCGGGTGCCGTGCACGGCGGGTTCGCCCTCGCGGTCGGCGGTGAAGACGCGCGGGGTCTCCGCCTCCTTGCGGGCCCGCCAGAAGAAGCCGCCGTACGCGGCTCCGGGGCGGCCGTTGGTGGCGGGGCTGCCGATCGACAGGGGGTCGGACGTCACGTTGGTGAGCGAGAAGGTGAAGTCCAACGCCCAGGCGGTGTCGGTGAGTTCGGTGGCGGCGACCGTACGGCGCTCGCGCAGCAGCTCGGCGCCGGAGGCCACCCAGCGGAGTTCCTCGACGAAGCCGTCGGGGTCGCGGAGCTGGAAGCCGGAGTGGCGTTGGGCACCGTGGTTGTCCAGTTCCGTGGGGCCCCGGCCCTGGACGTACGTGCGGCCGCCCCAGAAGTTGTGCCCCTCGACGTCGGGAACGGCGACACCGACGCCGAGGTGGTGGGTGTGGTCGACGGGGCTCAGTTCGGTGACCGCCGTGCCGGACAGGGTGGTCACGGGGTGCAGATAGGGGCGTGGGGAGAGCCGGGCGGGCAGCTCGGGCCGGGTGACGTACCGGGCGACCGGGCGACCCGCGACGCGGAGCACCGGCGTGTCGTGGGTGATCATCAAGGGCTCACCTCTTTCGGTGGGGCCCAGGGGGCGCCCAGCTCGGAGTAGAGGGCGAGGGTGTCGGCCGCCGCCGTGACCAGTGCGTCGATGCCGGGGACGACCCGGCGGTTCTCGGTGGGGATCAAGTGCCAGGCGCTGGTGGGCAGTTGGGCCGGGTCGGGGGCCTGGCGGATCGCTTCGACGACCTTCATGAAGGCGCCCGTCGCGTCCGGTCCGACCAACAGGGCCTCACCGTCGGTGAGATGGGCGACCAGGTTCTCCAGCAGGTCCGTGCTGCCGTACTCGAACTCCTCCGGGCCGTGGCCCGCCCGCTGAAGCAGTGCGCGGTCCTGCTTGTACCAGTAGGTGATCCGGCCCTCGCTGCCGTGCACCAACACATAGGGCTCGCCGGGGTGTTCGGCGCAGAGCGTCACGGCGACGGTGACCGGGCGGCCCTGGACTGTGGTGACGCGGACGCAGGAGGTGTCGTCGGACTCGATGTCGTTGGCCCGGACGAGTTCGGTCTCGATGCGGGTGACGTCCTCGGCACGGGTCGTGCCGTTGAGGGCGAGGGCGGTGGCGACGGCGTGCGCGAGGGGGTTCGTGAGCGCGCCGTCGATCACGTCGACGCCGTTCAGGCGCCGCTTGCCCGCCCAGGGGGCGCGTCGGTAGTACGCCTCGTCGCGGGCCCAGGCACCGGCCCCGCCGACCCCGGTCAGCGTGCCGATCGCGCCCTCGGCGATCAGCTTGCGGATTCCGGGCACGGCGTGCGAGCCGAGCGACTGGAACCCGATCTGGCAGACCACTCCGGCCGCGGCGACCCCGTCGGCCATCCTGCGGAACTCGGCGTACGACGGCGCGGGCGGCTTCTCCAGGAGCAGGTGCACGCCCCGCTTCGCGGCGGCCAGGGCGAGGTCCGTGTGGGTCGGGATCGGGGTGCAGATCACGGCCACCTGGGCGCCCGTCGAGTCGAGGAGCGCTCCGAAGTCCGCTGACTGGGCGGGGAGTTCGGCGCCGAACTCCTCCTCGGTCAGCGGGGTCAGCTCGCAGAGTCCGACGAGGCGTACGAGGCCCTTGTCCTGGAGTCGGCGGATGTTCTCGACGTGCCAGCGGCCGTGGCCCCGGGCGCCCGCGAGGACGACCGGGACGGGCGCGGCGACCTTCGTGGCGACCTCCGTGGCGGCGGGCGCGGCGGCGGTCGTGGGGCCGGTCTTGGATGTCATGGGATTCTCCCTGCGTCGACGATCTTCGCCAGCAGGGTAAGCGGTTGCCTCATCCCTTCACCGCCCCCGCGCTGAAGCCGGTGATCAGCCACTTCTGGATGAAGGCGAAGACGATCACCACGGGCACGGCCGCGACGATGCCGCCCGCGGCGAGCGCGCCGAGGTCGACGCTGTCCGCGCTCATCAGGGTGTTGAGGCCGACCGGGATCGTCTGCTTGCTCTGGTCGGAGAGGAACATCAGGGCGAAGAGGAAGTGGTTCCAGGCGTGCACGAAGGCGAAGGAGCCGACGGCGATCAACCCGGGCCGCAGCAGCGGGAGGACGACGATGCGGAACGCGGCGAAGCGGTTGCAGCCGTCGACCCAGGCGGCCTCCTCCAGGGACTGCGGGACGTTCCGGATGAAGCCGCTGATCAGGATCATCGACAGCGGGAGCTGGAAGACGGTCTCCGCGATGATGACGCTGCCGAGCGAGTTGATCATCTGGAGCTTGGCGAAGATCTGGAACAGCGGGACCAACAGCAGGGCGCCCGGCACGAATTGGGAGCAGAGCAGGGCCAGCATGAAGACGCGTTTGATCCTGAACTCGAAACGGGCCAGCGCGTAGCCGCCGGCCAGGGCGACGACCGTGGTGAGGAAGAGCGTGGCCACGCCGACGTAGACGCTGTTCTGGAAGTAGACGCCGAAGCTGCGTTCCGTCCACACCTTCTGGAAGTGGTCGAGGGTCATCGGCCAGGGCACCAGGGAGGTCGAACCGGCCGGGCGGAACGCGAAGAGCAGGATCCAGTAGAAGGGGATCAGGGTGAAGACGAGGTAGATGCCGAGGGGGACGTAGATCTGCCAGCGCGGGACCTCGTCCCAGGCACGGCGGGCCTTGCGCGGCTGGTGCGGTGTGGTGGTCTCCCGCTCGCGGGCCGGGGCGATCTCGGTGATCACTTGTCACCGCCTCCGAACTTGCTCAGGCGCAGATAGATGATCGAGAAGAAGAGAAGGATGACGAAGGCGACCGTGGTGAGGGCCGACGCGTAGCCGAAGTTGTGGGCCTCAACGCTGGTGTTGGCGACGTAGAGCGGGAGCGTGGTCGTCTCGCCGGCCGGGCCACCGCCGGTCAGGGTGTAGAGGAGGTCGACATTGTTGAACTCCCAGACCGCGCGCAGGAGTGTGGAGAGGACGATCGCGTCCTTGAGGTGCGGCAGGGTGATGTGGAGGAACTGCTTGAAGCGGCTGGCCCCGTCGACCTCGGCGGCCTCGTAGAGGTCCTTCGAGACGGACTGGAGGTCGGCCAGGATGAGGATCGCGAAGAAGGGGACGCCCCGCCAGAGGTCCGCAACCACCGCTGCGGAGAAGACGGTTGAGGGGTCAGAGAGCCAACTCGTGCCGTACTGGCCGATTCCCATGTCCGCGAGGTAACGGGTCACGCCCGTCTGGGAGTTGTAGAGCAGCACCCAGATCGCGGAGGTCAACACGCCTGACACGGCCCAGGGGGAGAAGACCAGTGCGCGGCCGATGGATCGTCCTACGAAGGTCTGGTTGACGATCAGTGCGAGGGCCAGCCCGAAGAGGAGTTGGAGGCCCACCTCCACGACGACCCATTTGGCGCTGAAGGTCAACGTGTCCCAGAACTGGGGGTCGTTGGTGAAGGCGTGGGTGAAGTTGTCGAGGCCCGCGAAGCCGTTGCGCCACGGTTTGGTGGGGTTGTAGTTCTGGAGGCTGTAGTAGAAGACGCTGATGACCGGGTAGGCGATGAAGCCCAGCATGAGCAGCGCGGCCGGGGCGATCAGCAGATACGGGAGCCTGCGCGGGGTCGCGGAGGCACGGCGCCGCCGGGGTGGCGCGGGCGGTTTCGCCACGGCTGCGGCTTGGGCCATGACTGTTCTCCGTTCGGTACGGGACGCTCAGTACAGGACGCTCGGTGCGGGAAGCTCGGTGCGGGAAGCTCGGTGCGGGAAGCTCGGTGCGAGCACAGGAAGCGCTTGCTCGACCGGCGTGCGAAGAGAGGGCGTGCTCAACCGGCGTAGGGGTCCGGCACCTTGCCCGGCCGGGCCAGGAACTCGAAGTCGCAGCCGGTGTCCGCCTGGGTGATCTGGTCGTTGTAGAGCGCGCCGTAGCCGCGCTCGTACCGTGCGGGCGGCGGTGTCCACTCCGCCCTGCGGCGCGCCAACTCCTCGTCGTCCACGTTGAGTTGGAGGGTGCGGGCCTCGACGTCCAGGGTGATGGTGTCCCCCGTGTGCACGAGGGCGAGCGGTCCGCCGACATACGACTCGGGTGCGATGTGCAGCACGCACGCGCCGTAACTCGTGCCGCTCATGCGGGCGTCGGAGATGCGGACCATGTCCCGGACGCCCTGCTTGAGGAGGTGGTCGGGGAGCGGGAGCATGCCGTACTCGGGCATGCCGGGGCCGCCCTTGGGGCCCGCGTTGCGCAGCACCAGCACGCTGTCGGCGGTGATGTCCAACTCCGGGTCGTTGATGGTGCGTTGCATGGTCCGGTAGTCGTCGAAGACGACCGCGGGGCCGGTGTGCTTGAGCAGGTGCGGTTCGGCTGCGATGTGCTTGATGACGGCGCCGTCCGGGCAGAGGTTGCCGCGCAGGACGGCGACTCCGCCCTCGCTCGCCACCGGGTTGTCGCGGGTACGGATCACGTCGTCGTTGTGGACCCGCGCGCCCGCGAGCTGTTCGCGCAGGGTGTCGTGGGAGACGGTCGGGCGGTCGAGGTGGAGCAGGTCGGTGATCCGGGAGAGGAAGCCGGGCAGGCCGCCGGCGAAGTGGAAGTCCTCCATGAGGTACGTCTGTCCGCCGGGGCGTACGTTCGCGAGGACCGGGACCGTGCGGGCGATGCGGTCGAAGTCGTCGAGCGTGAGGTGGACGCCTGCGCGGCCTGCCATGGCGATGAGGTGGATCACGGCGTTGGTGGAGCCGCCGAGGCCGAGGACGGTGGTGACCGCGTCCTCGAAGGCGTCCTGGGTGAGGATCGACGAGAGAACACGCCCCTTGTGGACTTGTTCAACGATCCTCATGCCTGATTGTGCCGCCATCCGATCGTGGCCCGAGTCAACGGCGGGGATGCTCGACGCGCCCGGCACGGTCACGCCCAACGCCTCGGCCGCGGCCGTCAGCGTGGACGCGGTCCCCATGGTCATGCAGTGACCGGGCGAGCGCGCTAGGCCGCTCTCCAGTTCGGTCATCTCGCAGTCGCCGATGAGGCCGGCGCGCTTGTCGTCCCAGTACTTCCACATGTCGGTGCCGGAGCCGAGGATCTCGTTGCGCCAGTGGCCCGGCAGCATCGGTCCGGCGGGGACGAAGACGGTGGGCAGATCGACACTGGCCGCACCCATGAGCAGCGCGGGGGTCGACTTGTCGCAGCCGCCCATGAGGACGGCGCCGTCCACGGGGTACGACCGCAGCAGTTCCTCGGTCTCCATGGCGAGGAGGTTGCGGTAGAGCATCGGGGTCGGCTTCTGGAAGGTCTCGCTGAGCGTCGAGACGGGGAACTCCAGCGGGAAGCCGCCCGCCTGCCACACGCCCCGTTTGACCGCCTGGGCGCGGTCACGGAGGTGCACATGACAGGGATTGATGTCCGACCAGGTGTTGAGGATCGCGATGACGGGCTTGCCGAGGTGTTCCTCGGGGAGGTAGCCGAGCTGGCGGGTGCGGGCCCGGTGGCTGAAGGAGCGCAGCCCGTCGGTGCCGTACCACTGGTGGCTTCTGAGCTCTTCCGGTGCCTTCATATGGACCATCCGGCGGCTATCGCGGCGACCTCGGCGCGCTCGCTCTCGGGCAGGGGCTTGCTGGGGGGCCGTACGTCGCGGCGGCACAGGCCGAGGGACGCAAGCGCTTCCTTGACGATCGTGACGTTGTTCGCCGAGCCGTTCGCGGCCCTTAGTTCCTCGAATCGGCGGATCTGTTCCCAGACCTTCATCGCCCCGGGGTAGTCGCCCGATCGAAGCGCTTCGATCATGTTCAGCGAGACGGACGGGGCGACGTTCACGAGCCCGGACGTGAAGCCGGTGGCGCCCGCCGAGAAGTAGGAGGGGGCGTACGGTTCGGCCAACCCGGCCACCCATACGAAGCGTTCGAGGCCCGCGTCCCGGGCGAAGGCGGCGAAGCGGGCCGCGTCGGGGACGGCGTACTTGACGCCGATGACGTTCGGGCAGTCGTCGGCTAGTTCGGCGAGGCGGGCGCCGAGGAGTTGGGCGTTGCGGATGTACGGGACGACGCCCAGGTCGGGCACGGCCTCGGCGATGGCGCGGTGGTAGTCGACCCAGCCGTCCTGCGAGACGTAGGGGTGGACGGGCTGATGGACCATCACCATCCGGGCGCCGTGGTCGCGGGCGTGCCGGGCGGAGGCGATGGCGGTGGGGACGTCGTGGCCGACGCCGACGAGGACGGCGGCGCGGGTGCCCGCCTCGTCGATGGTCAACTCCGTTACGAGTTGGCGTTCTTGGGGCGTGAGGGCGTAGAACTCGCCGGTGTTGCCGTTCGGCGTGAGGATGCCGATCCCGCTGTCGAGCAGGCGGCGCAGCAGGGTCCGGTGGGTGTCCTGGTCGACGGTGCCGTCCGCGGCGAACGGGGTCACCGGGATCGCCACCACGTCTGCCAGGGCGGCCCGTTGGGCCTCGAACGCCGCTGTCATGCCTGACCGTCCTCTCCCTGGGTGCCCGACCCGGTGCCGGATCCCTGTCCCAATCCCTGTTCCAATCCCTGTCCCAACTCGGGGCCGGGGAACGCTCGTTGCACGAACGACGCGATGTGGGCGTGCAGCGCGGTCGCGGCGGCGTCCGCGTCGCCGTCGAGGGCGAGCCGCAGGATCTCGCGGTGTTCGCCGGCCTCCCGTTCCCACGAGGGCGAGGCGGCCCAGGCGACGGCGGAGACGAGGGCGGCCTGGTCGCGGACCTCGTCGAGCATCCGGCCGAGCAGCGGGTTGCCGCACGGCAGGTACAGGGCGCGGTGGAACTCCCGGTTGGCGAGGGAGCGTTCGGCGGTGTCGGTGGCCTCGTCGGCGCGGGTCAGCGCCTCGCGGGCGGCGTCCAGGGAGGCGCCCAGTCGTACGGCCCGTCGTAGCGCCTCGGGTTCGAGGAGCAGCCGGACGTCGTACACCTCGCGCGCCATGTCCGCGTCCACCATGCGCACCGTGACGCCCTTGTACTGGTTCATCACGACGAGCCCGGTGCCGGCCAGGGTCTTGAGCGCCTCGCGCACCGGGGTCTTGGACACCCCGAACTGTGCGGCGAGTTCGGTCTCGACCAGTGGCTGACCCGGCGTCAACTGCCCGGTGAGGATGCGGTGTTTGATCCCTTCCAGCACGAACTGCGTACGGGACGGGATCGGCGTGGGCACAGAGGTCATGCGCGCCTCTCGGATCTCACATATCGCGTCTCATATATGACGTACGAAGTACGACGCGTTGAAGGTAGGAGCGGCCCGGTGTTTCGTCAATGCTTCTGACAGAAGAACCAGAAAGCGCTTCACATGGTCTCGCCGCATGGTCGTACTCACATGGTCTTGGTGACACCTTCGAGCGCGGCCGAGGTGCGGCCGGGGAAGATCGCGGCGGCGCGTTCCAGGGCCGCTTCCCTGGTGAGGGTGGGTCCCACGTGGGTGATGAGGAGTTCGCGCGCGCCCTTGGCGCAGGCGCCGGCGTCCTCGGGCGTGAGGTGTACTTGGCGTTCGCCTTCGCGATGCCGGTCGATGTCGGCCTCGCAGAGGAACACGTCTGCGCCGCCCGCGAGTTCGGACAGCGCCTCGCAGGGTCCGCTGTCCCCGGAGTAGCCGAGGACACTCCCCTGGCACTCGGCGCGCAGCCCGTACGCCTCGGTGTCGTGGACGACGGCGCGTGCGGTGAGGCGGAGGTTCCAGTGCCGGACGGAGTGGCCGTCGTAGAGCGGGCGGAAGTCGAAGACACCGCTCAGGAACCGCACGTCCGGCTGCCCGAAGAAGCCGGCGAGGCGGCGGGCGCAGTCCTGCGGGGCGTAGAGCGGGATCGGGGCGGCCGGGGTCATCCCGCCGAAGGCGAATGCGTAGGCCGCGGCGAGGAGATCGGCGCTGTGGTCGGCGTGCAGATGCGAGATCCAGATCGCGGTGAGCCGCGCCGGGTCCGTGTGCCGCTGCAACTCCGCGAACGTTCCGGTGCCCGCGTCCACCCACACCTCGGCGCCGCCGCCGCGCAGCAGGTACCCGGAGCAGGGGCGGCCGGGGCGTGGATGCGGGGAGGCGGTGCCGAGGATCGTGAGACTGAGAGGCATGGTGGGGAAGAGTACGGTTCCGGAGCCCGTGGTACTCACAGTTCGGGACGTTCCACCACGCCAGGCCGTCCCGGGGGCGAGAATGCCGCGGTCAGTACTCTGACGCGGCCCGCCGCGGCTGGCGGCCCATCTGCGAGCCGTCCACGACGTCGCGCGTCACCTGGTCGACTGGGTCGAACAGCACTGCCCCGCCGCGCTGTTCGACCGCGAGGCGGTGCTCTTCGGGGCGGCGGAGGCGGGACGGGATCTTCTGCTGCGCCACGGCATCGGCCCGGAGTTGGCGCGCTTCGCCGCGACGCACGCCTCGTGGGGGCGGCCGGGCGTCGGTCTGGAGGACCTCCTGGTGAGCCTCGCCGACAAGGTGTGGAAGAACAAGCGGGTCGCCGAGCTGGAGGATCTCGTCGTGGCCCGGCTGGCCGGGGCGAGCGGCCGGGCGGTGTGGGAGGAGTTCATGGCGCTCGACGAGGTCCTCGCCCGCATCGGCGACGGGGCGGACGAACGGCTGGCGTTCCAGGCGTCGTTCCCCACGCGGGGCTGAGGGCGCCGGTCTACGGTTTCCAGCCGGGATCCCGTCCGCTGAGGCCCACCGCCCGGTCCAGGAGCGGGGCGTCCGCCGGTACCGGGACCACCGGTCCGAAGATGCCCCCGCCGCCGGTCGGGTCCTCGGCCGCCGCGAGCAGGAAGGTGTACGAGGCCTGGAGCGCGGCGGGGTCGGGGTCGTAGGGCTGGCCGGTGGCGCGGGCCAAGTCCCAGCCGTGGACGACCAGTTCGTCGGCCACGACGGCGGCGGCGATCTCGCCGGGGAGATCGATGCCGCCCGCGCGGGTCATGCCGGTCCAGGCGGCCGGGTCGCGCCAGGCCTCGGCGAGGCCGTCGAGGATCTTGGGGAAGTCCTCGCGCCAGCCGGGGCCGATGTCGGAGGCGGCGGTGTCCGGCGCGGTGTCCGTCATGACGCCCAGGTCCTTGCGCGCGGCGTCGCGGAAGGCGACGGACAGGCCGAGCAGGTGTCCCAGCATGTTGCGTACGGCGGTGCCGGGGCACGGGGTGACGTCTCTGAGCTGCTCGTCGGTGACGCCCTCCACGAGCCGGGCGACGACACGGGTCTGCGGGCCGAGGTCGAAGATGTTGTCGGTCATGCGCTTCCCTTCCGGGGATCGGTCCTCACTCAGGGGTAGACCGACGGCGGCCCGGGAACTCATCGCCCGGCCCCGGATGAGTCGCGGCGCGTTTCTAGGGCACCTGCCCGATGCCGTACCCCCGGCCTTAGACCCACGATGACCAGGCATGACGACGAACTGGGCGGTGGCCCGCATCCTGCGGGACCGCAATGCGGGGCTGTACTTCACGGGTGTGGTGGTGTCCGCCTTCGGCACGTCCGCGCTGGGGCTCGCGGCCGGTGTGTGGGTGAAGGACCTCAGCGGCTCGAACGGTCTGGCCGCGCTGTGCGTGTTCGCGGTCTGGGCGCCGACGCTGGGCGGCCCGGTCCTCGGCACGATCGCCGACCGGGTCCGCCGCAAGCCCCTGCTGATCCGGACGAACCTCGCCCTGGCCGCGCTCCTCCTCACCCTCTTCACGGTCGACTCCCGCGCCGACCTGTGGCTCCTGTTCACCGTCCTGTTCGTCTACGGCGCCGTCATGGTCGTCCAGGACCCCGCCGAGTCGGCCCTGGTCACCGCCGTGGTGGACCGGGATCTCCTCGGTGACTTCAACGGGCTGCGGATGTCGGCGGTGGAGGGCATGAAGCTGGTCGCGCCGCTGACGGGCGCGGGCCTGTACACGGCGTTCGGCGGGCCCGCGGTGGCCTGTCTGGACGCGGTGACGATCGTACTGGCGGCGGGTCTGTGGCTGTTCGTGCGCGTGCGCGAGGAGCGGCCCCGGCGCCCCGCCGGCGACTGGCGGGCCCAAACCGCCGAGGGCGTCCGCGAGTTGTGGGGAAGTCCCCGGCTGCGCCCGCTGGTCCTGGCGAGCGGGACGATGATGTTCCTCGCCTCCCTGAGCAGCTCGTCGAACTACGCGATCGTCGAGGGCCTGGGGCACGCGCCCGCCTACACGGGGGTGCTGTACGCGGTCCAGGGCGTCGGCTCGGTCTCGGTCGGACTGGTCTCCGGGCCCGCGCTACGACGGCTCGGCGAGCGGCGGTTCGGGGCGGCCGGGATCGTCGCCGCGGCGGCCGGGGTGGCCGCGCGGGCGGTGCCGTCCGACCCGGTGGTCCTGGTGGGCAACGCGGCGATCGGCCTGGGGCTCCCGTGCGTGCTGATCGCCGCGTTCACCGCCGTGCAGCGCGAGGTGCCGGGGGCGCTGCTGGGCCGGGCGACCGCCACCGCCAACACGCTGATCTTCACACCGAACGTGATCGGCCTGGCGGCGGGGGCGGCCCTGGTCGAACTGGTCGACTACCGCGGGCTGTTGATCGCCACCGGCCTGGCGTTGCTCACGACCGGCGCCGCACTGGCGCTGCTCGCGACGGCGCCGCCCGCGACCGGGTCTACCACCACCACTACCAGTTCTGGTAGTTGCCGCCGTTGCAGGCCAGCGGGTAGGCGTTGCCCGCGTCGTTGCTGTCCAGGCAGATGCCGACGTAGGGACTATCGACGGGCGAATCGGGGGCAAACCTGAAGTGGCTGCCCTGTGACGGGTCTCAGAGCCCGCTCAACGCCTCCCGCACCTCCGACAGGTCCCCGTCCGACGCCAACCCCGCGTGATACAGGCGCAGTTCGGTCGCCCCGAGGCCGCGCGCCCGTGCCGCGTCCGCCGCGAGTGCCCCCGGGCGTCCGCCCATCCCGGAGACCACCGTGAAGTTGGCGGCCAACACCCGTCCGTCCAGGCCCTGTTCGGCGAACGGGGTCAGCAGGCCCGCGCCGCCCGTGCAGGGGACGACCACACCGTCCGCCACCGAGAGGATGTGCCCGGGGTCCACGCCGGCGTTGGCACCGCAGTGGTACGACTCCGGGTCCGCGTGCAGCAGCACCTGGAAGTCGGCGGGTGCGGCGGCCCGGACCGCGGCGACCGCCGTCTCCTGGAGTGTGCGGGCCCGGTCGTCGCGCCATGCGCGCGTGGCCGTCGCGTTCGCCTCGCCGAGGAGTTTCCCGACCCCCGCCCAGCCGCCGTCGGAGGGCGCCCCCTGCCACACCGGTCCCAGCGCGGCGCGTACCGTCGCCGCCAACTCCTCGGCGTCGACGCCCTGTTCGCCGTAGCCCTGGCGGCAGGTCGGACAGAAGCACAGGGACATCAGGTACTGGCCCGCGTCCCCCAGGGGGATTCCGCCGGTCTTGTCGTGGGCGTGCAGATGGGCGAGGCCGTACCAGCCCAGGGACTCCAGTTCGGTGCCGTGCGCGCCGGGGCGTACGGCCGCTTCGGCGGCGAGGTCTACGAGGTACGCGCGCGTGGCCGGTTGGGCGATGCAGGGTGCCCAGGGGTAGCGGTCGCCGTAGGCGTTGACCACCGAGGTGTCCGGATGGTCCGCGCCCAGGCGGGAGTTGTGGGCGAGCACGACCCAGGTGTGCACCTCCAGGCCCGCCTCGGCGAGGGCGGCGGCGGCCTCCCCGTAGGCGTCGCCCGGCGCCCAGTCACCGGCCTCGTACGGCCTCAACTCCCGTCCCTGCCAACGGGAGTCCGGCGGGTACAGGACGGCCGCGTGTTCGGCGGTGACGACGCGGTGGCGGGGGTGGCGGGGGGTCAACGCGCGCGTGGAGTGGTACGCGGCGGCCAAGGTCGCCTGCTGGACTCCGAGTCCGGCGATCCTGCCGCCCGCCTCCGGGTCGCCGTTGACGTCCCAGGGATAGACGAACGCCGATGCCTTCACGCGCCCGCCTCCATCCGTGACTCGATCAACGTATAGCCGCGCTCGATGAGTTGGGCCAGCTGTTTGACATGATCCTCGGTCGGTTCGGTCAGCGGCGGGCGCACCTCGCCGACGTCCAGACCGCGCATCCGTACGCCCGCCTTGACGAGCGAGACCGCGTAACCGCGTCCCTGGGCGCGCAGTTCGACGAACGGCCGGTAGAAGCCGTCCAGGAGGCGGTTGGCCGTGGTGTCGTCGCCGGTCGCGAGGGCCCGGTGGAAGGCGAGCGCGATCTCGGGCACGAAGCAGAACACGGCGGACGAGTAGAGGGTGATGCCGATGCCGCGGTAGGCGAGCTGGGTCTGTTCGGCGGTGGGCAGTCCGTTGAAGTACAGGAAGTCGTCCGGGACTTCGGTGCGTACGGTGCTCACGATCCGCTGCATCAGGTCGAGGTCGCCGAGGCCGTCCTTGAAGCCGATGATCCCCTCGGTGCGGGCGAGTTCGACGACCGTGGCCGGGGTGAACACGGCGTTGTCGCGCTGGTAGACGATGACGGGCAGCGCGGTCGACGCGGCCACCTCCCGGTAGTGCCGCAGCAGTCCCTCCTGTCCGGCGACCACCAGGTACGGCGGCATCGCGAGCAGCCCGTCCGCCCCCGCGGCCTCCGCGAGCCGTGCGTACCGTACGGCGAGCGCGGTGCCGTAGCCCGCGCCCGCGACCACCGGTACCCGGCCCCCGGTCGCCTCCACGGCGGCCCGTACGCACGCCTCGAACTCCTCGGGCAGCAGCGCGTGGAACTCCCCGGTGCCGCAGCACGCGAACACGGCGGCGGCACCGGCCTCGACGCCCTGGCGGACATGCGCGCGGTACACGTCGAGATCGACGGCGCCGTCGGGGCCGTACGCGGTGACGGGGAAGAACAGCGGCCCGCTGGGGATACTGAGCCGGTCGGCGAGAGGGGCTGGCGTCACGGGCTCTCCCTTGAAACAGGCGCGTGCGTTCTTCTGATCAACGTCTACATTTCTGAACAGCTCCACCCTAAGGATCTGCCTCAGGGTGGGTCAAGCAGGCAAATGAGCAAGAAGGAAGCGGATTTCCCAGGTCCACGCCACACTTGACGGGCATGGTGACCGATCTTTAGCGTGTCTATGAATGTGAATGATGTTCATGGATGAAGCCGCCAACCCTAGGAGACCGAGGATGCCCGCTCCCCGCACCGTTCTGCTCACCGGCGCCGCAGGCGGGCTCGGCACCCTGATGCGGGAGCTGCTCCCCGCGTACGGCTACGAGCTGCGGCTGCTCGATCTGCGCCCGATCGAGGGCGAGCCGGACGCGATCACCGCCGACCTCTCCGACAAGGCGGCACTCCGCGAGGCCGTGCGGGGCGTCGACGCGATCATCCATCTCGCCGGCATCTCCCTGGAATCCTCCTTCGACAAGATCCTCGCGTCGAACATCGAGGGCACGTACAACCTCTACGAGGCCGCCCGCGAGGAGGGTGTCCCCCGCGTCGTCTTCGCCTCCTCCAACCACGCGGTCGGCTACACCCCGCGCCCGCAGGGCGACGACCCCCTCATCCCCATCGACACCCCGCACCGCCCCGACACCTTCTACGGCCTGTCGAAGTCCTTCGGCGAGGACCTGGCGCAGCTCTACTGGGACAAGCACCGCCTGGAGACCGTCTCCGTGCGCATCGGTTCCTGTTTCCCGGAGCCCAGCAGTGTGCGGATGCTGTCGATCTGGATGAGCCCGGCCGACGGCGCCCGTCTCTTCCACGCGGCCCTGACCGCCGAGGACGTACGGCACACGGTCGTCTACGGCTCCTCCGCGAACACCCGTCTGTGGTGGGACCTGTCGACCGCGCGGGCGCTCGGTTACGAGCCGCGGGACGACTCCGAGCCGTACGCCGAGAAGCTGATCGCCGAGCAGGGCGAGCTGGAGCCGGGCGTCGAGGCGCACGCCTATCTCGGCGGCCACTTCGTGAACGACCCGCCGATCTGGCCGTACTAGCCGGAAAGCCGTACTGACCGGAAAAGGGACTCCAGGACGACGGGCGGGCACCGAACGGGCCCGCCCGTCGGCGTGTTCGGGCACGGACGCTGCCCGATCCCACGCCCCGGCGGACAGCCGTGCAGGTCCGCGACGGGCACACCGCGCGGTAAACGGTCACACACGGGCAGCATCGGGCGTGCAACAGGCCTGGTCAGTGCCGCGCACCCGCTGTAGAACTTCCCCCAAGGGTCCCACCGGGCCCGAACGGGCAGTACTCCGGGTGAGCGGGAAGGCGGTGTCGGCCATGGGGACGAGTTCGGCGGAAGAACGTCAGCGGGAGATCGTGCGCGCCGCGCGCCGCACCGGCTCGGTCGACGTCACCGCGCTCGCCACCGAGCTGGGCGTGGCCAAGGAGACCGTACGACGCGATCTGCGGGCCCTGGAGGACCACGGGCTGGTCCGCAGGACCCATGGCGGGGCCTACCCCGTGGAAAGCGCCGGTTTCGAGACGACGCTCGCCTTCCGCGCCACCAGCCATGTCCCGGAGAAGCGCCGGATCGCGGTCGCCGCGGCCGAACTGCTCGGGGACGCCGAGACGGTCTTCGTCGACGAGGGCTTCACCCCCCAGCTCATCGCCGAGGCGCTGCCCAGGGACCGGCCGCTGACCGTGGTCACCGCGTCCCTGCCCGTGGCGGGCGTGCTCGCCGAGTCGGAGAACACCTCGGTGCTGCTGCTCGGCGGCCGGGTCCGGCACGGCACTCTCGCCACCGTGGACCACTGGACGACGAAGATGCTCGCCGGCTTCGTCCTCGACCTCGCCTTCATCGGCGCCAACGGCATCTCCCGCGAGCACGGCCTGACCACACCCGACCCCGCCGTGAGCGAGGTCAAGGCGCAGGCCATCCGCGCCGCCCGGCGCACCGTGTTCGCGGGTGTGCACACCAAGTTCGGGGCGGTCAGTTTCTGTAGGTTCGCCGAGATCGGCGCCCTGGAGACGATCGTCACGAGCACGCTGCTCCCGTCGGCCGAAGCTCACCGGTACTCACTTCTGGGGCCACAGGTCATCCGCGTCTAGCACGCCGTTTGAAATTCCAACTCACTCACCAGGGGTGTGCCATTCCCGTGCGCACCCTTTTTCTCCCGATATATGCAGGAGCGATCCATGCGAACCCAGAGCCGACGACGGCCGCCGCGAGCCACGCTCGCCCTGGCCGCCGTAGGGACGCTGCTCGCCCCGCTGCTCTCCGGCTGCTGGGTCGGAGCGGGCGGCGCCGGATCAGGCGGCAACTCGATCAACGTCCTGATGGTCAACAACCCCCAGATGACCGAACTCCAGAAGCTGGCCCCGCACTTCACGAAGGAGACCGGCATCAAGGTCAACTTCACGGTGCTGCCGGAGAACGACGTCCGCGACAAGATCAGCCAGGACTTCGCCAACCAGGCGGGCCAGTACGACGTGGCGACCCTCTCCAACTACGAGATCCCGATCTACGCCCGCAACGGCTGGCTGCACGAGATGGACTCGTACGTCGCCAAGGACCCCGCCTACGACGAGCAGGACATCCTCAAGCCGATGCGGGAGTCCCTGACCGCGGACGACGGCAAGCTCTACGGGCAGCCGTTCTACGGCGAGTCGTCCTTCCTGATGTACCGCAAGGACGTGCTCGCCGCGAAGGGCCTCACCATGCCCGCGCACCCGACCTGGAACCAGGTGGCCGACATAGCCGCCAAGGTCGACGGCGCCCAGTCCGGCATGAAGGGCATCTGCCTGCGCGGGCTGCCCGGTTGGGGCGAGTTGATGGCCCCGCTGACCACCGTCGTGAACACCTTCGGGGGCACCTGGTTCACCAAGGACTGGAAGGCGCAGCTCGACTCCCCCGCGTTCGAACAGGCGACGAAGTTCTATGTCGACCTCGTCCGCAAGCACGGCGAGTCCGGGGCGGCCCAGTCCGGTTTCGCCGAGTGCCTCAACAACATCACGCAGAGCAAGGTCGCCATGTGGTACGACGCCACCTCGGCGGCGGGCTCGCTGGAGGCCAAGGGCTCCCCGGTGAAGGGAAAGATCGGCTACGTCCCGGCGCCGGTCGAGAAGACCGACTCCTCGGGCTGGCTCTACACGTGGGCCTGGGGCATCCAGAAGGCGTCCCACAACTCCGACAAGGCCTGGAAGTTCGTGTCCTGGGCGTCAAGCAAGGAGTACGAGCAGCTGGTCGGCGAGACGGACGGCTGGGCCAACGTGCCGGCCGGGAAGCGCGCCTCGACGTACACGAACCCCGAGTACGTGAAGGAGGCCGCCGCCTTCCAGGAGCAGACGAAGGAGGCCATCGAGGGCGCCAAGCCCAACGACCCGGGGGTGCAGCCGCGGCCCGCGCCCGGCATCCAGTTCGTCGACATCCCCGAGTTCACCGACCTCGGCACGAAGGTCTCCCAGGAGATCAGTTCGGCCATCGCCGGACGCCAGTCCGTCGACTCGGCCCTGAAGAAGTCCCAGAAGCTCGCCGAGAAGATCTCCAAGGAGTACGAGGGACGATGACCGCCACGACAACGGCCCGTCTGGCCGCCGCTCCGACCCGCACCGCGCGCCCGCCCTCGGACAGGCTGCGCGCCTGGGCCACCCGCGCCCCGCTGCTCCCCGCCCTGGTCTTCATGATCGTCGTGACCCAACTCCCGTTCGTGGCCACGCTGGTGATCTCCTTCTTCGACTGGAACGCGCTCTATCCGAAGGCCCGCCACTTCACCGGCGTCGACAACTACCAGCAGGTCCTCAGCGACCCCGACCTGCGCCACTCGGTGTGGACGACCGTCCTGCTCACCGTCGCGGTGGTGCTGGCCAGCCTGGTCCTGGGCCTGCTGCTCGCGCTGCTCCTGGACCGGAGGTTCCGCGGCCGGGGCTTCGTCCGCACCCTGCTGATCGCGCCGTTCCTGGTGGTGCCGGTGGCCGCGGCCCTGCTCTGGAAGCATGTGCTCTACAACCCTGAATACGGCCTGCTCAATGGGCTGTTGCACTATGTGGGCGGACCGCAGCCGGACTGGATCTCCAACACCCCGCTGCTCGCGGTAGAGGCATCCCTGGTGTGGCAGTGGACGCCGTTCATGATGCTGATCCTGCTGGCCGGGCTCCAGAGCCGCGACCACCAGCAGATCGAGGCCGCGAAGGTCGACGGCGCGAGCGACTGGCAGGTCTTCCGCTATCTGACGCTGCCGCATCTGCGCCGCTATCTCGAACTCGGCGCCCTGCTCGGCTCGATCTACATCGTGCAGAACTTCGACGCGGTCTTCACCATCACGTCCGGCGGCCTGGGCACCGCCAACCTGCCCTACACCGTCTACCAGAGCTTCTACCAGGCCCACGAGAACGGCCTCGCCTCGGCGGCCGGCGTCCTGGTCGTCATCGGCTCGATCATCATCGCGACCTTCGCCCTGCGCGTCGTGTCGTCCCTGTTCCGAGAGGAGGCGTCCCGCGCATGAGCAGCACGAGCAGCATCGCCGTACGCGCGCGTGCCCGCCGCAAAGGCTCGGGCCTGGGCCTGGTGGCCTGGCTCCTGGGCATCGTGTTCTTCCTGCCCATCGCCTGGATGGCGCTGACGTCCTTCCACTCGGAGACCGACGCGGCGACCAACCCGCCGTCCTTCGGGGCCGCCCTCACCCTGGACGGCTACCGGGAGTTCTTCGGCACCGGCGGCGGCGCGAGCCCCTGGCCCGCGCTGGTCAACTCCCTTGTCGCGTCCGTGGCTTCGACGCTCTTCGTGCTGCTGCTGGCGTTCCCGGCGGCCTACGCGCTGTCGATCCGCCCGGTCAAGAAGTGGACCGACGTCCTGTTCTTCTTCCTGTCCACGAAGATGCTCCCGGTGGTGGCGGGCCTGCTGCCGATCTACCTGTTCGCGAAGAACGCCGGGATGCTGGACAACATCTGGCTCCTGGTCATCCTCTACACCTCGATGAACCTGCCGATCGCGGTGTGGATGATGCAGTCCTTCCTCGCCGAGGTCCCGGTCGCCGTCATCGAGGCGGCACAGATCGACGGTGCCCGGCTGCCGACCATCCTCGCGCGCGTGGTGGCCCCGATCGCCCTCCCGGGGATCGCGGCGACAGCCCTCATCTGCTTCATCTTCAGCTGGAACGAGCTGCTGTTCGCCCGAGTCCTCACGGGGGTCGTCGCCGAGACCGCGCCCGTGTTCCTGACCGGCTTCATCACCAGCCAGGGCCTGTTCCTGGCGAAGGTGTGCGCCGCGTCGCTCGTCATCTCCCTGCCGGTGCTCGCCGCGGGGTTCGCCGCCCAGGACAAGCTGGTCCAGGGCCTCTCCCTGGGAGCCGTCAAATGAAGGCCGCCGTCATCGAGTCCGTGGGCCGCGCCGTCGTCACCGAGGTCCCGGACCCGACGCCTGGCCCCCGCGAGGTCGTCGTCGAGGTCGCCGCGTGCGGGTTGTGCGGCACCGATCTGCACATCCTCCAGGGCGAGTTCGCGCCCAAACTGCCGATCGTGCCGGGCCATGAGTTCGCGGGCGAGATCGTCGCGGTCGGCACCCAGGTCACCGAGGTCTCGGTCGGCGACCAGGTGGCCGTAGATCCATCTCTCTACTGCTACGAGTGCCGGCAGTGCCGCAACGGCCACAACAACCTCTGCGAACGCTGGGCCGCGATCGGCGTCACCACGGCGGGCGGCGCCGCCCAGTACGCGGTCGCCCCCGTGGCGAACTGCGTCAAGCTCCCCGAGCACGTACGCACCGAGGACGCGGCCCTGATCGAACCGCTCTCCTGCGCGGTGCGCGGCTACGACGTCCTCAAGTCCCGCCTGGGCGCGCACGTCCTGATCTACGGCTCCGGGACCATGGGCCTGATGATGCTGGAGCTGGCCAAGCGCACCGGCGCGGCGAGCGTCGACATTGTGGACCTGAACCCGGCCCGCCTGGAGACGGCCCGCACGCTCGGGGTCTCCGGGTCGGCGGCGAACGCGGACGAGCTGGACCGGCCGCGGGGCTGGGACCTCGTGATCGACGCGACCGGCAACGCGGCGGCGATCCAGGACGGCCTGGACCGGGTGGCGAAGGCGGGCACGTTCCTCCAGTTCGGGGTGGCCGACTACGCGACCCGGGTGTCGATCGACCCGTACCGGATCTACAACCAGGAGATCACCATCACCGGCTCGATGGCCGTGCTGCACAGCTTCGAGCGGGCGGCGGAGCTGTTCGCGAACGGGGTCCTCGATCCCGGGATCTTCATCAGCGACCGGATCGAGCTGGAGCGGTATCCGGAGGCTCTGGAGCAGTTCGCGGCGGGGGTGGGACGGAAGATCGTGGTGATTCCCTAGGGAGTCGGCGGTAATCGACGGGATTCGGGCCGGTAGTTCCAAGGCTTGGCAATTGGTCCCTTGGTAAGGGAACGGCAAAATGGTCTCGGTCGTTCACGAGGCATGACAGCTATGACCCCCGGCTCGAACATCCCTCTCTCCGCCGCGCGCGTGACGGTGGACGTCGCCGCCCCGGTGCGGCTCGACGTATCGGGCCTGCTGCTCACGGGCGACGGCAAGGTGCGCTCCGACGACGACTTCATCTTCTACAACCAGCCGACGGGCCCCGGCGTGACCTACCGCTCCGGCGGCGGTACGGCACCCGACGCGATCATCGTCGACACCGGCGCCGTCCCGCCGGGCATCGAGAAGATCGTCGTCACCGCCAGCCCGGACGCGGCAGGCCAGAGCTTCCAGGGCGTCGAGCCCACGGCGACGATCCGGAACGCGGACGACAACAGCGTCCTGGGCACCTTCACGCCCCCGCAGCTCGGCGCCGAGACGGCACTCGTGGTCGTGGAGATCTATCTGCGCAACGGCGCCTGGAAGGCCCGCGCGGTCGGCCAGGGCTACGCCAACGGCCTGGCGGGCATCGCCACGGACTTCGGCGTCTCGGTGGAGGAACCGGCTCCGGTCGCCGCCCCGGTGGCTCCGCCCGCCCCCGTGACGCGGGCCCCTGTGGCGCCTCCGGTGCCCGCCGCTCCCCCGGCCCCGCCCGCCGCGCCCCCGCTCGGCGCCGGGAAGATCAACCTGGACAAGGGCCGCGTCAGCCTCCAGAAGAACCAGACGGTGTCCCTGGTCAAGGGCGGTCGCGCGCTCCTCTCCCAGGTCAAGATGGGCCTCGGCTGGGAGCCCGCGTTCCGCGGCAAGGACATCGACCTGGACGCCTCGGTCATCGCCTACGGCCCGCAGCGCAACCACGTCGACAGCTGCTACTTCGGCAAACTGTCGATCCTGAACGGCGCGATCAAGCACTCCGGCGACAACCTCACGGGCGAGGGCGGCGGTGACGACGAGGTGATCGTGGTCGACCTCGGCCGCATCCCCCAGGACGTCACCGGCCTGGTCTTCACGGTCAACTCCTTCTCCGGCCAGAAGTTCACCGAGGTGGCCAAGGCCTACTGCCGCCTCCTGGACGCCGCGACCGGCGAGGAACTGGTCCGCTTCGACCTCACCAACGCCGAGGCCCAGACCGGCGTCATGATGGCCAAGCTCGTCAAGCAGTTCTCCGGCGAATGGGACATGACCGCGATGGGCGACTTCGTGAAGTCCCGCACGGTACGCGGCATGGTGAAGCCGGCGGCACAGTCCCTGTAAGCACTCCTACGACCGCTGCGGGCGCCCCTGATCCGGGGGCGCCCGGCGTTGTTCATTCCCCCTGGGCCGCGGCGGGCCGTAGCCCGTCCGTCAGCAGGGACAGATAGCGGCGGATGTGCTTCCCCTGGCCGTTCGCCAACTCCGAGGCCGTGGACACCCCGTGGGCCAGTCGCAGGACCTCGATCGGCTCGATGTCCTGACGCAGGGTGCCCTCCTGCTGCGCCGCCTCGACCAGTCGCTGTGCCGCGCCCTTCATGTGTGTGCCGCAGACCGTGAGGGTGACATTGGTGCCGTCCGAAACGGCCGAGCCCAACAGGGCCTTCATTCCCCGCACTTGGATCGTCCCGACGCACACCTCGTACAGCCACTCGGCCAGCGCCTCGCCCGGCGGCAGTTCCTTCGCGAGCTCGTCGGCGCGGGTGCCGAGCGCCTCGATCCGGTCGACGTAGGCCGCCTCCAGCAGGTCCTGCCGGGTCGGGAAGTGCCGGTAGAGCGTGCCGGAGCCGACGCCGGCGCGCTTGGCGATGTCGTCGAGCGACGCGTTCTCCCCGTGTTCGGCGAACGCCTCGGCCGCCACCTTCAGCAGGCGCTCGTAGTTGCGCCGAGCGTCCGCGCGCATGGGCCTGACCTGCGTCATCCAGATACTCCTTGCGAACCGGGGACTCTCTCCGTATCTTACCGAGTACTAAACGGAGACAGTCCCCGCTTACCGTTGTGTTCGTGACGGGCAGTCCGCGCTGCCCGCACGCCTTCAGCCGGGGACGCCAGACCGGGAGAACTCCATGTCCACCCCGTCCGCACCGTCCACCACCCATGCTCTCTCCGCGCCACCCGGGCCCGCCAGGCTCGGCACCGTCCTCTTCGTCGTCGTGACCGCCTACCTGATGGTCGGCGTCGACTCCACCGTCGTGAACGTCGCACTGCCCGACATCCAGAAGGACCTCGGCTTCAGCCCCACCGGCCTGTCCTGGGTCCTCAACGCCTACACCCTCGCCTTCGGCGGGCTGCTCCTGCTGGGCAGCCGGGTCGGCGACATCGTCGGCCGCCGCCGGACCCTCACGATTGGCGTGCTGCTCTTCGCCTCGTCCTCACTGCTCGGCGGACTGGCCACCGACAGCATCTGGCTGCTCGCGGCCCGGGCGCTCCAGGGCCTGGGCGCCGCGCTCATCGCGCCCAACACCCTCGCCCTGATCACCACCAACTTCCCGGAGGGCCCGCGCCGCCACCACGCGCTCGGCATCTACACGTCCATGGCGGGCATCGGCGCCTCGATAGGTCTGGTCGTCGGCGGCATGCTCACCTCGTGGGCGTCCTGGCGCTGGTCGCTGCTGATCAACGTGCCGATCGGCGCGGCCGTGGCCCTGGCACTCCCCCGCTTCGTGGGCGAAACCCCGCGCCACGCGGGCCGGTTCGACGCGGCGGGCGCACTCACCGGCACCGCCGGGATGACCTCGCTGGTGTACGCGTTCATCCGGGTCTCCTCGGACGGCTGGGGCGATCTCCAGGCGCAGTTGGGCTTCAGCGCGGCGGCGGCCCTGCTGGTGAGCTTCACCCTGGTCGAGTCCCGCGCCGACCAGCCGATCATGCCGCTGCACCTGTTCGCGAGCCGCAACCGGGCGGGCGGCTACGCGGGCGTCCTGCTGCTGCCGGCGGGGATGTTCGGCGCGTTCTACTTCCTCACGCTGATCTGCCAACGGGTCCTGGACTACAGCCCGTTGCGCGCGGGGTTCGCCTTCCTGCCGCTGACCCTGGCGCTGTTCACGGTCGTACGATTCGTACCGCGCCTGCTGGCCCGCTTCGGCGCCAAGCCGGTCCTGCTCACCGGCATGGCCCTGCTCGCCACCTCGGCGGGCTGGCTCTCGCAACTCCGCACCGGTGACGGCTACTTGACCGGTCTCCTCGGCCCGCTCGTCCTGATGGGCGTGGGCGTCGGCCTCAGCTTCATGCCGCTCAACGCGACGATCCTCGCGGGCATCGAGCCGCGCGAGGCGGGCGCCGCGTCGGGCCTGCTCCAGACCCTCCAGTGGCTCGGCGGCACCCTCGGACTGTCCGTCCTGGTCACCGTCTTCGGCACGGCGACCCGGCACGCGACCGGATCGCCGTCCGACATCCTCGTCCCGCGCGTTCGCCGTCGGCGCGCTGATCGCCCTGACCGCGCTCCTGGTGTCGGCGTTCGTGATCACCGGCAGGAAGAAACCCGAGCCTGGCGTCTAGAACAGCGCGCTGTACGCGTTCAGCGCGGGCTGGCCACCGAGGTGGGCGTAGAGCACGGTGGAGTCCCGGCCGATCTCGCCGCGCGCGACCAGATCGATCATCCCGGCCATCGACTTGCCCTCGTACACGGGGTCGGTGACCATCCCCTCGGTGCGGGCGGCGAGGCGCATCGCCTCCAGGGTGGTCTCGTCCGGGATGCCGTAGACACCGGCGTGGTAGCGGTCGTCCAGTTCGACGTCGTCGACGGTCAACTCCCGCTTGACCCCGATCAGTTGGGCAGTGCCGTGCGCGATGCGGGCCACCTGTTCGCGGGTCTCGGCGGGCTTGGCCGACGCGTCGATGCCGAGCACGCGGCGCTCACGCCCGCCCGCCTCCTCCAGCGCCCGGAACCCGGCGACCATGCCCGCCTGCGTGGAGCCGGTCACCGAGCACACCACCACGGTGTCGAAGAAGACGCCCAACTCCCGCTCCTGCTCGGCGACTTCGTGGGCCCAGTTGGCGAAGCCGAGGCCGCCGAGCGGGTGGTCGGAGGCGCCGGCCGGGATCGCGTACGGCTTGCCGCCGCTCTCCTCGACCTCGCGCAGCGCCTGCTCCCAGCTCTCCTTGAAGCCGATGCCGAACCCGGCCTTCACCAGCCGTACGTCCGCTCCGGCGAGCCGGCTGATCAGGATGTTGCCGACCTTGTCGTACACAGAGTCGGGCCACTCCACCCAACTCTCCTGGATCAGCACGCACTTGAGCCCGGCTCGGGCGGCACAGGCGGCGACCTGGCGGGTGTGGTTGGACTGCACACCGCCGATCGACACGAGGGTGTCGCAGCCCTTCGCGAGGGCGTCGGCGACGAGGTACTCCAGCTTGCGCGTCTTGTTCCCGCCGTACGCCACACCGGAGTTGCAGTCCTCGCGCTTGGCCCAGAGGGCGGCGCCGCCGAGGTGGGCGGTGAGGCGCTCCAGCGGGTGGACGGGCGAGGGGCCGAAGAGGAGGGGGTAACGGTCGTACGAGGAAAGGGACATGGGATCTCCAGGGTCAGTCGGCGTCGGCCAGGTCCGCGAGGGTGTGCCAGATGTCGGCCGTGACGCGGACCGCACCGTCCGTGTCACCTTCGGCGCAGGCTTCGATGAGCCGCTCGTGCAGTCCCGCCGAACGGCAGTTGCCGCCCTCGCCGAAGCGTCGTCGCTCCAGTCGGCGGATGAGCGGGGTGTAGCGGGCGACGGTGGCCGCGGCGGCGCGGTTGCCGCTCACCCGGACCAGGACGTCGTGCAGTTCGTCGTCGGCACGCAGGGCCGCGTCCACGTCACCGGCGCGCACGGCCGCGGCGAACCGGTCGTTGGCCGCGCGCATCACGTCAATGTCCTTGCCCTGCAAGATGGGTACGGCGATCCGCGTCACCAACTCGTGCAGGGCACCGACGACAGCCGCCGCGTCCCGTACGTCGGCGGCCACGACCGGGGTCACCCGGGTGTAGCTCTGCGGCTTGCTCTCCAGGAGCCCGTCGTCCACGAGCCGCGAGAACGCCTCCCGCACCGGTGCCCGCGACAGCCCGAGCCGCTCGGCCAGCTCGGCGTCCCGCACCACCGCGCCGGGTTCGATCTCCCCGGCGACGATGGCGTCACGGATCGCTTCGTAGGCGCGGTCCCGGAGGAGGGTGCGGGGGACGGGTCGTAGGGCTTCCATAGATTGAAATGTTAGATGTCAGTGCCAGGCGCACACAAGGTGCCAACCGATTTTCCATGCACCGCACAGGTCGACCCGAGGCTGCAACTACTACCGCTGCGCCTGCTACCGTGATGCTGTCGCATGTCTGGTGCGCAGAGCCCAGTGAGTTCATCTTGATCTCAGACATGAGTCCTTCCTCCAACACGTCTGGAAAGGCACTCATGCTGGAAATTCGCGTCGTCGCGTCAGGACATACCGCATACCTGGCACTCATGCTGATTGCACTCGCATTCTGCGGCCGCAAAGCTCTACTGAAGGCAATCCACAGGTTGATCCGCGGCCAGAAGTAGCCGAGAGAGCACAGAAACAGATCAGAAATGGCTGACAGTCATTTCCTGTGAGTGTCCTTTCCGTCACCGACAGAGGTGACGGAAAGGACACTCGTGCGAAGGTCATCGGATCGCAGGAATCTTCTGGTGCACAGCGCCCGTCACCAGGCCATTAACCACGAACAGCCCAGAGGGCTTCGTCGTGACCCCGTATACATTTCTGGTTCCGATCACCGAAACACTCTTCACACGATCCAGTGCCACAGATTCGTCATAGCCATGCATTTCGCTACGAGCTGGAGCGACGTGTCCGACCGCATCCACAACCTCCTTCAGCCTGGAGGCCTTGTACCCAATGCGAAGGTCCAGAAGCTCGGCGAGACGAACGAGTGCGGCGGCACGGGAAATTTCCACGATTTGAATGGGCCGCCGACTCACGACTAGGTATCCATTGATCAAATGACCCTGCTTTTGCCGCCTTTGGTCCACCCTAACCCTGTTGGGGACCCCAAGGCGCAAGAGCGCATCGGACACTTGCCCGGCCAGCACAGCCGATACCGTGGCGAACTCAACGGAGCCATGTACAGTGCCTCGGGGGTTGATTCGTTCACGAACACAACCATCGGTGTCAATAAGCCCGGAAAGACAGCCTATCCAGAATTCACGGCTCAGTCGCATGTCCGGAAGCCGCTTGGTGTCACACCGCTGACCCCACACTTCAAAGCGCCGTAGGCATTCTGTGATCGGGTTACGATGCCCCGCCTTGAAGGGAAAGCTCAGACGCACGATAGTCCCCTGCGGGATCTCACGTACACCACACCCGTACTCTGCGGCAAAATCACGCATGAACTCCACGGCACCATCTAGAGGATCACCGTGGAACTCAGGAGTGCAGGACGTCATCCCACCATCACCGAGCATGGCTCCGACGAAATACCCCTCTCTCGCATCGCCCTCCGTCCCAAAGTGAGCAGCCGCCAACGAGACCGGCACTCGATCACCCGGGACCAGAGCATCGGTTCGCTTCCATTCCCAGGACTGTCGTCCCGTCCGCCGTTGTGTCACCCATTGCTGGTCGAGTGCGACTTCGACGGTGCGCCCGGAAACGAACCGGATGCTTCTGGACTCCTTCGGAATACCCTCGAACCATTTGAGCGGAACCGCAGGAACAAGTTCACCGACTGAATGGTCACGAGGCCCTTGGTTGGCGCCGTACCGAACCGGCCTCGTGTCCCATTCCTTACTGAAAGCCAGTACAGGGAGCCGCCTCGCAACGACTTCCTCGATCGCACTCACCGAGCCATCAGGAAGCCACACCCGAGAGCCTTCAGCGAACCCGCCCTGCGATTCCATGTCCACGGACCCTCTCCACTCTCGCCCAACAGCAGTCCGAGAGAGACGCTATGGCGACACAGAACGAGAGATCGGGAGTTCGAGTAGGAGTCACTCGTTCGAGAGAAGCAAAGCTCAGCGCTTCTGCCGCTTCCACGGCCCCGTAATGGCCAGCATGATCCCCGGGGTCTGGATGTTCGCGTACAGGGTCTTGCCGTCGGGTGAGAAGGTGACGCCAGTGAACTCGCTGTATTCCGGCTTCTCTTCGGTGCCGATGTTGAGTTCGTTGCGGGCGATCGGGTACGTGCGGCCGCTCTCGGTCGCGCCGAACAGGTGCTGGATGCCCTCGCCGTCCTCGGCGATGACGAGGCCGCCGTAGGGGGAGACGGTGATGTTGTCGGGGCCGTCGAAGGCGCCGTCCACGGACGGGTCGGGGTTGACGCCGATGAGCACCTTCAGGGTCAGGGTGCGGCGCTTGGGGTCGTAGAACCAGACGGCGCCGTCGTGCTGGACGGGGCTCTCCGTGCGGGCGAACGAGGAGACGATGTACGTGCCGCCGTCACCCCACCACATGCCCTCCAGCTTGCGGGCGCGGGTGACCTCGCCGGCCGCGAACTGCTTGCGGACGGAGGTCGTCTTCGCGTCGCGGTCGGGGACGGTCACCCAGTCCACGCCGTAGACCGTGCCGATCTTCGTGGCGCGGGAGAGGTCGTCGACAAACTTGCCGCCGGAGTCGAAGCACTTGAAGGCTTCGAGGACGCCCGCGTTGTCGGCGAGGGTGCGGAGCTTGCCGCGGCCGTGGTGGAAGTGCTCGGGCGGGGTCCAGCGGTAGAGGAGGCCGTTGGGGTTCGACGCGTCCTCGGTCAGGTACAGGTGGCCGCGCTTGGGGTCGACCACCACCGCCTCGTGGGCGTAGCGGCCCAGTGCCTTGATGGGCTTGGGGTTCTTGTTGGCTCGGCGGTCCACCGGGTCGACCTCGAAGACATAGCCGTGGTCCTTGGTGAAGCCGTTCGTGCCGGTCTTGTCCTCGGTCTCCTCGCAGGTGAGCCAGGTGTCCCAAGGGGTGTTGCCGCCCGCGCAGTTGGTGGCGGTGCCGGCGATGCCGACCCATTCGGCGACGTGGTCGCGGCGGACCTCGACGACCGTGCAGCCGCCGGCCGCGGCGGGGTCGTAGACGAGGCCCTCGGTGAGCGGGACGGGGTGGGGCCAGTTGGCGCGGGGGCCGGCCAGTTCGTGGTTGTTGACGAGGAGGGTGGCGCCGCGCGGGCCGTCGAAGGTGGACGTGCCGTCGTGGTTGGAGGGGGTGAACTCGCCCGACTCCAGTTTGGTCTTGCCGCTGTAGGTGATGACGCGGTATTTGAAGCCGGCGGGGAGGGCGAGGAGGCCGTCCGGGTCGGCGACCAGCGGGCCGTAGCCGACGCCGGGGTGTCCGTGCCCGTGTCCGGACGTCGACTGCCCGGCCGCGCTCTCGACGTCGGTGTCGGTGGCGGCGAGGGCGTTGGGTGCGGTGGCGAGGGCGCCGACGCTGCCCGCCAGCGCGACCCCGGCACCGGTCATCGCGGACTTTGCGGTGAAATCTCTGCGGGTGAGCGACATGGTGTCTCCTGTGACGGTGGGTGTGCCGTGGAGGGTGGCGGACCTCGGTCGGCGCCACGCTTCCGCCCATGTCTGAACACGAGTTGAACACCGGTCGACTTCGCCGGGCCCTCTTCCATGAAGTCGTATGCGATCGGCCATGATCCCGTATGAGCCAACCCATGGAAATCAAAAGTCACCCGGGTCGCGCGGGCCCCCTCTTCTGTGCCGGTCGGCTCAACTCCCTTGCTGGGAGCGGGCCTTGAAGGCCGCCTTGCGCGCTTCCTTCGCGATCCGCTTGTCGGGGTGGAGTCGGCCCATCGCCTCCAGGACGTCCGCGGTCGCCGGGTGGTCGACCCGCCAGGCCGCCGCGAAGAAGCCGTTGTGCTGCTGGGCCAGGCCCTCGACCAGAGCCTGCAACTCCTCGGAGTTGCCCTCGGCGGCCAGTTGCGCGGCGACCGTGTCGACGGTCAGCCAGAAGACCAGGTCCTCGGAGGGCGCGGGGACGTCGCTCGCGCCGTGTTCGCTGAGCCAGACCCGGGCGAGGCCGCCGAGTTCGGGGTCGTCGAGCACCTCGCGCAGGGCGGGTTCGGCCTCCGGGCCGACGAGGGAGAGGGCCTGCTGGCAGAGCAGTCGGCGCAGTGGTGCGCCGGGGTCGGCACCGCGGGCCGCCGCCAGCAACTCCCGTGCGGCGGCGAGGGGTTGGCGGCCCGCCAGCCACTGTTCGGTCTCGGCCCGCGCGGCCTTCTGCGGGAAGGTGGACGTACCGTCGAGGAGCGCGTCCGCGCCCTTGTCGGCGAGGTCCCCGACGGCGGGCGCGACGAAACCGGCCTCCTGGAGGCGGGCGCGCAGGCCGTAGAGGCCGAGCGGGGTGAGCCGCACCATGCCGTAGCGGGTGACGTCGGTCTCGTCGACGGAGGGCGGGGTGCCGTCGGCCGCTTCGTCGAAGTCGGCCATCAGGGCCTCGTCGACGGGCTGGTACTCGACGATCCCGACCGGTGCGAGCAGCCGGAACTGGTCGTCCAGGCGCATCATCGCGTCGGAGACCTGTTCCAGTACGTCGTTGGTGGGCTCCCCCATGTCGCTGGGCACGATCATCGAGGCGGCCAGCGCGGGCAGCGGGACGGGGCCGTCGCCGGGGCCCTCCTCGTTGACGGTGAGGAGATAGAGGTTTCCGAGGACGCCGTCGAGGAACTCGGCCTCCGCCTCGGGATCCCAGTCGAGTGACGAGAAATCGACCTCGCCGCCCTCGTCCACGGCGTCGACAAGACCGTCCAGATCGGGCACGCTCGCGTCCGCGAGGAGGGTGTCGAGGGCGCCCAGCCACACCGCGAGGACGTCGTGCGGCGAGCCGGAGGTGAGCAGCGCCAGCTCCTCGCCGGCCGCCACGGTGCCCTCGTCCTCGTCCACGATCTCGACCAGCCCGGTGTCGACCGCGACCCGCCAGGCCTCGCTGGCGTCGGCCGCCGCGTCGTCGCCGGTCAGCCCGAGGAGTTCGGCGGCGGCGGGCAGTTGCTCGTCGACAAGGCTGCCACCGGCGTCGATGCGGGTGTCGGGGCCCGCCCAGCGGGCGAGCCGGGCCGCGCGGGCGAGCAGGGGTGTGGACAGCGCGTCACGCGCCAGCTCCGCTTCGGAGTGCAGCCGCACCGGCGGCAGGGGGGAGCTGTCTGACATCGGGGGGTTCTCCTAGGGCGCCTCGAAGGCCGTACGACGGCCGTACACGACACACGACTCAGCCGCTCAGCCTAGACGGATTTCGACCCATGCCGCCCGGTTCATGTCTCGGCCACCAGGCGTACATGGCTGAAACCTTGACAACTGGGCGGCCCCGCAATGAGATTGACGCGCGTAGAAATGTCATGGACACCCGGTTCAGGTATCTTCTACGCGCGTCGCTACCGCCCCACCGGTCGCGGCTCCCACCGCCGCTGCACCCGCACACCCCGTCCTGGCCATCCTCGTCCCGGCTCATGCATGTCCCCGGAGGGATCCCGTTGCCGAGCAAGTCCTCCGCGCGTCTCGCCGCGCTCACCGTCGCCGCCGTCTGTTCCGTGGCGTCCACGATCGTTCTCACCTCGCCCGCGCACGCCGACGGCGTCCGCATCCACGACATCCAGGGCACGACCCGGGTGTCGCCGTACGCCGGCCAGAAGGTCGCGGACGTACCGGGCATCGTCACGGGCGTCCGTACGTACGGCTCGTCCAAGGGTTTCTGGTTCCAGGACGCGTCCCCGGACGACAACCCGGCCACCAGTGAGGGCGTGTTCGTCTTCACCAGCTCGACCCCGAAGGTCGCCGTCGGCGACTCGGTCACCGTCTCCGGCACGGTCTCCGAGTACGTCCCGGGCGGCGCCGCCACGGGCAACCAGGCGCTGACCGAGATCACCAAGCCGACGGTCACCGTCGTCTCCAGCGGCAACGCCGTACCGGCCCCCGTGGTGATCAACTCCCGCTCCGTGCCGAGCGCGTACAGCCCGGCCGGCGACACCGCCGCGAGCAACTCGATCAACGCGCTGCCGCTCCAGCCCAAGAAGTACGCCCTGGACTACTACGAGTCCCTTGAGGGCATGAACGTCCAGGTCTCCGACGCGCGCGTGGTCACCGCGACCGACCCGTACGCGGAGCTGTGGGTCACGGTCAAGCCGCACGAGAACACCACCCCGCGCGGTGGCACGGTCTACGGGTCCTACGACTCGCAGAACGGCGGACGCCTCCAGATCCAGTCCCTGGGCGCGACGGCGGACTTCCCGGTCGTCAACGTCGGCGACAAGCTGACGGGCACCACGGCAGGCCCGCTGGACTTCAACCAGTACGGCGGCTACACCCTCGTCGCGAACGAGATCGGCACCGTGAAGAGCGGCGGCCTCAAGCGCGAGACGACGAAGAAGCAGTCGCGCGGCCAGCTGGCGGTCGCGACGTACAACGTCGAGAACCTCGACCCGTCGGACGGCACCTTCGCCGCGCACGCCGCCGCGATCGTCAACAACCTCCAGTCCCCCGACATCGTGTCCCTGGAGGAGATCCAGGACAACAACGGTGCGACGGACGACGGCACGGTCGACGCGAGCGTCACGGTCAACAAGCTGATCGACGCGATCGTCGCCGCGGGCGGCCCGAAGTACGACTGGCGCTCGATCAACCCGGTCAACGACCAGGACGGCGGCGAGCCCGGCGGCAACATCCGCCAGGTGTTCCTGTTCAACCCGCAGCGGGTCTCCTTCACCGACCGCGCGGGCGGCGACTCCACGACGGCCGTCGGTGTCACCAAGGTGCACGGCAAGGCCCAACTGACCGTCTCCCCCGGCCGGATCGACCCGGCCAACGCGGCCTGGACCGCGAGCCGCAAGCCGCTCGCGGGCGAGTTCGTGTTCAAGGGCAAGACGGTCTTCGTGATCGCCAACCACCTGATCTCGAAGGGTGGCGACCAGCCGCTGACCGCGCAGTACCAGCCGGTCACCCGCAGCTCGGAGACCCAGCGGCACGCGCAGGCGACGGCGGTCAACGCCTTCGTCAAGGAGATCCTCGCGGCCCAGAAGGACGCCGACGTCATCACGCTCGGCGACATGAACGACTTCGAGTTCTCCGACACCGCGAAGATCCTCGAAGGCAAGGGCGAGCTGTACTCGGCGATCAAGTCCCTGCCGAAGAACGAGCGTTACACGTACGACTACCAGGGCAACGAGCAGGTCCTGGACCAGATCCTGATCAGCCCGTCGATCCGCAAGGACTGCTTCGAGTACGACAGCGTCCACATCAACTCGGAGTTCAACGACCAGATCAGCGACCACGACCCGCAGGTGCTGCGCTTCCAGCCATAGCACCTGCGGGCCCACGGGGGGTGGGTGGACGGGGTCTCGCCGACTTTGCACCAGGTCAGGCGAAGGCCCCGTCCAGCCAGTTCTGCCAGGCGAGTTCATTGGTCTTGGCGTCGGCGTCCGGGGCGAAGTCGTGGACGCTGACGCCGACCGGGGCGCCCCAGTGGTTGCGCCCGAAGAAGCGGATCAGCGCGCTGTCGGTGCGCAGTCCGATGAAGTACGGGTCGCGGAAGTCCAGTACGGCGTCCAGGAGTTGGCCCTCGGGCCCGCGGGCCTGGACCCGTGCCCCCTGCTCGACGTCGTCCGCGAGACCGAGCGCCCGGCCGACAACTCCGAAGGCGTCGGCGGTGGTTGAGGCGTCGGGCCCGTTGAGCGTCGCGAACGCGACCGGCCGGCCCGCGAAATGAACGACGTACTCCCGCAGCGTGTGCAGGTAGAAGGCGTTGTGCTTGCTCGCGCCGTCGTACTGGTTGTCCCAGTCGTCGGTGAAGATCCCGCTGTGCACGTAGCGCACCCAGGCGCGCCGACCGCCGTCGCGGGGCTCGATGGTCTCGTCGATCTGGTTGAGGCTCTGGATCGGGAAACCGACGTCCTCGGTGCGGGCGGTGAGCCGGTGCGGCGGGTCGAAGTTGGTGAGGGTCGACCCGAAGGGTCCGACGCGCTTCTCGCCGTCGAACTCCATCGGCCACAGCCAGCCGCCGGTGCCGGACGTGATGGCGTCCCACACCTGCTCCGGAGTGGCGTCGACCTCAAACTCGTAGACGATCTCGAATTCCTTGGACATGGCTGGCTCCTGAGTACTACGGGTTGTACGGGCTATACGGGTTCTAGTGGCTCTGCTGGTTTTGTCGGTTCTCTTGGTTCTCTTGGTTCTCTTGGTCCAGTTCTGGGGTGGACGGCTTCTTGACCGTGGGGTGGACGGCTACGACGATCCGGTGGTCGCGGCCCTCCTCGGCGCCGTCCGCGTCGTACTTGCGGATGAGGGCGCTCACCCCGGCGGTCAGTTCCTGGATGAACGCGGCCCGGTCGGCGGCGGACGCGAAGCGCACCTCGCCGTCCAGCGCGTAGGTCGCGAGCCGCTGGTGGGCCTTGGCCGCGCCGGTGATCAGCGAACCGACGTCCCGCACCAGCCGGGCGCCGAGCGCCAGCAGCCAGCGCGCGGAGAGCTGGTCGCGGAACCGGTCCGGGTCCGGCTGCACGGCGGCGAGCGCGAGCGGTGAGATGACGTACGACGCGGCGGTCGCGCGCATCAGCCGCTCGGTGACATTGCCCTTGCGCCGCTCCCCCGCCAGCTCGACCAGGCCGTGCCGCTCCAGCGCCTTGAGGTGGTAGTTCACCTTCTGCCGGGGCAGCCCGACCTTGCCGGCCAGCATGGCGGCGGACGCGGGTCCCGCCCCCAGCTCGGCGAGCAGCCTGGCCCTTATGGGGTCCAGCGAGACGGCTGCGGCCTCGGGGTCCTCGATCACGGTGACATCCAGCATGCGTCCACCGTCTCACCGAACACTTTTTTTGTCCAGGGGAGTGAGGTTGTCGGTGAGGGGGTGTCGATGGGCGTTGTCGGTTGGGGTTGGCGGTGGGAGCTGTCGCTGGGGTCCGTCATTCTTGGCTGATGAGCACCGATCCGGAGCGCAAGGCACTCCTCGCCACCGACGTCACGATCAACGACGTCTGGGCGATCTACGACTTTCTGGTGCCTCGTCTGGAATCCCTGGAGCGCACTCACGGCGCCGACACGGACGAACACCGCACGGCCTCGGCGCTCAACGAGGCGGTGGCCATCTTCGCCCTGGCCATCGAGGCGGAGATCCGTGGCCCCCTGACCGGGCGAGCCCGCAACCCCTCGGGCAAACCGCCCGCCCCCGCCCCCGTGCCGACCGAGAGCGAGCGGATCACCGAGGAGAAGCAGCGGCTCACCAGGATCAAGGAGTACTGGAACCAACTCTGCGCCGTCGTCGAGGTCTGGCGCGAGAGCGACGGCTACGACCTGGCCCGGTGGCAGCGGGTGAGCTTTCTGGACGCGGTTGCCGAGTCCGAGTACCGGCGCCGCGTCACCGAAGCCGGGTTTCGGGAGGCCACATAGTCGTCGCCACGTATGCCGTCAGCCGGGGATCAGGCCGAGCGCGTGGTCGTAGCGGCTGACCGTGGTGCTCTTCAGGCCGGGCCAGGTCTGGACGCGTTGCCAGAGGGCGGTGGCGGAGCCGATGCCGTCACCGGGGGCCGCGAGGGCTTCCAGGTGGGACTGGGCGCTGTCCCACTCGGCGTAGTTGAGGACGCGGGTGCCGTCGGTGGAGAGGTGGAAGTGGGCGGCGACACCGCCGGGGTGCGGCGCGGGCTCGTTCGCCAGCGCCTCCAACACGGTGTCCACCCAGGCCCGTTGACGGTCGGGGTCCGGTCCCTCGAACTCGATGTCGACGATCACGACACACCCCGGTACCCGGCCGCCGCGTCCGCCCCGGTCCGCCAGGCCGCGGCTGCGGTAGTGCCGGTAGCGGCCGAGGCCGAGCCGCTCGATGCCCGGTACGGCGGTGTCGATCTCGTCGACGCGCTCCTGGCGGCGGGTCCTGACGAAGGCCTCGTAGGCCTGCTCGCTCGCCCACTGCGAGTAGTGCAGCAGGGTGGAGGCGTCGTGCCCGGTGTAGAGGTGGTAGCCGAGGAGGTCGTCGGCGGGCCACGGCCGGCGCTCCCAGGCGACGGCGACCGCCTCGACGGTCTGCCGTTGGCGCAGCGGGGTACCGGCGCGCCAGGTGCTGAAGAAGGGGGCGCCGACGCGGGGGTCGGAGAGGTCAGGGTGCGAGTCGGTACGACGGGTCATGCGAGCCTCCGCTGATCGGTTCGGGTGGGTGCACCGACCAGCCTTCAACCTCGACCGTTGTTGAGGTCAAGGGCCGGGCTACTGCTGTGCCGTGCCCCCTTCCAGCCGCGCCAGCCGACTCTGGAACCAGTCGAGCCGGGCCTGCAACAGGGCTGCCTCCGCGACGAGTTCGGGCACGCCGAGTCCGAGGCCGGCAGTCGCCGGCCCTCCGAGGCCGTCGGTCGCCGGCGCTCCGCCGTCCGCCACCACCACCACCACCCGCAGTCCGTCGCCGGCCAGCCGTGCGAACGTCGCGAGCGGGACGGACGTACGGTCGCGGACGCACCCCGCGCAGGCGGCGGCGAGGGCGCGCCAACCCGGCCTGCCCCAGCCCGCGTCGGCGAGCGCGACGGCTCGGGCGCCGCAGGCGCAGGCGCCGACGGTGGCGGTGCGGACGCGCTGGCGGGCGTAGCGGAAGCCGCGTTCGAAGCGGATGTAGGCGCCGAGGACGGTGATGTCGAGGAGGACCGCGGCGCGGTGCTCGGCGGTGCACAACAGGGCCTCCGCCGCTGTCCGTTCGTGCACGCAGTGGAAGCCGCAGTCGCAGCGGCGCGCGGGTGCCCGGTGCCGTCGGCCGTAGACGCAGGACGCGTCGGCCACGACTCCGTACGGCAGCGCGCCGCCCAGTGACACACCGGTGAACCCGGCCCGGGTGCCGTCCTGGGACAGCACCGGGTGGGCGATCTTGAATCCGGTCGGCGGCTCCGTCGGGCGTTCCTCGGGGAGCCGCAGTCTCATCGGGCGGCCGGGACCTCTTCGGGCGCCTTCTCCTCCGTGAAGTCCGTGAACTCCGCGATGTTCTCGGGGAGTTCGAGTTCCTCGTGGCGGATCCGCGGCCGCTCCTCGGCGACTCCGGTGGCCAGTGCCTTGCCGAGCTTCATGACGCCTCCCGTGACCAGGGGGTGGATGAACTTCCCACGCCTGTGACCTTCCTGGCCATGGTGACCCATGAAGGGGCCAATTGGACATAGGGCCTTGGGCCGGGGCTCGTCGGGCCTCCCCGCTTCAGCCGTTCCGCAGCATCTCTTATCAATACCCTGTAGGAAATTTAAGTGGAGCTTCACTGTCGCTCTGCCGAGACTACTCCCATGACGAATGCCGCGACCGCCCGCCTGTCCCCCTCCCCGCCCCCTTTCGGCCGTGCCCTCTGCGCGATGGTCACCCCCTTCACCGAGTCGGGTGCGCTCGACCTCGACGGGGCCCAACTCCTCGCCGGGCGGCTGGTGTCGGAGGGGTGTGACGGGCTCGTACTGTCCGGGACGACCGGTGAGTCGCCGACCACGACGGACGCGGAGAAGGCGGCACTCGTCACGGCCGTCCGCGAGGCCGTCGGCGACGGCGTCCCCCTCGTCTCGGGTGTGGGCACCTTCGACACCCGGCACACCGTGGAACTCGCCCTGCAAGCCGAAAAGGCGGGAGCGGACGGGGTGTTGGTGGTCTCGCCGTACTACAGCAGGCCCCCGCAGGACGCCCTGGAGGCCCACTTCCGCGAGGTCGCCGACGCCTCGGGACTCCCCCTCGTGCTCTACGACATCCCGGGCCGCACCGGCACCCGTATCGAACCGGAGACCATGATCCAGCTCGCCGAGCACCCGAGGATCGTGGCGGTCAAGGACTGCTCCTACGACTTCCTCGGCGCCCAAAAGGTGCTGGACCGCACCGACTTGGCGTACTACGCGGGCTGCGACGAACACATTCTGGCGTTGTACGCGGTGGGCGCGACGGGGTACGTGAGCACCGTCGCCAACGTCGTACCGGCTCAACTCCGGGCGATCCTGGACGCGTTCGAGGCGGGCGACACCCCCGTGTCCGCCCGCCTCCAGCAACGCGCCACGCCCCTCATCGAGTTGATGATGTCAGCGGGACTGCCCGGCACGGTCACCTCGAAGGCCCTCCTCAACGCCCTGGGCCTGCCCGGGGGTTCGGTCCGGGCACCGCTCCGGCCCGCCGGCCCCGAGACGGCCCGTGAACTGCTCGCGGCGTACGAGGAGTTCGTGGCCGGCTGACACCGAGGTATCCGAGGTATCCGAGGTATCCGAGGTATCCGAGGTATCCGAGGTGACCGCAGTGCTCAGCGCTCCGCGAAGACCGGTTCCCACCGTCCCGAGCCGTTGTCGGGGTTGGTGCCGCTGTCCTTGCGGAAGCCGCTCAGTGGTACCTCCTTGTCGCTGCCGATGGTGACCAGCACCAGCCGCTGGTGGTACTCGCTCTCCTTCGCGCCCTTGCCGATGTCCCAGGCGACGAGTGTCCTGTCGTCGACCCAGGCGAGCAGTTGCTGTCCGCGCATCTCCGTCTTCGCACCGGTGGCGGAGTCGACGACGTAGGACGAGGTGTGCCACTTCTTGCCCGCGAAGCCACCGGCGACGAGTCGGCCGCTCGGTGAGTCCAGCGCTTCGACGGACCAGTCCAGGTACTTCTGGTTGTCCGGTACGGGCACCGAGGCGCCCGTGAGGTCCCAGAACTGCTTGCCGATCTCGCCCATCGGGTTCCCGGCCCAGACGTACCTGCCGTCCCGGCTGAGGGCGAAGTCCTGGCGGGAGTTGATGAAGTCGAGGCTCATACGGTCGTTCCCGCCGCCCCCGAGCTTGACCTGGCTCCACGAGCCGGTGCCGGAGGCCACGTCGAGGACGTAGAAGCCGGTGCGGCTCGACGGCTGCTTCCCCATCCAGGAGTCGGAGCCCTTGGGCTTGACCTGTAGGTCGGGATTCTCACCGTAGGTCGTCGCGACGAGTTTCCGTCCGTCGTGCGAGAACTCCAGCCCCGCGACCCGGTGGTCGACCTCGATCCATCGCTTGACCTCCCCGGTGGTCAGGTCGAGCAGTCCGATCCGGGAGGCGGGCAGGCTCTTCTCCAGGACGGCGGCGGTCTTCAGGCCGGGGGCGACGGCGACGACGGACCACTGCGGGGCCTTCACGTATCTGCCGGTCTTCGGGTCGAGCAGCCAGTAGGTGCGCTCGTAGACGGCCTCCGTGGCCGATCGCTTGACGGTGTTGGGAACGTAGTAGGCGGCAAGTGCCGTGTTCCCGGCGGCGATCAGGTCGCGCGGCGGCGACTGGTTCGGGTGGGCGCTGACTTTTTGCTGCTCCACGACACCCGACGGGCGGACGTCGTCCTTCCCGGAGTCCAGCAGCGGCACGGCCACCGCGACGGCGACCACGGCGGCCGTGGCGGCGGCGACACCCGCGAGCCTGCGGTTGCGGCGACGTCTGCGGAGCGCCAGGACCCATTCGGCGAACCCCGCTCCCACCGGGGGTTGTTCGGCGGCCTGCTCGCGCAGCGCGTCGCGGAGGAGTTCCTCGACGTTCATGGACGCACCTCCACGGGTGAGTAGTCGCGGGACGGTTGAAGCTCCACATCGGCGAGGCCCAGGGCGGCCAACTCCGGTGCGAGAACGCGCAGTCGGGCCAGCGAACGGTGGGTGGTGGACCGTACGGTGCCGACGGAGCAGCCGAGCAGGCGGGCCACGTCGGCCTCGGGGAGGTCCTCGAAGTAGCGGAGTACGAGCATGGTGCGCTGGCGGGCGGTGAGTCTGGACAGCGCCTCACGCATGACCAGGCGCAGTTCGGTCGCCGACGCGGCGTCGGTGCCCGCGCCGGCCTCGGGCGGTTCGGCGACGCTGACCTCGCGTCTGTGCCACTTCAGCCGCCAGCGGCTGACCTGCTGGCGATAGAGGATCCGCCGTACATAGGCCTCGGGTTCGTCGATCCGCTGCCATCGTCCGGCCGCCTTGACGAGGGCGTTCTGGAGCAGGTCCTCACCGGCGTGCCGGTCTCCCCCGCAGAGCAGCACGGCCGTCTTCAGCAGGGCGGTCGATCTGCTGTCCACGAAGTCCCGGAAACTCTCCAGCCCTTCGGCATTCATCGTCACCTTCTCTTCCCCGGCGGTGCCCGTGCCCCGCCCCTGTACTCCTGGTGACGCTCACGGGGCCGGGCGGCTATGCCTGCCGGCACGAGAAATTTCCACCCGGGCATGAGTGAGCGCCCTCCCGGTGGCCGGAAAGGCGCTCAACTCACGTCACCGCACCGTTAGTTGTGGCTGTGCAGGATCTCGTTCAGGCCGCCCCAGACCGCGTTGTTCGGGCGGGCCTCGACCGTGCCGGTGACCGAGTTGCGGCGGAAGAGGATGTTGGAGGCGCCGGAGAGGTCGCGGGCCTTGACGATCTGGCCGTCGGGCATCGTGACGCGGGTGCCCGCCGTGACGTAGAGGCCGGCCTCGACCACGCACTCGTCGCCCAGCGCGATACCGACGCCCGCCTCGGCGCCGACGAGGCAGCGCTCGCCGATGGTGATACGGACGTTGCCGCCACCGGACAGCGTGCCCATCGTGGACGCGCCGCCGCCGATGTCCGAGCCGTCGCCGACCACGACACCGGCCGAGATCCGGCCCTCGACCATCGACGTGCCGAGCGTGCCGGCGTTGAAGTTGACGAAGCCCTCGTGCATGACCGTCGTGCCCTCGGCGAGGTGCGCGCCCAGGCGGACCCGGTCGGCGTCGGCGATGCGGACGCCCTTCGGTACGACGTAGTCCGTCATGCGCGGGAACTTGTCGACGGACGTCACCTGGAGGTGCAGGCCCTCGGCGCGCGCGTTCAGCCGGACCGTCTCGACCTCGTCCACGGCGACCGGGCCGAGCGAGGTCCAGGCGACGTTGGCGAGGAAGCCGAACATGCCGTCCAGGCTCTGGCCGTGCGGCTTGACCAGGCGGTGCGAGAGGAGGTGCAGGCGCAGGTAGACGTCGTGCGCGTCGAGCGGCTTGTCGTCCAGGGAGGCGATGACCGTGCGGACCGCGATCACTTCGACGCCGCGACGGGCGTCGGGACCGATCGCCTTCGCCGCGCCCTCGCCGAGCAGTTCCACGGCGCGCTCGGCGGACAGCCGCTCGGTGCCGGCGGGGCCGGGTTCGGCGGACAGTTCGGGCGCGGGGAACCAGGTGTCGAGGACGGTTCCGTCGGCGGTGACGGTGGCGAGGCCGGCGGCAACGGCGCCGGTGGTGCGAGGTGCGGTCGTGTCGGTCATGAGGGAAACCTAACCTGGAGGGGGTGGCGGGGACCAACTCGTCCACGCGACGTCTCAGGAAACGACACGCCAGCCACAGCCAACGGGCCAACGGGAGCGGCTGACGGGGCGTGCGCGGGGCGCGGGTCCGGTATGCCGCGGCAACGGGTCACGGGCCACACGCAGGTCTCAGGCGGACGACCGCGGGTCGCCATGCGGCAGCGAACAGGCACCCGGCCAAGATCTCCGGCCGACAGCCGCAAGTCGCCTCGCGGCAGCCACCAGGCACCACGCCCAGGTCTCGGGCCGACGGCCGCAGGTTCCCTCGCGGCACCACGCCCAGGTCTCAGATCTACGGCCACAAATCACCGCGCGGCAGCCACCAAGCACCGGTCGCAGCGCACCCGCCTCCCCGCCTCGCGCCTCCCGTCAGGGGATCAAGGGGATCATCCGTCCCAGTACCTCCCGCGCGTACTCCTCGTCGTACGCCGCGTCCGTCAGCAGCACCTGGAGGCAGATCCCGTCCATCAGGGCGACCAGGGCCCGTGCCGTCACCGGGTCCGTGCGTCGGGACAGGCGGTCGGCGAGGTCGCGGGCCCACTCGTCGGCGACGGGGCGCAGGGCGGGGCGGCGCAGCGCGGCGAGATACAGCTCGTACTCCAGCTCGACACCCGTGCGGTCGCCCGCGAGCCACTCCCCCATCCAGCCGGCCAGCTCCGCGGCCAGGTCGGTGCGCGGGTCCTCCAGACCGCCGCGCGCCGCGATCACCTTGGCGAAGCCCTCGTTGGCCTGGCGCAGCGCGGCGACCATCAGTTCGTCGAGGGTCGTGAAGTGGTACGTCGTCGAGCCGAGCGGCACATCGGCCTCGGCGGCGACCGAGCGGTGGCTGAGTCCCGCGATGCCCTTCTCCCCGACCACCCGGATCGCCGCGTCGATGATCCGCTGGCGCCGCTCGGGGTCGTAGCGCCGGGCCATCAGTGCGCGCCGCCCAGGTTGAGGACGACGACGCCGATGATGATCAGCGCGATACCGGCGGCTTTCGCCAAGGTCATCCCCTCGCCCAGGAACACCGTGCCGATGCCCACGATCGCGGCGGTGCCGAGGCCCGCCCAGATCGCGTAGGCCGTACCGACCGACATGGACTTCAGGGTCTGCGCGAGCAGTGCGAAGGAGAGCACGTATCCGACGACCGTGAGGACCGACGGCCACAGCCGGCTGAAGCCGTGGCTGAACTTCATGGCGGTGGTGCCGCCCACCTCCGCGGCGATCGCCGTGAGGAGCATCAGGAATCCCATGTGTACGAGTGTACATAACGGTGGATGGGGCGGCACACCCCTGACAGCGGCATCTCTTCAGGTCAGGGCGCGGGTCTCGCCCAAGCAGCCCTGTTCCGTGCGGGGTTGATAAAAGTGCACGAGGAATGAGAGGTGACGTCCCATACGTCGCACGCCGACCTCGGAACTCGTAGAAACCGCTCACTGAAACGGCTGCTCACAGCCCTCTCGCTCCACTACTGTTTCACCGTTCACTCACCTGGTTTTCACGGCCACGGCCGTCGCCATGGGCTCCGCTGGAGGAACAGCGCATGCCAGACAACACATCCCAGCACCCTCCCCCGCACCCCACCCCTTGGGAGAACGGCTGGACCCCCGACAGTTCCCGGGCCCCCGGAACCCGCCGGCTCTGGCTGGCCGGGGCGCTCGCCCTCACCACGATCGCCGTGTGCGCCACGGCGATCGTCATCACGGACAAGCAACCTGACGACACGCCACGCACCAAGGCGGCGACGGACCCGTCGTCGATCGGAGCGGACGGTCCCGGCCTGCTCTCGTTCGCCTCGCCGTCGAAGAAGGACACGCCCACGCCGGACGCGCACTCACCGGCCGCCACGAAGTCGCCCTCCGCGTCGGCCACCGCCGCGGAGCAGAGTTCCACGCCCTCCGCGAAGGCGCCCGCGCCCTCCAAGTCGGCGTCGTCCCACGGCGGTTCGTCCTCGTCGGGCTCGGGAGGATCGTCCGGCTCGTCCGGGTCGGGCGGCTCGTCGAGTTCCTCGTCCGCCTGGAAGTCGGTGCGTTCGGTCAACTACCCGGACCGTTACTGGCAGGTGAGCGGCGACTACGTCAAGCTCAACCCGGCCGACTCCGCCACGGCCCGCCGCGCCTCGACCTTCAAAGTGGTCAAGGGCCTTGCCAAGAGCTCCTGTTACTCGTTCACGACGGCCGACGGCAGCTATCTCCGCCACCGCAACTTCATCCTCCGCGCGGAACGCAACGACGGCTCGTCCCTCTTCAAGCAGGACGCCACCTTCTGCCCCCGGACGTCGTCCTACTCGGGCGCGGTGATGCTGGAGTCGGTCAACTACCCGGGCCGCTATCTGCGTCACCAGAACTTCCAGCTCAAGCTGGACCAGTACCAGAACAGCGGCTTGTTCCGGGCGGACTCGGCGTTCCGGCTGGTGGCCGGGCTCAACTAGGGCCCCTGGACGGTCACTTCACGAAAGGCGATCAGCGAGGCCTTGGGCCGTAGTACGCAGAACTCGTTGCCCTCCGGGTCGGCGAGCACCACCCAGCCCACGGTCTCGCCCTGCCCGATGTCGACCCGCCGCGCACCGAGCGCGAGGATCCGCTCCACCTCGGCGTCCTGATCGTCGGGGGCGAGGTCGAAGTGCAGTCGGTTCTTGGCGGTCTTCGGCTCGCTCACCGGCATGAAGCAGATGCCGGTCTCCGCGAACTCCCCTGGCCCGATGACGACTTCGCGTTCCCGTTCGGACAGGATCCGCCAGTCGAGCACCTGGCACCAGAAGCGGGCGAGGCCCGGCAGATCGTGCGTGTCGATGACTACGTGATGCAGCGAAACGGCCATACCCGAAAGGTATGGCCGTTTCTGGTGAACCAGAAGAACCAGGGGACCCAGAGGAACGAGAGGGCCCAGAGGAACCAGAAGGCTCAGACGTTGAAGCCGAGCGCCCGGAGCTGGTCGCGTCCGTCGTCCGTGATCTTGTCGGGGCCCCACGGCGGCATCCAGACCCAGTTGATCCGGAGCTCGTTGACGAGGCCGTCCGTGGCGGACTTGGCCTGGTCCTCGATGACGTCCGTCAGCGGACAGGCCGCCGAGGTCAGCGTCATGTCGATGGTCGCGATGTTCGCGTCGTCGATGTGCACGCCGTAGATGAGGCCGAGATTGACGACGTCGATGCCCAGTTCGGGGTCGACCACGTCGAGCAGGGCCTCGCGGACCTCCTCCTCGGAGGCGGGCTTGATCTCCATGGTCTCGGTGTCGCTCATGCCGTCTTCCTTTCCGCGTCGGCGTCGGCTCCGCCCAGGGCCTGGGCCGTCGCGTCCTTCCACGCCATCCAGCTGAGGAGGGCGCATTTCACCCGTGCCGGGTACTTGGAGACACCGGCGAACGCGATCGCGTCCTCCAGCACCTCTTCCATCGCGTCGTCGGGCTCGGTGCGGCCCTTGGACTGCATCAGCTCCAGGAAGGTCTCCTGGATCTTCTGCGCCTCGGCCAGCTCCTTGCCGACGAGGAGGTCGTTCAGTACGGATGCCGAGGCCTGGCTGATGGAGCAGCCCTGGCCCTCGTAGGAGATGTCGGCGATCTGCTCGCCGTCGTACTTCACGCGCAACGTGATCTCGTCGCCGCAGGTCGGGTTGACGTGGTGCACCTCGGCGTCGCCATCCCGCAAGCCCCGCCCGTGCGGGTGCTTGTAGTGGTCCAGGATGACTTCCTGGTACATCGAATCCAGCTTCACGGTCTCAGCTCACGTCCTTTAACCGAAGAAGTTCCGTACGTGCTCCAGACCGTCGACCAGTGCGTCGATCTCGGCCGGCGTGGAGTACAGATAGAACGACGCTCGCGTGGTCGCAGGAATTCCGTAGCGCAGGCAGACGGGCCGCGCGCAGTGGTGGCCGACGCGGACCGCGATGCCCTCCTCGTCGAGGACCTGGCCCACGTCGTGCGGGTGGATGTCGCCGAGCGTGAAGGAGATCGCCGCGCCCCGGTCCTCGGCCGTGGTGGGGCCGATGATCTTCAGGTCGGGGACGTCCAGCAGGCGCTTCACCGCGTACTCGGTCAGCGCGTGCTCATGGGCGAGGATCTTGTCCATGCCGATCGCCGACAGGTAGTCGATCGCCGCTCCCAGGCCTACCGCCTGTGCGATCGGCGGGGTGCCCGCCTCGAACTTGTGCGGGGCGGGGGCGTACGTCGACGAGTGCATCGACACGGTCTCGATCATCTCGCCGCCGCCCAGGAACGGGGGCAGGTCTTCGAGCAGCTCCTGGCGGCCCCAGAGGACGCCGATGCCGGTCGGGCCGCACATCTTGTGGCCGGTGAAGGCCACGAAGTCGGCCTGGAGGGCCTGGACGTCCAGCGGCATGTGCGGGGCGGCCTGCGAGGCGTCGATCAGGACCAGGGCCCCGACCTCCTGCGCGCGGCGCACGATCTTCTCGACCGGGTTGACCGTGCCGAGGATGTTGGAGACCAGCACGAAGGAGACGATCTTCGTCTTCTCGGTGATGATCTCGTCTATGTTCGACAGGTCGAGTCGGCCGTCGTCCGTGAGGCCGAACCACTTCAGCTTCGCGCCCGTGCGCTGCGAGAGCAGCTGCCACGGCACGATGTTGGAGTGGTGCTCCATCTCCGTGATGACGATCTCGGTCTCGTGGTCCACGCGGTAGGGCTCGTCGGCCCAACCCAGCATGTTGGCAACGAGGTTGAGCGACTCCGAGGCGTTCTTGGTGAAGATCACCTCGTCGCGGGAGGGCGCGTTGATGAACGCGGCGACCTTGTCCCGCGCGCCCTCGTACAGCGCCGTGGCCTCCTCGGCGAGCACATGCACACCGCGGTGGACGTTGGCGTTGTAGCGCTCGTAGTACTCGTTCAGGGCGTCCAGCACCTGGCGCGGCTTCTGCGAGGTCGCCGCGTTGTCCAGGTACACGAGCTTCTTACCGTCGTGGACCGTGCGGTCCAGGATGGGGAAGTCCTTGCGGATCGCCTCGTCAAGTAGTTGAGATGTACCTGTGAGGAGGCCCGGCGTCTGTGTCACGCGGATACGCCACCCTTCGTGGTGTAGGCCTCGTAGCCCTCGTTCTCCAGCTTGTCGGCGAGCTCGGCGCCGCCGGACTCGACGATCTTGCCGCCGGAGAAGACGTGCACGAAGTCGGGCTTGATGTAGCGCAGGATGCGCGTGTAGTGCGTGATCAGCAGGGTGCCTACCTCGCCGGTCTCGCGGACGCGGTTGACGCCCTCGGAGACGACGCGCAGGGCGTCGACGTCCAGGCCGGAGTCGGTCTCGTCGAGGATCGCGATCTTCGGCTTGAGCAGCTCCAGCTGAAGGATCTCGTGGCGCTTCTTCTCGCCGCCGGAGAAGCCCTCGTTGACGTTGCGCTCGGCGAAGGAGGGGTCCATGGAGAGGCGCTCCATGGTCTCCTTGACCTCCTTCACCCAGGTACGCAGCTTGGGGGCCTCGCCGCGGATGGCGGTGGCGGACGTACGCAGGAAGTTGGAGACCGACACACCGGGGACCTCGACCGGGTACTGCATCGCCAGGAAGAGGCCCGCGCGGGCGCGCTCGTCGACGGACATCTCCAGGACGTCCTCGCCGTCGAGGGTGACGGTGCCGCCGGTGATCGTGTACTTGGGGTGACCCGCGAGCGAGTAGGCGAGGGTCGACTTGCCGGAGCCGTTCGGGCCCATGATGGCGTGGGTCTCGCCCTGCTTCACGGTGAGGTCGACGCCCTTGAGGATCTCCTTCGTGGCGTTGTCGGCCTCGACGGTGACGTGCAGGTCGTGGATTTCAAGCGTTGCCATGGGTTCCTCAGGACTCCTGGTTGAGGGAGGCGCGTACGTCAACGAGGACGCTGCCCCCTTCGATCTTTACGGGGTAAACGGGTACGGGGCGGGTGGCGGGGAGGCCGGACGGCTTGCCGGTGCGCAGGTCGAACGCGGAGCCGTGCAGCCAGCACTCGATCTGGCAGTCCTCGACCTCGCCCTCGGAGAGCGAGACGTTCGCGTGCGAGCAGATGTCGTTGATCGCGAACACCTCTCCCGCGGTACGGACGACCGAGACCGGCGTGCCGTCGAGTTCCACCCGCTTCGGGGTGTCCTCCTCCAGCTCGCTCAGCCCACAGGCACGTACGAACGACATCAGACCGACGCCTCCAGCTCCGCGTCGATCTTCTCCAGCAGGCGCTCCTGGATGTCGGCGACACCGATCTGCTGGACCAGTTCGGCGAAGAAGCCGCGGACCACCAGGCGTCGGGCCTCGTCGGCGGGGATGCCGCGGGCCATCAGGTAGAAGAGCTGCTCGTCGTCGAAGCGGCCGGTCGCGGAGGCGTGTCCGGCGCCGACGATCTCGCCGGTCTCGATCTCCAGGTTCGGCACGGAGTCGACGCGGGCGCCGTCGGTCAGCACGAGGTTGCGGTTCATCTCGTAGGTGTCGGTGCCCTCGGCGGTGGCCTCGATGAGCACATCGCCGATCCACACCGCGTGGGCGCCCTCGCCCTGGAGCGCGCCCTTGTAGACGGCGTTGGACTTGCAGTGCGGGACGTTGTGGTCGACCAGGAGGCGGTGTTCCTGGTGCTGGCCGGCGTCCGTGAAGTACAGGCCGAACAGCTCGGCCTCGCCGCCGGGTCCGGCGTAGGCCACGCGCGGGTGCAGTCGTACGACATCGCCGCCGAAGGTGACGACGAACGACTTGAAGGTGGCGTCCCGGCCGATCAGGGCGTTGTGCTGGGCCACGTGCACGGCCTTGTCGTCCCAGTCCTGGACGGAGACGACGGTCAGCTTGGCGCCGTCGCCCAGGATGTAGTCGACGTTGGCGGCGAGGACCGTGTCACCGGTGTGGTCGATGACGACGACGGCCTCGGCGAAGGCTCCCAGCTCGACGACCTGGTGGCCGTAGGCGACCCCGCCCTCGCCGTGCACGACGATGCGGATCGGCTCGGTCAGGACCGTGTCCTTGGGGACGGTGACGACCGAGGCCTTCTCGAAGGACGAGTAGGCCTGCGCGGCCACGCGGTCCACCGGGGTGCCGGCCTTGCCGAGCCGCGCGTCGTCACGGCCGACGGTCTCCACGATGACCCCCTCGGGGGCCCCGATGGCGACCTTCACGCCGTCGCCGGTGGCGACCGCGGTGCCGTCGTGCAGCCCGCGCAGGCGCTCCAGCGGGGTGAACCGCCACTCCTCCTCACGGCCGTGGGGGACCGGGAAGTCCGCCACGTCGAAGGAGGGGGGCGCGCTCATGCGCGTGGCGACGGTCGACTCGGCGGCCACCGCGATCGATCCGGCGGTGGTGGAGGACCCCACCGTGGAGTTCTGAGCCTCAGCCATGGCTGTCGTAGTGCTCGCTTTCTGAAGTCAAGAAATGTGCTGACCGGTGGGCGGGGTCAGCCGACCGAACCTTCCATTTGCAGCTCGATCAGCCGGTTGAGTTCGAGCGCGTACTCCATCGGCAGCTCCTTGGCGATCGGCTCGACGAAGCCGCGCACGATCATCGCCATCGCCTCGAACTCGGTCAGACCGCGGCTCATCAGGTAGAAGAGCTGGTCCTCGGAGACCTTGGAGACGGTCGCCTCGTGGCCCATGGAGACGTCGTCCTCGCGGACGTCGACGTACGGGTACGTGTCGGAGCGGGAGATCGTGTCGACGAGCAGCGCGTCGCACAGCACGTTCGACTTGGAGCCGTGGGCGCCCTCGCCGATCTCGACAAGACCGCGGTAGGACGTACGACCGCCACCACGCGCCACGGACTTCGACACGATGTTGGACGACGTGTTCGGCGCCATGTGGACCATCTTGGAGCCGGCGTCCTGGTGCTGGCCCTCGCCCGCGAAGGCGATGGAGAGGGTCTCGCCCTTGGCGTGCTCGCCCATCAGGTAGACGGCCGGGTACTTCATCGTCACCTTGGAGCCGATGTTGCCGTCGATCCACTCCATGGTGGCGCCCTCGTAGGCGACGGCGCGCTTGGTGACCAGGTTGTAGACGTTGTTCGACCAGTTCTGGATGGTCGTGTAGCGGCAGCGGGCGTTCTTCTTGACGATGATCTCGACGACCGCGGAGTGCAGCGAGTCCGACTTGTAGATCGGCGCCGTACAGCCCTCGACGTAGTGCACATAGGCGCCCTCGTCGACGATGATCAGGGTCCGCTCGAACTGGCCCATGTTCTCCGTGTTGATGCGGAAGTAGGCCTGGAGCGGGATCTCGACCTGGACGCCCTTGGGCACGTAGATGAACGAACCGCCGGACCACACCGCGGAGTTCAGCGACGCGAACTTGTTGTCGCCGACCGGGATGACGGTGCCGAAGTACTCCTTGAAGAGCTCCGGGTGCTCCTTCAGCGCGGTGTCGGTGTCGAGGAAGATGACGCCCTGCTCCTCCAGGTCCTCACGGATCTGGTGGTAGACGACCTCGGACTCGTACTGGGCCGCGACACCGGCGACGAGGCGCTGCTTCTCCGCCTCGGGGATGCCGAGCTTGTCGTACGTGTTCTTGATGTCCTCGGGCAGGTCCTCCCAGGACTCCGCCTGCTTCTCCGTGGAGCGCACGAAGTACTTGATGTTGTCGAAGTCGATGCCGGAGAGGTCGGAGCCCCAGTTCGGCATGGGCTTCTTCTCGAACAGGCGCAGGCCCTTGAGGCGGAGCTTGGTCATCCACTCCGGCTCGCTCTTCTTGCCGGAGATGTCCCGGACGACGTCCTCGTTGATGCCGCGCTTGGCGGAGGCACCGGCCACGTCGGAGTCGGCCCAGCCGTATTCGTACGTACCCAGACCCTCAAGCTCGGGGTGGGCAGTCTCCTCGATGGGGAGCGTCATGCGGGGTTCCTCCCGGCGTTACTTGCAGATGCGATGTGTGGATCAGAAACGGTCTTGGAATTCTTTGGGATGAACGTGGTGCACACACCGTCGCCGTGGGCGATGGTCGCCAGTCGCTGGACATGGGTGCCGAGCAGCTGGGAGAAGAGTTCTGTCTCCGCCTCGCACAGTTGCGGGAACTGCTCGGCGACATGGGCGACCGGACAGTGGTGCTGGCAGAGCTGCTCACCTACCGGTGCGCTACGCGCCGTAGCAGCGTACCCGTCCGCGCTCAAGGCCTTGGCCAGCGCTTCCGCGCGGTTCTCGGGTGCGGCGGCCTCGACGGCCTCGCGGTACGCGATGGCCTGGGCGGCCATGCGGTCGCGGGCGAAGGCGACGACCGCCTCGTCCCCGCCGCTGTGCGCGGCGATCCAGCGCAGCGCGTCCGCGGCGAGCTTGTCGTAGGACTGGTCGAAGGCGTCGCGCCCGCAGTCGGTGAGGGCGAACACCTTGGCGGGGCGGCCGCGCGTACGCGCGCCGTAGACCCGTTGCTCACGTGCTTCCACGACGTCGTCGACGACGAGCGCGTCGAGATGACGGCGTACGGCGGCCTGGGTCAGCCCCAGCCGGCCCGCGAGGTCGGTCACGGTCGACGGGCCGTGGTCCAGGATGGAGCGCGCGACTCGGTTGCGGGTGGACCGCTCACCGGTCGCGAGTTCCTCCTGCGGAGCCTCGCCAACGTTTTTCACAACGCCATTGTTGCGTAATTCCTCAGAGGCAGGCAACCCGCGTCCCGGCCAGCCGGCGGTGCGCTGCGTCACTTAGGTATACCTAATCTGACCTGCGGAAACGATCTTTGATCGATCAATCGGGTGGCGCCGCCGCCCCCCTTCCGGGAGACTCCACGACCATGCCCGCACCCCCTCCCACCGGCCCACTTGTCACCCGGGACACACTCGCCGCCAACCTGCGCGAGGTGGGCGTGCGCCCCGGCGAGATCCTCCTCGCGCACACCTCCCTGAGCTCCCTCGGATGGGTCTGCGGAGGCGCCGTGTCGGTCGTCCAGGGCCTCCTCGACGTACTCGGCCCGACCGGCACCCTGGTCGTCCCCACCCAGACCGGCGACCTCTCGGACCCGGCCCACTGGGGAAACCCGCCGGTCCCCCGCGCCTGGTGGGACCCCATCCGCGCCTCCATGCCGTCCTACGACCCCCTCGTCACGCCCTCGCGCGGTGTGGGCGTCGTCCCGGAGACCGTGCGCACCTGGCCCGGCGCCCTGCGCTCCGCGCACCCGCAGACCTCCTTCGCGGCGATCGGCCCGCACGCCGCCGAGATCCTCGAAGGCCACGCCCTCGACTGCCGGCTCGGCGAGCGCAGCCCGCTGGCCCGCCTGGAGGGCTTCCACGCGCGCGTGCTGCTGCTCGGCGCGGGCTACGACACCTGCACCAGCTTCCATCTCGCCGAGTACCGCGTCCCGTCCCCGCTTGTCGAACTCGGCCGCCCCGGCCCGGACGGCTGGGAGACGGTGACCGAGGTGTCGATCTCCTCCGACCGCTTCGACGAACTGGGCCACGACTTCGAACGGGACCGTTCCGTCGTACGGGGAAAGGCGGGCGCGGCCGACGTGCGGCTGTTCCCGGTGGGCGACGCCGTGGCCTACGCCGAGCGGTGGCTGCCCCTGCACCGTCCCCGTGAGGAGGAGATCCTGCACCCGCCCGTCTGAACCGCAGATCGCGTACCTAGACTCGGGCCCATGCGAAGTGAGCCCGTGCTCCAGGTCCAGGCCCTGGTGAAGCGGTACGGCACGAAGACCGCGGTGAACGGCCTCGACCTGGTGGCCGAATCGGGCATCACCGCCGTACTCGGACCCAACGGGGCGGGCAAGACGACCACGGTCGAGACCTGCGAGGGGTACCGGAAGCCGGACTCCGGCACGGTGCGCGTCCTGGGCCTCGACCCGGTCCGCGAGTCCGCCGCACTGCGCCCCAGAATCGGCGTGATGCTCCAGTCCGGCGGCGTCTACTCGGGCGCCCGCGCCGACGAGATGCTCCGCCACATCGCCAAGCTGCACGCGCACCCGCTGGACGTGGACGCCCTCATCGAGCGCCTGGGTCTTGCCAGTTGCGGCCGAACGACGTACCGCCGACTGTCCGGGGGCCAGCAGCAGCGCCTCGCGCTGGCGATGGCCGTCGTGGGCCGCCCCGAACTGGTCTTCCTGGACGAGCCGACCGCCGGGCTCGACCCGCAGGCCCGCCGCGCCACCTGGGACCTCGTCCGCGACCTCCGCGCGGACGGCGTCTCCGTCATCCTCACGACCCACCACATGGACGAGGCCGAGCAGCTCGCCGACGACGTCGCGATCATCGACGCCGGCCAGGTCATCGCGCACGGCTCCCCCGAGGAGCTGTGCCGCGGCGGCGCCGAGAACACCCTCCGCTTCACCGGCCGCCCCGGCCTCGACGTCGGCTCCCTCCTGAAGGCCCTCCCGGCCGACTCCACAGCCGCCGAACTGACCCCGGGCTCCTACCGCGTCGGCGGCAAGGTCGACCCGCAACTGCTCGCCACGGTCACCTCGTGGTGCGCGCAGCACGGGGTGATGCCGGAGAAGATCTCGGTCGAACGGCACACCCTGGAGGACGTTTTCCTGGAGCTGACCGGCAAGGAGCTGCGTTCATGACCACGACTGTTCCGGGGACGTACACCCCGCGGCCCGGGGCGGCCCCGCTCCCCCGCATGATCGCGGCGCAGGCGGCCCTCGAAACGAAGATGCTCCTGCGCAACGGCGAACAGCTTCTGTTGACGGTGGTCATCCCCACCCTCCTGCTGGTGCTCTTCAGCTCGGTGGACATCGTCGACACCGGCAAGGGCAAGTCCGTCGACTTCCTCGCGCCCGGCATCCTGGCGCTCGCCGTGATGTCTACGGCGTTCACGGGCCAGGCCATCGCGACGGGCTTCGAGCGCCGTTACGGTGTCCTCAAGCGCCTCGCGTCCTCCCCGCTGCCCCGCTGGGGTCTGATGACCGCGAAGACGGCGTCGGTGCTCGTCACGGAGGTCCTCCAGATCGTCCTGCTGACGGCGATCGCGTTCGCGCTGGGCTGGTCCCCGCACGGCAACCCCTTCGCCGTGCTCCTCCTGCTGGTCCTCGGCACAGCGGCCTTCTCGGGCCTCGGCCTCCTGATGGCGGGCACCCTGAAGGCGGAGGCCACGCTGGCCGCCGCGAACCTGGTGTTCCTGCTGCTGCTGGTCGGCGGCGGGGTCATCGTGCCGATGGACAAGTACCCGTCGGGGGTGCAGGACGTGCTCGGGCTCCTGCCCATCTCCGCCCTCTCGGACGGGCTGCGGGACGTGCTCCAGCACGGGGCCGGGATGCCGTGGGGCGACCTGGGGATCCTGGGCGTGTGGGCGGTCGTGGGGCTGGCGGCGGCAGGCGCCTTCTTCCGCTGGGAGTAGGTCCCGTGCTCCGGCGCCGGGGACCCTCGTGAAAGCGTGCACAAGCACCCCCCTACGATGGTCCCCGTGCCAAACGTGACCCGCGCCGATGTCGTAGCCGCCGCGCGCAACCCCCTCGCCTTCATCGCCGCACGCTGGACCCCGGATCCCCGGACGGTTCAGCGGGCGGCTCTCGCCGCGCTCGTCATGTCGGTGGTCATCGTGGTCACCGGCGGTGCCGTGCGGCTGACGGGCTCCGGGCTCGGCTGCCCGACCTGGCCCAAGTGCACGGACGACTCGCTGACCACGACCAGCGCGATGGGCTTCCACGGAGCCATCGAGTTCGGCAACCGCATGCTGACGTACGTGCTGTGTGCCGCCGTCGGCTGGGCGATCATCGCCGCGCGCTCGGAGAAGCCGTACCGCCGCTCCCTCACCCGCCTTGGCTGGGCGCAGTTCTGGATCGTGATGAGCAACGCGATCCTCGGCGGGATCGTGGTCCTTGTCGGCCTCAACCCGTACACGGTCGCGGCCCACTTCCTGCTTTCCTCGGCGCTGATCGCGGTCGCCACGCTGATGTGGCAGCGCAGCCGGGAGGGCGACGCGGAGTCCAAGCCGCTGGTCGGCAAGGCCGTGCAGCAGCTGGTGTGGTTCCTGGTCACCGCCTCCGTGCTGCTGATCGCGGTCGGCACGGTGGTGACCGGCGCGGGTCCGCACGCGGGTGACTCCAAGGAGGTCGACCGGATCCCGATCGACTGGGAGACGGTCGCCAAGCTGCACGCGGTGCTCGCCTGGATCGTGGTCACGCTGACGTTCGCCCTGTGGTTCGTCCTCAAGGCGGTCGACGCTCCCAAGGGCCCCCTGGACCGCACCCGCGAGCTGTTCCTGATCCTGCTCTCGCAGGGTGTCGTCGGCTACGTCCAGTACTTCACGAACCTCCCCGAGGCCCTGGTCGCCGTCCACATGCTCGGCTCCTGCCTGGTGTGGATCGGGGTGCTGCGGGTGCTGCTGTCGCTGCGCGAGCGGCCGGAGGTCGTGGCGGACCTGCCGGGACCGTCGGTGGAGCAGTCGTTGCCCACGCGCGCGTGAGGCATCACCCGTAACGCGTGACCAGGTCGTCGATCGCCGGGCCCAGGTAGGCCCGGGTCAGCTCGGCGCGGCGGTCCGGCCAGCCCTCTTCAGGGGAAGGGGACGGCACCGTTTCGTCGTAACGCCGCCGTACGACGTCCTCCACGACCTCCACCGGGGCGCCGAGCGAGGGCAGCAGGTCGAGGGCCTCGCGCTTGGTGATCAGGCGGCCGTCCCGGCGGGTGACGGTCGCGCGGGCGAAGGTGGTCAGGCCCACGTCGACCCAGATGTCCTGGAGCCAGAGCTGTGGCTTGTCCACGGCCGGTCGCCAGTAGTCCCGCTGGTCCCGTACGACGAACTCGGCCAGTTCCTTGTCGGTCACCGCCGGCAGCAGTTCCTTCGGTGGTCCGCCCTGCAACACCCGCCCGAATTCGTGCAGTTCACGCCGGGTGACGGGGGTGACGGGCCGGCGGGTGACGTGGTCGTGCGCCCAGGTGAGATGGCGCTGGTTCGGGGCGTCCTGGGTTCCCGGGGCGAGGTAGCTGCAGTGCAGCCGGACGGCGAGGGGGTCGGTGCGCAACCCCCGGTGCAGGGCGACGAGTTGGCGGGCGGTGCTGGGCTTGAGGGGATGGTCGAGGATGGCTATCAGGTCCAGGTCGCTGCGGCCCTCCTGGTAGTCGCCCCCGGCGAGCGAACCGTGGGCCCACACGGCGACGGGCTTCAGGGGGGCCAGTTCGGTCAGGAAGCGGTCGAGCAACGCGTCGGTCGGCATGGGCCCAGTCTGTACAGCTCACTCCAGCCCGTACACCCGTTTGGCGTTGCCGACCGCGATCAGTCCCGCGACCCGCTGCGCGTCGGCCAATGACCAGGCGCCCTCGGCGACCCAGTTGCCGAGCACCCGCCCGAGCGCCTCGCGGAACAACCGGGCGCCCACGACGTGCAGTTCGGGCAGTCCGTGGGCCCCGCTGGAGAAGAGGATCTTGCCGAAGGGGGCCAGCTCCAGGATCTCGGCGAGCACGGTCGCGGCGCGGGCGCCGGTGCGGACGAGGGCGGCGCCCGAGTCGGCGTAGACGTGCGGGAAGACACCGGCGAGATGGGCCGCGTGCCGGTGGTACTGGTAGCTGTGCAGCAGGACCAGGTCGGTGCCGAGCCCGGCCGTCGCGCGCACGAAGTCGGTGAGCAGGACGGGGTCGGTGCGGTCGATGCGCAGTCCCGGTTCGCCCAGTCCCGCGTGGAGCTGGAGGGGCAGCCCGGACGCCACGGCGATCCACAGCAGGTGGCGTAGCAGCACGGGATCGCTGAGCGCCCCGCCGACCCTGCGGCCGGCCAGCCAGCGGCCCGCCGCGCCCCGGACCTCGCCCGGGCCGGGGGGTTCGGGCGCGAGCGCGAGGCCGTGCCGTACGCCCGCCACGGAGGTGAAGGCCACCGCGCCGGCCGCGGCGCCGTGCACCGACTCGGCGAGGTTGGCGAGGAAGGACTCGACGGTGCCCGAGGTGTCGGCGACCTGTTCGGCGAGGAGTTCGAGGCGGACGATCTCCCGCGCGTCCGCCTGGCCTGCCGTCGCCATCTCGGCGGGTCCGGTGAGGTCGCCGGGCAGGCCCGTGTCGATCAGATACGTCGTGATGCCACTGCCGCGCAGCAGCCTGCGGCCCGCTTCCAGTACGCCGAGTTCACGGCGCCGGGCGAGATAGCGGGCGGGCGGGCAGTGCGGTTCCAGGCCGAGCAGGGGTGGGCACCAGCGTCGTACGGCGAATCCGGTCTGGGTGTCGAAGAGGGTGGTGCCGGGGGCGGGTGGGCCCTCGGTGCGGGCGAGTTGGGCCTCGAAGGTGCCGAGGCCCAACTCCGTTCTCAGTACGCCGTGGCAGTACTGGTCCACGAGGGACGGCGTTTCGATCATCCGGGCTCCCCGTGCAGTTGACCGCGTCGCTTGTACGGGGCCTAACGGGTGAACCCAGGTTCAGGTGTTGGTGCCGCACACCCCGTGTGAGGGCGCCACGGGGAGGGGGTGCGGGTTCATCAGCGATCGACGGTCCGTGGGGGCTGGTCGCGCTCACGCGGCGGAGCCGCAAATCGATACAGCCCCGCGCCCCCTACGGGGCGCTATCCGCCGAGTTGGATACCAGCCATCCGCTTCCACTCGTACCGCCCCGTCGTCACCTTCATCGCGAACTCGCCGTCGAAGTCCTCGTGGACGGTGATGCCGGACTTCTCCACGGCCTGCTGGGCGATCTCGTAGGTCGTCGCCACCAGGTCGCCCCAGCCGCCGTCCTCGCCGACCAGGACGATGCGGGCGCCGCGTTCCCCGATGTACGCGATCTGGCCCTCGGCCCCGCCGTGCGCCTTGGCGAAGGTGCCGATCTGCTTGGCGAGGCGGGCCACCTGGCGCTCGGCCTTCGCGTCAACCTGCTGCGTGTCTGCCATGGCCAGGATGCTACCGACGGGTAGGCCGAACGGCGACGGGCGGGGGGAGTGACTCCCGCCTCAGGGCTATCGCAGGAAGGGGTCGACCGCGATCGCCACGAAGAGGATCGACACGTAGGTGATCGACCAGTGGAAGAGCCGCATCTCCTTGAGCTTGCCGCCCGTCACCTCGGCCTTGGCGCGGTTCTGGAGGCCGTGGGCCTCCCAGAGCCAGAAGCCGCCGGCCAGCAGCGCGACCAGGGTGTAGAACCAGCCGGTGTAGCCGAGGGGGGTGAGGAGAAGGGAGACCGCGACCATGACCCAGCTGTAGATCACGATCTGCCGGGCGACGACCTTGTTGGAGGCGACGACCGGGAGCATCGGAACGCCCACGCGCGCGTAGTCGTCGCGGACCTTCATGGAGAGCGGCCAGTAGTGCGGCGGCGTCCAGAAGAACATGACGAGGAAAAGAATAATCGGGGCCCAGGACATGGAGTCGGTGACCGCGGACCAGCCGATGAGGACCGGGAGGCAGCCGGCGATTCCGCCCCACACGATGTTCTGCGAGGTACGTCGTTTGAGGATCATCGTGTAGACGACGACGTAGAAGAGGAGCGCTCCGAGGGCGAGCCACGCGGACAGCCAGTTGACGGTCAGGCCGAAGAGGAGTGTCGAGACGACGGCGAGGCTGATGCCGAAGACGAGGCACTCGCGGGGGCTGACCATGCCGGTCACGAGGGGGCGCTGCGAGGTGCGGTCCATGAGCGCGTCGATGTCGCGGTCGATGTACATGTTGAGCGCGTTCGCGCCGCCGGCGGAGAGAAAGCCGCCGAGGCAGGTGAGGAGGACCAGCTTGAGGTCGGGCACACCCTGCTGGGCCAGGAACATCACCGGAACGGTGGTGATCAGCAGCAGCTCGATGATCCGCGGCTTGGTCAGCGCCACGAACGCCATGACCCGGGCCCCGATCGGCCGCCGGCTCGGGCTCTGACTCGCCCCGACAATCCCCGCTGGACGGGATTCAACGGCCGTCACGCACACCCCTGACAGAGACATCCCAGCAAGCCTCCGGGTGTGAACTCCCCGTGACGGCTCGCGCGTACCACGCCACTGTAGACGTTGCCCAGACCCGGACATTCGCGGGGGTGGGGTCGTGTTGGGCACCGCCTCCGGAAGAGCTGATCAGCACTCTGTTGAGCACTCGAACGAGCACCTCCGTATTCAGTTGCCGAATGCGGAACGGACCGGTCGGGAGGCGGATCCCCGAGAGTCCCGGCAGTCTGGAATGACTCGAAAAAATGCACGTTCTTACGGGGGTAGGCTCGACAACGGCCGGTGGGCGCCGCGTGCACCGGCATTCGACATGCGTGACATGTGGAGAGGAGCCCTGACCCAGGGTGAGCACCAAGCCGACCACAACAGACCTCGACTGGACCGAGTTGGACCAGCGCGCGGTGGACACCGCGCGCGTCCTGGCAGCCGATGCCGTACAGAAGGTCGGTAACGGCCATCCCGGTACGGCGATGAGCCTGGCCCCGGCCGCGTACACCCTCTTCCAGAAGGTGATGCGCCACGACCCCGCCGACGCCGACTGGGTGGGACGCGACCGGTTCGTCCTGTCCGCCGGTCACTCGTCCCTGACCCTCTACACGCAGCTCTACCTGGCCGGTTTCGGCCTGGAGCTGGCCGACCTCGAAGCGTTCCGTACATGGGGCTCCAAGACTCCGGGGCACCCCGAGTACGGGCACACCACCGGTGTGGAGACGACGACCGGCCCGCTGGGCCAGGGTGTCGCCAACGCCGTGGGCATGGCCATGGCCGCCCGCTACGAGCGCGGCCTGTTCGACCCGGACGCCCCGCAGGGCGAGTCGCCGTTCGACCACTTCATCTACGCGATCGCCGGTGACGGCTGTCTCCAGGAGGGCATCTCCGGCGAGGCGTCCTCGCTCGCCGGCCACCAGGAGCTCGGCAACCTGATCCTCCTGTGGGACGACAACCACATCTCCATTGAGGGCGACACGGAGACGGCCGTCTCCGAGGACACCGTCAAGCGCTACGAAGCGTACGGCTGGCACGTCCAGCGCGTGGCCCCGAAGCCGGACGGCGACCTGGACCCGCACGCCATCTACAACGCCATCGAGGCCGCGAAGAAGGTGACGAACAAGCCGTCGTTCATCGCGATGCGCTCGATCATCGCCTGGCCCGCGCCGAACGCGCAGAACACCGAGGCCGCGCACGGCTCGGCGCTCGGCGCCGACGAGGTCGCGGCCACCAAGCGCGTTCTGGGCTTCGACCCGGAGAAGTCCTTCGACGTCTCCGACGACGTCCTCAAGCACACCCGTCAGGCGCTGGAGCGGGGCCGCGAGGCGAAGGCCGCGTGGGAGCCGTCGTACCAGGAGTGGCGCACCGACAACCCGGAGCGCGCCGCCGAGTACGACCGCATCGCCGCGGGCGAGCTGCCGGCCGGCTGGGAGGACTCCCTTCCGATGTTCGAGGCGGGCAAGGGTGTCGCCACCCGTGCCGCGTCCGGCAAGGTGCTCCAGGCGCTCGGCGCGGTCATCCCGGAGCTGTGGGGCGGCTCGGCCGACCTCGCGGGCTCGAACAACACGACGATCGACAAGACGTCGTCGTTCCTCCCGGCGGACAACCCGCTGCCGGAGGCGAACCCGTACGGCCGCACGATCCACTTCGGCATCCGCGAGCACTCCATGGCCGCGGAGATGAACGGCATCACGCTGCACGGCAACACCCGTGTCTACGGCGGTACGTTCCTCGTCTTCTCCGACTACATGCGCAACGCGGTCCGTCTCTCCGCGCTGATGCACGTACCGGTGACGTACGTGTGGACGCACGACTCCATCGGCCTCGGCGAGGACGGCCCCACGCACCAGCCGGTCGAGCACCTGGCCTCGCTGCGCGCCATCCCGGGCCTGAACGTGATCCGCCCGGCCGACGCCAACGAGACCGCGATCGCCTGGCGCGAGGTCCTGCGCCGCTACACCAAGGTCTACGGCGAGGGTGCCCCGCACGGCTTCGCGCTGACGCGTCAGGGTGTGCCGACGTACGAGGCCAACGAGGACACCGCCAAGGGCGGCTACGTCCTGTTCGAGGCGTCCACGGGCACGCCCGAGGTGATCCTCATCGGTACCGGTTCCGAGGTGCACCTGGCCGTCGAGGCGCGCGAGCAGCTGGAGGCCTCCGGCGTGCCGACGCGGGTCGTGTCCATGCCGTGCGTGGAGTGGTTCGAGGCGCAGGACAAGGAGTACCGCGACAGCGTGCTGCCGCCGTCGGTCAGGGCGCGGGTCGCGGTCGAGGCCGGGATCGGTCTGACCTGGTACCGGTTCGTCGGGGACGCCGGTCGCATCGTTTCCCTGGAGCACTTCGGGGCTTCCGCCGACGGCAAGGTGCTCTTCCAGGAGTTCGGCTTCACTGCCGAGAACGTGGCTGAGAAGGCCCGGGAATCCATCGCCGCCGCCCAGAGCTGACGCTGACAAACGACACGTAGGAGATGCATTTTCCATGACAGACGCACTCAAGCGCCTCTCTGAAGAAGGCGTCGCGATCTGGCTGGACGACCTGTCGCGCAAGCGGATCACGTCCGGCAACCTCGCCGAACTGATCGACCAGCAGCACGTCGTGGGCGTCACCACCAACCCGTCGATCTTCCAGAAGGCCATCTCGTCGGGCGACGGTTACGAGCAGCAGCTCACCGACCTCGCCGCCCGCAAGGTGACCGTCGAGGAAGCCATCCGCATGATCACGACGGCGGACGTCCGTGACGCCGCCGACATCCTGCGCCCGGTCTACGACGCGAGCGGCGGCCAGGACGGCCGGGTCTCCATCGAGGTCGACCCGCGCCTGGCGCACAACACGGCGGCGACGATCGCCGAGGCCAAGCAGCTCGCGTGGCTGGTGGACCGCCCTAACACCCTGATCAAGATCCCGGCCACCCGGGCGGGTCTCCCGGCGATCACCGAGGTCATCGGCCTCGGTATCAGCGTCAACGTCACGCTGATCTTCTCGCTGGCGCGCTACCGCGAGGTCATGGACGCGTTCATCAGCGGCCTGGAGAAGGCCAAGGAGCGCGGCCTGGACCTGGCGAAGATCCACTCCGTGGCGTCCTTCTTCGTGTCCCGCGTGGACACCGAGATCGACAAGCGGATCGACGCGCTGGGCACCGACGAGGCCAAGGCCGCCCGCGGCAAGGCCGGTCTCGCCAACGCGCGGCTCGCCTACGAGGCGTACGAGGAGGTCTTCGCGTCGCCGCGCTGGGCCGCCCTCGACAAGGCGCAGGCCAACAAGCAGCGTCCGCTGTGGGCCTCGACCGGCGTCAAGGACAAGGCGTACAAGGACACGCTGTACGTGGACGACCTGGTGGCGTCGAACACGGTGAACACCATGCCGGAGGCCACCCTTGAGGCCACCGACGACCACGGCCAGATCACCGGCAACACCATCTCCGGCACGTACGAGCAGTCGCGCGCCGAGATCGCCGCCGTAGAGGCGCTCGGCATCTCCTACGACGAGGTCGTGCAGTTGCTGGAGGACGAGGGCGTCGAGAAGTTCGAGGCGGCCTGGACCGACCTGCTCAAGTCGACCGAGGCGGAGCTCGCGCGCCTCGCCCCCTCGGAGGGCTGAGACCTTGGCTCCTCACAGCGGTTCCGGAGCGAACCCGCTTCGTGACCCCGCCGACCGACGGCTCCCGCGTATCGCGGGGCCGTCGGGCCTGGTCATCTTCGGCGTCACAGGCGATTTGTCACGCAAAAAGCTGATGCCCGCCGTGTACGACCTCGCCAACCGGGGTCTGCTGCCGCCGGGCTTCTCGCTCGTCGGCTTCGCCCGGCGCGAGTGGGCCCACGAGGACTTCGCACAGGAGGTCCACGACGCGGTCAAGGAGCACTCCCGTACGCCGTTCCGTGAGGAGGTCTGGCAGCAGCTCGTCCAGGGGATGCGCTTCGTCCAGGGCACCTTCGACGACGACGACGCGTTCGAGCGGCTGCGCGACACGATCGACGAGCTGGACAAGGCGCAGGGCACGGGCGGCAACTTCGCCTTCTACCTGTCGGTGCCGCCGCGTTCCTTCCCGGTCGTCATCCAGCAGTTGAAGAAGCACGGCCTCGCCGACCAGGAGAAGGGTTCCTGGCGCCGCGCGGTCATCGAGAAGCCCTTCGGCCACGACCTCAAGTCGGCCGAGGAGCTCAACAAGGTCGTGCACGAGGTGTTCGCCGCGGACCAGGTCTTCCGCATCGACCACTACCTCGGCAAGGAGACCGTCCAGAACATCCTGGCGCTCCGCTTCGCCAACACGATGTTCGAGCCGATCTGGAACCGGTCCTTCGTGGACCACGTGCAGATCACCATGGCCGAGGACATCGGCATCGGCGGCCGGGCCGGCTACTACGACGGCATCGGCGCCGCCCGTGACGTCATCCAGAACCACCTGCTCCAGCTGATGGCGCTGACCGCGATGGAGGAGCCCGCCTCCTTCTCCGCCGACGCGCTGGCCGCCGAGAAGGAGAAGGTGCTCGGCGCGGTACGGCTGCCGAAGGACCTGGGGAAGAACACGGTCCGCGGGCAGTACGCCGAGGGCTGGCAGGGCGGCGAGAAGGCCGTCGGCTACCTCCAGGAAGACGGCATCGACCCGCAGTCGAAGACCGACACCTACGCCGCCATCAAGGTCGAGGTCGACAACCGCCGCTGGGCGGGCGTCCCCTTCTACCTGCGCACCGGCAAGCGCCTGGGCCGCCGCGTCACGGAGATCGCGGTCGTCTTCCAGCGCGCCCCGCACTCCCCCTTCGACCAGACGGCGACGGAGGAGCTGGGCCAGAACGCGATCGTCTTCCGCGTCCAGCCCGACGAGGGCGTCACGGTCCGCTTCGGCTCCAAGGTGCCCGGCACCTCGATGGAGATCCGGGACGTCTCCATGGACTTCGCCTACGGCGAGTCGTTCACGGAGTCCAGCCCCGAGGCGTACGAGCGGCTCATCCTCGACGTCCTCCTCGGCGACTCGAACCTCTTCCCGCGCACCGAGGAGGTCGAGCTGTCCTGGAAGATCCTCGACCCGATCGAGCAGTACTGGGACAAGCACGGCAAGCCCGCGCAGTACCAGTCCGGGACGTGGGGTCCGGTCGAGGCGGACGAAATGCTCGCACGAGAGGGACGGAGCTGGCGCCGGCCATGAAGATAGACCTCACCGACACCACTGCCAGCAAGATCAACAAGGGGCTGGTGAAAGCCCGCCGCGCCATCGGCACCCCGGCCGTCGGCGTGGTGCTCACCCTCGTCGTCGTCACGGACGAGGAGAACGCCTACGACGCCCTGAAGGCCGCCAGCGACGCGTCGCACGAGCACCCCTCCCGCAAGCTCGTCGTCATCAAGCGCGTCTCGCGCTCCCCCCGGGACCGCACCCAGTCCCGCCTCGACGCCGAGGTACGGGTGGGCGCGGACGCGGGCAGCGGCGAGACGGTCGTCCTACGGCTGTACGGCGAGGTCTCCGACCACGCCCAGTCCGTGGTGCTGCCGTTGCTGCTGCCGGACGCGCCGGTGGTCGTCTGGTGGTCGGTGGACGCGCCGCGCGACCCGTCGGCCGACCCGCTGGGCGCCCTCAGCCAGCGCCGGGTCACCGACAGCTACGCGGCGGAGAAGCCCGTCGAGGAGCTGCGGTCCCGCGCCGAGAGCTACCAGCCGGGCGACACCGACCTGGCCTGGGCGCGGATCACCCCGTGGCGTTCGATGCTGGCCGCCGCGCTCGACCAGGTCTCGACGGAGATCGTGTCCGTCGAGGTGGCGGGCGAGGAGTCCAACCCGAGCGTCGAACTGCTCGCGATGTGGCTCGCCGACCGGCTCCACGTGCATGTCCGGCGGGCGGTCTCCGCCGGTCCCGGTCTGACCCAGGTCCGCCTGGAGACGACCGGCGGTCCCATCACGCTGCACCGGTCGGACGGGGCGATGGCCACCCTGGCACTGCCCGGCCAGCCGGACCGCGCGGTGGCGCTCAAGCGCCGCGAGACGTCCGAACTCCTCGCGGAGGAGCTGCGCCGGCTCGACCCGGACGACACCTACGCGTCCGCGCTGCGCTTCGGCGTGGACCGGCTGGGCGGTATCCAGTCGGCGGCGGAGCGGGCGGAAGCGGCGGCCGAACAGCCCGTACCGGCGCTGCCGGTCCGCGCGGTGCCTGAGGTAGCAGAGGTACCGGAGGCGACGCCCGCGTCGGCTCCGGCATCGACATCCGCTGCTACGTCGGCTCCGGCACCGGCTTCCGCTTCGGCGGGCGCGGGTGACGCCGACCGGCCGACCCCCGCGAAGATGCCCCCGGTCAAGAAGCAAGAAGGCTGATCCGCAGTGAGCACTCCCCAGCTCGTCGTCCACCGCGACAAGGAACTGATGGCCCAGGCCGCCGCGGCCCGGCTGATCACGAAGATCGTGGACGCGCAGGCCTCGCGCGGCTACGCCTCGATCGTGCTCACCGGCGGTCGCAACGGCAACGGTCTGCTGGCAGCCCTGGCGGGTCAGCCCGCCCGGGACGCCATCGACTGGGGCCGCCTCGACCTGTGGTGGGGCGACGAGCGGTTCCTGCCCGAGGGCGACCCGGAGCGGAATGTCACCCAGGCCCGTGAGGCGCTGCTCGACGCGGTGCCGCTGGACCCGAAGCGCGTGCACGCCATGCCCGCGTCGGACGGTCTCTACGGCGCCGACGTGGACGCGGCGGCGGCCGGTTACGCCGAGGAACTCGCCCGGTCCGCCGGTCCCGAGAACCACGGCTCCGTGCCGACCTTCGATGTCCTGATGCTGGGCGTCGGCCCGGACACCCATGTGGCGTCGCTCTTCCCGGAGTTGCCCGCCGTACGGGAGACCGAGCGCACGGTCGTCGGTGTGCACGGCGCGCCCAAGCCGCCGCCGACCCGGGTCACCCTGACCCTGCCGGCGATCCGCTCCGCGCGTGAGGTGTGGCTGCTCGCGGCGGGCGCGGACAAGGCGGAGGCAGCGGCGATCGCGCTGTCCGGCGCGGGCGAGATCCAGGCACCGGCCGCCGGCGCCCAGGGCCGCTCGCGCACCCTGTGGCTACTGGACGCGGCGGCGGCCTCACAGCTGCCCCGCGCGCTGTATCCGCCGGCTTCGGCCTGACATCTGCTTGGTGCGGAAGAGCCCGACGGAAGAGCCCGTACGACTTCGGTCGTACGGGCTCTTCGCTGTCTCAACGCCCGCGCAGCTCGCGGTACTTGGCGACCAGGGCCGTCGTCGACGCGTCCAGACCCGGTACGTCCGCGCCTTCGGTGAGGGCGGGTTCGACGCGCTTGGCGAGGACCTTGCCCAGCTCGACGCCCCACTGGTCGAAGGAGTCGATGTTCCAGACCGCGCCCTGGACGAACACCTTGTGCTCGTACAGCGCGATGAGCTGGCCGAGTACCGAGGGGGTCAACTCGCGGGCCAGGATGGTGGTCGTGGGGTGGTTGCCCTTGAAGGTCTTGTGCGGCACGAGTTCTTCGGGGACCCCCTCGGCGCGCACCTCGTCGGGCGTCTTGCCGAACGCCAACGCCTGCGTCTGGGCGAAGAAGTTGGCCATCAGCAGGTCGTGCTGCGCCTTGAGTCCCTCGCTCAGCTCGGCCACCGGCTCGGCGAAGCCGATGAAGTCCGCCGGGATCAACTTCGTACCCTGGTGGATGAGTTGGTAGTAGGCGTGCTGCCCGTTCGTACCGGGCGTGCCCCACACCACCGGGCCCGTCTGCCAGTCGACCTCCTGGCCGTCCCGGCCCACGTACTTGCCGTTCGACTCCATGTCCAACTGCTGTAGATACGCGGTGAACTTGGAGAGGTAGTGGCTGTACGGCAGTACCGCGTGCGACTGCGCGTCGTGGAAGTTGCCGTACCAGACGCCCAACAGGCCGAGCAGCAAAGGCACGTTGGACTCGGCGGGCGCGGTGCGGAAGTGCTCGTCGACGAGGTGGAAACCGTCGAGCATCTCGCGGAAGCGGTCGGGCCCGATGGCGATCATGAGCGACAGCCCGATGGCTGAGTCGTAGGAGTAGCGTCCGCCGACCCAGTCCCAGAACTCGAACATGTTGTCCGTGTCGATGCCGAAGTCCGACACCTTCCCGGCGTTGGTCGACAGCGCCACGAAGTGCTTGGCGACGGCGTCCTGACCGGCCTTCAGTTCGGTGAGCAGCCAGTCGCGGGCGGAGGTCGCGTTGGTGATCGTCTCGATCGTCGTGAACGTCTTCGACGCGATGACGAACAGCGTCTCCGCCGGGTCGAGGTCACGGGTCGCCTCGTGCAGGTCGGCGCCGTCGACGTTCGACACGAACCGGACCGTCAGATCGCGGTCGGTGAAGCTGCGCAGCACCTCGTAGGCCATCGCCGGGCCGAGGTCGGAGCCGCCGATGCCGATGTTGACGATGTTTTTGATGCGCTTGCCGGTGTGGCCGGTCCACTCGCCGGAGCGGACGCGGTCGGCGAAGCCGGCCATCTTGTCGAGGACCGCGTGCACTTGCGGCACGACGTTCTCGCCGTCGACCTCGATCACTGCGTCACGCGGGGCGCGCAGTGCGGTGTGCAGGACCGCGCGGTCCTCCGTCACGTTGATCTTCTCGCCGCGGAACATGGCGTCCCGCAGGCCGAACACGTCCGTGGCGGCGGCCAGCGCGTGCAGCAGCCGCAGGGTCTCGTCGGTGACGAGGTGCTTCGAGTAGTCGAGGTGCAGGTCACCGACCCGGAGCGTGTAGCCGGTGCCGCGTCCGGGATCGGCGGCGAACAGCTCCCGCAGCTTGACCTCGCCCAGCTCCTCACGGTGCTTGGCGAGAGCGGTCCACTCGGGCGTCTGGTTGAGCCTGGTACGGCCGTCTGCGTTCATTGCGACTTCAGCCTTCTTTCCTACCGACCTGGGGGCCGGTTCCAACCTAATTGATCAGCCCGTGGCGTGAGCCGTCGTCGCGCCGTCCTGCGGGGCAACAACAGGTACGTCCGGCTTGACCCCAGGTATCAGTGCGATGACCGACAGGATGAAGAAGGCGGCGGTGAGCAGGGCGGGGGTGTTCAGTCCCCAGGCCTCGGCGGCGGCACCGCCGAGGAGGGCGCCCAGCGGGGCTCCGACAGTGGCCAGGGTACGGAAGGCGGAGCTGACACGACCCAGCATGTCGGTGGGGGTGCGCTGCTGCATCAGCGTGGTCGTGTTGACGTTCCACAGCATGCTCATGAAGCCGAAGACGCCGAGTGCCGCCACCACCGCGATCAGGCTGCGCACGGAGCCCATGACGACAAGGGCGCCGGTCTGCACCAGGCCCGCGAGCAGCACGCTCCGCATCGGGCCGAGGCGGGTGGTGATCCGTCGGGTCACCACTCCCCCGGCCAGGCCGCCGACGGTGAAGGCAGTGGTCGCCGCCGCGTATCCGGCGGTACCGGCGTCCAGCCAGCCGGTCACCAGGACGACCAGGGTGGCGATCAGGGCGCCCATGCCGATGTTGCACAGGGCTGTCGCGGCGCACAGCCCGCGCAGGGGCCGGTCGCGCCACAGGGTGCGCAGCCCGTCGGCGATCTCCCCGCGCAGTGTGCCGCCCGCCGGTCTCGGCGCTCGCTCGGGTGCCCCGGTGCGCAGGGAGGCGACCAGTGCGGCGGCCAGCAGGAAGGTCCCGGCGTCGGCCACGAAGGGAACTGCGGCGCCTGAGGCGATCAGCAGGGGCACCACGGGCGTTCCCATCAGGCCGCCCGCGATCTGCTGCCCGGTCATCAGCCGGGCATTGGCGCTGCCGAGGGCCGCGCGGTCCACAAGGGCCGGCAGCAGGGCCGTCGAGGCGTTGTCGAAGAGCGTCTGGAGTGTGGTCAGTGCGAAGGCCAGCGCGATGAGCAGAAGGATCGAGGCGTGGCCGAGGGCGACTGTCACGGCGAAGGCGGCGACGAGCAGTCCACGGGCCGCGTCCACCGTCCACATCGCGCGCCGCTGGTCCACCCGGTCGGCGACCGCGCCGCCGAGCAGTCCGAAGACGATCCAGGGCAGATAGCCGCAGGCGGTCACGGACGCGATGAGCAGGGGCCGGTCGGTGAGCGAGACGGCGAGCAGCGGCAGAGCCGCACCGCGCAACGCGTCCCCGAACCGGGAGATCACCGCGGCGCTCCACAGCCGCCCGAACCCCCCGCGCCACGCGGGCACATGACTGCCCGTCACCTCGACCGTCGTCACGGCTCCCCCTCACGATTCGCCGATGCACAAACCGTAGAGGGTGCCACTGACAATCGGTCCGGAGGCGGTCGGCCACCGGGGGGCCAAACAGCTCCGGCCAGACACCTTGTGGGCGTCCGGCCGGTTCAACTCCTAGATTTCTCCCCGCAGTTTGGCGAGTGCCTCGGCGAGGATCGCCTCGCCGTCCGCGTCGCTGCGCCGCTCCCGTACATACGCGAGGTGCGTCTTGTAGGGCTCGGTGCGCGGCGGGTCCGGCGGGTTGTCCCGGTCCTGTCCGGCGGGAAAGCCGCAGCGCGGGCAGTCCCAGGTGTCGGGGACCTGCGCGTCGCTGGCGAAGCTGGGCTGCGTCTCGTGCCCGTTGGAGCACCAGAAGGAGATGCGCAGCCGGGGCGCGGACTCGCCACGCTCGGCCTCGCCCATCGGCCCCGCCCCGACCCGGCTTCCACGGATCGCGTTGCCACTTGCCACGGTCGTAACTCCCTGCGTGATGGTGCCGCGAAGCGAGTCGGCGTTTCGCTCCGTTGCGAGCGCCTCAGTCTACGTAAGGCCCAACGCGCGTCCAGTGGTTGGAGTTACAGCCCCTACACCTAGACGCAAGCCCCATGATAGGCCGCGCTCAGCTGCGCGTACCGAACATGGGGCCTTACGTACGGAATGTGCGAAGGAACGTGCGGTCAGCTCGTCTTCATCAGCAGGCCGAGCACGACGATGCAGGTGAACCACAGAAGACCGAGCCCCACGGTGATGCGGTCGAGGTTGCGCTCGGCGACCGAAGAACCACCGACGGACGACGACATGCCGCCACCGAACATGTCGGAGAGACCGCCGCCCTTCCCCTTGTGCATCAGCACCAGCAGCATCAGCAGCAGGCTGAAGACGATCAGGGCGATCGAGAACCCCAAAACCACGGCTGGACCAACTTCCTCGGATTCGGACGGACGACGGGGACATGGCTGTGGAGCCATGTCCCCGCAAGGGTACGACGGATCGTCGCTACGGCCTACTCACGGTCTCACTGGTCGCGGAAGCGCACGATCTTGACGAACTCGTCGGCGTCCAGCGAGGCACCGCCGACCAGGGCGCCGTCGACGTCGGGCTTGGCCATGATCTCGGCGACGTTGCCGGACTTGACGGAGCCGCCGTACTGGATGCGGACCTGGTCGGCCAGTTCCTGGGTGTACAGCTCGGCGAGCTTGCCGCGGATGGCCTGGCAGACCTCCTGGGCGTCGTCGGCGCCGCAGACCTTGCCGGTGCCGATGGCCCAGACGGGCTCGTAGGCGACGACGATCGACTCGGCCTGCTCGGCCGGGACGTCCTTGAGGCCGCCGACGACCTGGGAGAGCGTGTGGGCGATGTGGTTGCCCACCTCCCGGATCTCCAGTTCCTCGCCGACGCACAGGATCGGGGTGAGGCCATGCTTGTAGGCGGCCTTGACCTTGGCGTTGACGACGTCGTCGGTCTCGGCGTGGTACTGGCGGCGCTCGGAGTGGCCGACGGCCACGTAGGTGCACTTCAGCTTGGCCAGCATCGCTCCGGAGATCTCGCCGGTGTAGGCGCCGGAGTCGTGCGCCGAGATGTCCTGGGCGCCGTACTTGATCTTGAGCTTGTCGCCGTCGACCAGGGTCTGCACGGAGCGCAGGTCGGTGAAGGGCGGCAGGACGGCGACCTCGACGGCCTCGTAGTCCTTGTCCGCGAGGGCGAAGGCGAGCTTCTGGACGTGGGCGATGGCCTCAAGGTGGTTGAGGTTCATCTTCCAGTTGCCCGCCATGATCGGCGTGCGCGTGCTCATAAAGGTTCAGTCCTCCAGTGCGGCGAGGCCGGGGAGCGTCTTGCCCTCTAGGTATTCGAGGGAGGCGCCGCCGCCGGTCGAGATGTGGCCGAATGCCGTCTCGTCGAAGCCCAGGATGCGGACGGCGGCGGCGGAGTCGCCACCGCCGACGACGGTGAAGGCCTGGGAGTCGACGAGGGCCTGGGCGACCGCCTTGGTGCCCTCGGCGTAGTCGGGGTGCTCGAAGACGCCCATCGGGCCGTTCCAGAAGATGGTGGCCGCGTCGGCGAGCTTCGAGGCGTACAGGGCACCGGTCTCGGGACCGATGTCGAGACCCATGTGGTCGGCCGGGATGGCGTCCGCGGCGACGGTGACGGGGTGGGAGGGGGCCTTCGTCTTCAGGTCCGGGAAGGCGGTCGCGGCCACGACGTCGACGGGGACGACGAGTTCGACGCCGTTCTTCGCGGCGCGCTCGACGTACTCGGTGACGGCGGGCAGCTGGTCGTCCTGGACCAGGGAGGCGCCGATCTCGTAGCCCTGGGCCTTGAGGAAGGTGAAGGCCATGCCGCCGCCGATGAGGATGCGGTCGGCCTTGCCGAGGAGCTGGTCGATGACGGCGAGCTTGTCGGAGACCTTGGAGCCGCCGAGGGCGACGACGTAGGGCCGCTTGACGTCCTCGGTGAGCTTCTTCAGGACGCCGACCTCGGTGGCGATGAGGTAGCCGGCGTAGTGCGGCAGGCGGGCCGGGAGGTCGTACACGGAGGCGTGCTTGCGGTGCACGGCGCCGAAACCGTCGCCTACGTAGACGTCGGCCAGGGCGGCGAGCTGGTCGGCGAACTCGCCGCGCTCGACGTCGTCCTTGGCGGTCTCGCCCGCGTTGAAGCGCAGGTTCTCGATGACCGCGACCTGGCCGGGCTCCAGGCCGCGCACCGCGTCGTGGGCGGCGGGGCCGATCGTGTCCTGGGCGAACGCGACGGGCGCGCCGAGGAGTTCGGCGAGCCGCTCGGCGGGCTGGAGGAGGGAGAAGGCCGCGTCCGGGGCGCCCTTGGGGCGGCCCAGGTGCGAGGCGACGATCACCTTGGCGCCCGCCTCGACGAGGGCCTTGATCGTGGGCAGTACGGCGCGGATGCGGCCGTCGTCGGTGATGAGGCCGTCGGCCAGCGGAACGTTGAGGTCGGCGCGGACGAAGACCCGCTTGCCGTCCACGCCTTCGGCGAGAAGTTCGTCGATCGTCTTCATGAATGGGGCTCCTAGGGAAGGCTTTTCAAGCTCTTCGGGCTCTTCGGATCCGAGAGGGCTGATCGATCACTACGTGGCGCAGGGCCCGGACAGCGCGGCGTGCGCTGCCCGGGCCCTGGCTCACATCGAGTTGCCTGCTCCGGGGGTCAGAGCTGGCCGCCGACGAAGACCGTGAGGTCGACGAGGCGGTTGGAGTAGCCCCACTCGTTGTCGTACCAGCCGAGGATCTTCACCGACGTGCCGTCCTGGACCATGGTCAGGAGGGAGTCGAAGGTGCAGGAGGCCTGGTCGCCGACGATGTCCGAGGAGACGATCGGGTCCTCGGTGTACGTCAGGTAGCCCTTGAGGTCGCCGTCCTCGGAGGCCTTCTTGAACGCGGCGTTGACCTCGTCCTTGGTGACCTCGCGCTGGAGCTGGACGACGAGGTCGGTGGCCGAGCCGGTCGGGACCGGGACGCGCATCGCGATGCCGTCGAGCTTGCCCTTGAGCTGCGGGAGGACCAGGGCGGTGGCCTTGGCGGCACCGGTGGTGGTCGGGATGATGTTCTCGGCGGCGGCACGCGCGCGGCGCAGGTCCGAGTGCGGGAAGTCCAGGATGCGCTGGTCGTTCGTGTACGCGTGCACCGTGGTCATCAGGCCCTTGACGATGCCGAAGTTCTCGTCGAGAACCTTGGCCATCGGCGCCACGCAGTTGGTGGTGCAGGAGGCGTTCGAGATGACGTGGTGCTGGGCCGCGTCGTACTTGTCCTGGTTGACGCCCATCACGATGGTGATGTCCTCGTCCTTGGCCGGAGCCGAGATGAGGACCTTCTTGGCGCCGCCGGCGATGTGCTTCTCGGCGTCGGCCTTCTTCGTGAAGATGCCGGTCGACTCGATGACGATGTCGACGCCCAGCTCGCCCCACGGGATGTCGGCGGGGTTGCGCTCGGACAGGACCTTGATCGTGTGCCCGTCGACGGTGATCGTGTCGGCGGTGTGCGACACCTCGGCCTGAAGGCGGCCCAGGATGGTGTCGTACTTGAGCAGGTGAGCGGTGGTCGCGGTGTCACCCAGGTCGTTGACAGCCACGATCTCGATGTCAGCACCCTGCTTCAGCAGCGCGCGGAAGTAGTTACGACCGATGCGGCCAAAGCCGTTGATGCCTACGCGGATCGTCACGAACCGATCTCCTCGTTGGTACGCCGGCTCAGTGCCGGCGAGTTGTATGGGATGTCCCCGACCGCCTACGACCCTACCTCCCTGAGCCCCCCGTGGTGACATCGAGATGCCCCATACACCGCAGGGCGGTCCGTACCCGCCAGTAGGGGTACGGACCGCCCTTGATGTTCATGACATCGTCACACCGCGTCAGCTCTTCAGGGCCGCGAGTGCCTTCTTGAGCAGGGCCGCGCGGTCGGTCGCCGAGGTGACCTGTTCCAGGCCGAAGCCCAGCAGCACGGTGCGGTCGGTGGTGATCGCGCCGTACGTCTGGAAGAGGGCTCCGGTGCGCGTCCAGTCCTTCAGGACCGCCGGGCTGCCCGGGGGCGGTCCGGTCACGCTCCAGGCGCCCAGGGAGGTCTCGAAGCCCTCGGTCTGGGTGGCGGTGCCGCCCACGACGAGCGAGGCGTCGTCGGCGAGGACGCCGTGGCCGCCGGAGCCCGGGTCGGTGATGTAGCTGAGCGACACCTCGACGGACTTGCCGGCGTAGGCGCTCAGGTCGAAGTCGACCTGCTGCCAGCCGTTGGAGGCGCCGGTGAAGCTGTTCCACGAACCGGTGGAGCCGGTCGCGGTGCAGCCGGTGGTGGCGAACGTCAGGTAGTGCTTGAGCCACGGGTGTTCGGCGACGAGGAACCCGGCCTCGCACTCCGAGGGCAGCGCGGTGCTGGTGGCGCCGCCCGCCTCCGGGAGCGTGGTCCAGTCGTCGGCGCCGGTGGTGTGGATCTCGACAACGGCGTGGTCGTAGCCGGGCTCGGTGTCCCACAGCAACTCGCTGCGCAGCGTGGGCTTGTCGGCCGCGCTCACCCCGGTGAGGTCGATGGTGCGGGTGAGGCGCTTGTAGGCGTCGTCGGTGTGGACGGCGGCGGCCATGTAGGAGCCCGCGAAGGGCCCGTACGGGTTGACGGTCCCGGCGAACTGGCCCGCGCCGGCACTCGCGAACTGCGGGTAGGTAGCCGGGGACAGCGAGTCGGAGGTGACGCTGTAACTGCCCGCCCGGTCCAGCGGGTTGCCGGGCGCGCCGCTGAGGGCGCCCGTGAAGCCGGTCAGCTTGCCGGAGCCGTTGAAGCCGGTGGCCCCGGGGAGGGACGTACGGGAGTAGGCGCCCAGGTAGTACTGGCTGAAGTCGTTCGAGGGGGTGCCGTCGGCGAGGGCGACGGAGCCGCCGGCCTGTTCGCCGGCCTCGATCAGCTTGCCGCCCTCGTTGAGGAAGGCGCGCAGCTGGAGCTGGGTGTCGTTGCCGGGGCCCGCGGGACCGGAGTAGTGGACGACCGTCTTGAAGTGGTCGAGCACGGCGAGCGCGTCGGGCGCGCCCTGTGTGGCGACGTCCCAGACGACCGTCTTACGGCCGTTGGCCTTCAGCGCGTCGACGTAGGCCTGTGTCTGGGTGGCGGCGGCGCCCTCCTCGGCGACCACGAGGGTGTCGGCGGCGGGTCGTTGGGCGACCGTGTACGTGAAGTGGGCGCTGGAGGTGGGCTTCCCGGCCTTCGTCCTGCCGGTGAACCACACCTCGACCTTGTCGCCCGGGTCGCCGCCCTTGACCTTGGCCCGGTACTCGTCGAAGTACAGGTTGTCGTCCCCGCCGTAGGTCTGGCCGCCCTTCCAGGCCTTGAGCGCCGCGCCCTGCGTACGGCCGCCGTCGACGCGGTACTTGAGCTCCTTGTCGCGCACGGACTTCCGTACGACGACGGAGACCGTCTGGTCGGCGCCGCGCGCGTACGACGTCGGGAAGCCGGCCGGGGTGAAGTCGGCGGCGCTCAGGCCGACCGACGAGGTCGGCTGGTCGGGGTGGGCGGCGGTCTCGGCGACGGAGAGCGCGAAGGGGACGTTCTTCGCGAACTCGTCCTGGATCAGCTTCTCGTCGTCCGGGTAGTTGAAGACGGACTGGCAGTCGGCCGCGTTCCAGGCGTCGTTCGGGTCGATGTTCGACGCGGTCTGGCAGGTCGACATCTCGGGGGTGAACATCGACATGCCGTTGACGTTCGACGCGTGGCCGTCCGCCTCGCCGTTGGTCGTGTACAGCTCCGAGGAGACCTGCGAGTGGTATCCGGGGATCGCCGGGTTGTCGGGCGTGCCCGCGAGTGCCTTGTAGAGCACGTCGTCCGGGGTGGGCGTGGCGACCTGCCAGCCGACTCCGTAGAGGAGGAGTTCGGCGGCGGAGTGGTAGTTGACGCCGTAGCTGAAGCCGACGCGCTTCTCGAAGTTGTCGAGTGCCTGCGTCTCGGGCTCGGAGGCGGGGGCCGTGCCGCGGTAGGTCTCGCTCGTCGGGTTCGGGGACGAACCCTCGTCGTCGTAGCCCCACTTGTAGGCGAAGTTGCGGTTGAGGTCGACGCCGTCACCGGTGGAGATGGTGCCGTCGCCGTTGACGTCCCGCAGGTTCTTGCGCCACAGGCGGGTGTCGGAGTCCTTGAAGGTGTAGTCGTAGCCGTCCGGGTTGGCGGAGAGCACGAACCACAGTTCCGTGGAGTCGACGATCTTCTTGACGCGCTTGTCGGTCTTGTAGTTGTCCAGGTAGTAGTGCATCAGCCGGCGGGTCATTTCCGGCGTGATCCACTCGCGCGCGTGCTGGTTGGACACGTACAGCACCGAGGGCTTGGAGCCGTCCTTGGTCTTCTTCGCGTTCTTGGTCAGTTTGAGCGCGAGGATGTCCTGGCCGTCGATCGTCTTGCCGATGGACTCGACCTTGGTGAGACCGGGGTTGGCCTGCCCGGTCCTGACGATCTCCTCCTTCAGGCCGCCGCTTCCGCTGTACGGCCGGAACACGCCCTGGGCCGCGTCCTCGACGCGGGTCTCGGCCTTCGCCGAGAGGGTGTGTTCGGTGAGGTCGACGCCCTGCTTCTCCAGCTTCTGGGCCTGCTGGTCGGTGAGGTAGACCTCGACAGCGGTCTTGCCGGCGGCCGAGAACTTGTTGTCGCCGAGTTCGTGCGCGTCCTGTCCGGCCTTCAGGAGCAGGGGTATCTGCTTCTGGGTGACGTCGGCGTGGAAGACCTTGACCTCGTCGGGGTCGGCCTTCGTGGAACTCCCGCCCTGCGCCTGGGCGATCGGCGCGATGCTCGCCCCGGCGATCAGGAGTGCACCGACAGCGAGGATCGATCTCGCTCTGTGTCTCATGAATCCCCCTAGCAACTGTCCGCCACAGCAGCGAACTGTTGCCAGGCTCATGACACTTCATGATCGAGTCAAGGGGGCGCATCGGGACGGTCAAGCGCCGGGCGGTCCCCCGGACCTGGGGGGGACAGGGACACTCATCCGAGAAAGCGTGACACCCCTCTCGGAAGTGTCACGCTTTCTCAACTCCACATGCCCCCGGCCCGCCCTGAGGCTTCGTCAGCCGACCATGTTGTCGGCCATCTCCTCGGTGATGCTGGACTCCGTGCCCGGGATGCCGAGGTCCTGGGCCCGCTTGTCGGCCATCGCCAGCAGACGGCGGATACGGCCCGCCACGGCGTCCTTCGTCAGCGGCGGGTCGGCCAGCGCGCCCAGCTCCTCCAGGGAGGCCTGCTTGTGGTCCATGCGCAGGCGGCCCGCGGCGGCGAGGTGCTCGGGGACCTCGTCGGCGAGGATCTCCAGCGCGCGCTGGACCCGGGCGCCGGCGGCGACGGCCGCGCGGGCCGAGCGGCGCAGGTTGGCGTCGTCGAAGTTGGCGAGACGGTTCGCCGTGGCGCGCACCTCGCGGCGCATCCGGCGCTCCTCCCAGGCCAGCACCGACTCGTGCGCGCCGAGCCGGGTGAGCAGGGCGCCGATCGCGTCGCCGTCACGGACGACCACCCGGTCCACGCCCCGCACCTCGCGCGCCTTCGCCGCGATCGACAGCCGGCGGGCGGCGCCGACCAGCGCGAGCGCGGCCTCGGGACCCGGGCAGGTCACCTCCAGGGAGGAGGACCGGCCGGGCTCGGTCAGCGAGCCGTGGGCCAGGAACGCCCCTCTCCAGGCCGCCTCCGCGTCACAGGTCGCCCCGGAGACGACCTGCGGCGGCAGCCCCCGGATCGGGCGTCCGCGGCCGTCCACGAGGCCCGTCTGCCGGGCCAGCTGATCGCCGCCCGCGACCACCCGGACGACGTAACGGGAGCCGCGGCGCAGTCCGCCGGGCGCCATCACGATCAGCTCCGAACTGTGGCCGAAGATCTCCAGGATGTCCCGCTTGAGCCGGCGCGCCGCCATCGCGGTGTCCAGCTCCGCCTCGATCACGATGCGCCCGCTCACCAGGTGGAGGCCTCCGGCGAACCGCAGAATGGCGGAGACCTCCGCCTTCCTGCAGCAGGTCCGGGTGACGGGGAGCCGGGAGATCTCATCCTTCACCGCTGCCGTCATCGCCATGGGCCGATCCTTCCATGCATCCGAAAAATACGGTCGTACGCGGCGGCCAACAGCTCCGGATCATGCCTTGGAGTTCCGTCGGTCCGGGCCACCGGCGCCAGCTCGACCGCGGCGTCCAGCCGCTTGGCGGCTTCGGTGAGCGACGCGCGATCGGGCACGGCTGCCTCGTCGGCCAGCACCACGTCCAGGGCGAGTTTAGGGGCGTGTCGTCCCAAAACCTCCAAATGACGCTGCGGGGAGAAGCCATCGGTTTCTCCGGGCTGCGGAGCGAGGTTCAGGGAGAGTACCCGGCGGGCCTTCGTCTCGGTGAGCGCGTCGAGCAGTTCCGGCACCAGAAGATGCGGGATCACCGACGAGAACCAGGAGCCGGGACCGAGCACCACCCAGTCCGCGTCGAGCACGGCGGCGACCGCCTCCGGCACGGCGGGCGGGTCGTGCGGCACCAGGTGCACGGACTGCACCTCACCGGGCGTCAGCGCCACGGTCGCCTGCCCCCGCACGGTGTCGACGTCGTCGGGCCGCGCCGGATCGTGCCCCTTGACCAGGGCCTGCAACTCCAGCGGTACGGCGGACATGGGCAGCACGCGCCCGTGCGCGCCGAGCAGCTTGCCGACCAGGTCGAGGGCCTGCACATGGTCGCCGAGCTGCTCCCACAGGGCGACGATCAGCAGATTGCCGACCGCGTGCTCGTGCAGGTCGCCCTTGGACTGGAAGCGGTGCTGGATGACGCGGGCCCAGGTCTGGCCCCAGTCGTCGTCGCCGCAGAGCGCGGCGAGGGCCTTGCGGAGGTCGCCCGGGGGCAGCACGCCGAGTTCGTCGCGCAGACGTCCGCTGGAGCCGCCGTCGTCGGCCACGGTGACGACGGCGGTGAGGTCGCCGGTGATCCGGCGCAGTGCGGTGAGCGAGGCGGACAGGCCCATGCCGCCGCCGAGAGCGACCACCTTGGGCTGGGTGCCGCGTCGGCGCGGCTTGCCGCCGCGGGCCTCCACGGGCCTGGTGGTACGCCCTTCGGGCACCACTCGGCGCAGCCTGCCGAGCCGTGGACTACGTCCCGTCATTCGCGTCCCATGTCCCGGTGTACGACCACCGTCTCCACGCCCTCGGCCACGAGTCGCGCGGCGAGCTTCTCCGCCGTGGCGACCGAGCGGTGCTTGCCGCCGGTGCAGCCGATCGCGATCGTCACGTACCGCTTGCCCTCACGCCGGTAGCCGGCCGCGATGAGGCGCAGCAGCTCGGCGTACCGGTCGAGGAACTCCTTGGCGCCGGGCTGGTTGAAGACGTACGCCGAGACCTCTTCGTTGAGGCCGTTGAAGGGGCGCAGTTCCGGGATCCAGTGCGGGTTGGGCAGGAAGCGCATGTCGGCGACGAGGTCGGCGTCGACCGGGAGGCCGTACTTGAAGCCGAAGGACATGACGGTGGCCCGCAGTTCGGGCTCCTCCTCGCCGGCGAACTGGGCGTCCATCTTGGCGCGCAGTTCGTGGACGTTGAGGCTGGAGGTGTCGATGACGAGGTCGGCGTCCCCGCGCAGTTCGCGCAGCAGCTCGCGCTCGGCGTCGATGCCGTCGACGATACGGCCGTCGCCCTGGAGGGGGTGGGGGCGGCGCACGGACTCGAAGCGGCGCACCAGGGCGTCGTCGGAGGACTCCAGGAAGACGATCCGCCGGGTGACGTTCTTCGACTCCAGGTCGGCGAGGGACTCGCGGAGGTTGTCGAAGAAGCGTCGGCCGCGTACGTCGACGACGACCGCGATCCGTGCCACGTTGCCCTGGGAGCGGGCGCCGAGCTCCACCATGGTGGGGATCAGGGCGGGCGGGAGGTTGTCGACGACGAACCAGCCGAGGTCCTCAAGGCACTTGGCGGCGGTGGAGCGCCCGGCCCCGGACATGCCGGAGATGATCACCAGCTCGGGGATGGCCGCTTCGGGCACCGCGGGGGTCGTGCTGTCCGTGCTCACCTGTGCTCCGTCGTCCTGGACCTGTGGCTGCGAAGCCTGATCCTCGCCCGGTTCCTTGTGCGTCCGATCTCGGTCCGCTGTGGGCTGCTTCTCTTGTTCGCTCATGTCTCCTGCCCCCGTCGCTCGTCCGGGGCTCCCGCGGGTACGGGCTCCCCTGGGACGCCCGCCGTCGTCTCGGGTGTCCCGTCTTCCATGTCATCCATGATCTCTCCAGTCGCCGTGTTGACGGCGGGTGCGGCCGGGGCCGCCTGGGCGAGGGCCACCGCGATGGTCTCGGCGGTCTTGCGACCTATGCCGGGAACCTCGCAGATCTGGTCGATTGTCGCGGATCGCAGCTTCTTCACCGAACCGAAGTGCTTGATGAGCGCCTGTTTGCGGGTCTCGCCGAGTCCGGGCACGTCGTCCAGGGGGCTCGCCCGGAACCGCTTGGCCCGCTTGGCGCGCTGGTAGGTGATCGCGAAGCGGTGGGCCTCGTCGCGGACCCGCTGGAGGAGGTAGAGGCCCTCACTGGTGCGGGGCAGGACCACGGGGTCGTCCTCGTCGGGCAGCCAGACCTCCTCCAGGCGCTTGGCGAGACCGCACACGGCGATGTCGTCGATGCCCAGCTCGTCGAGGGCCTTCTTGGCGGCGGCGACCTGCGGCTGCCCGCCGTCGACCACCACGAGCTGCGGCGGATAGGCGAACCGCTTGGGACGACCCTCCTCGTCCTTGAGCTCGTCGCCGTCGGCCCACTCCCCCGTCTTCTCCTTCTCGGCGAGATAGCGCCGGAAGCGGCGGGTGATCACCTCGTGCATGGAACGGACGTCGTCCTGGCCCTCGAAGCCCTTGATCTGGAAGCGGCGGTACTCGCTCTTGCGGGACAGCCCGTCCTCGAAGACGACCATCGACGCCACGACGTCGTCGCCCTGGAGGTGCGAGATGTCGTAGCACTCGATCCTGAGGGGGGCGCTGTCCAGGTCGAGGGCCTCGGAGATCTCCTCCAGGGCGCGCGAGCGAGTGGTGAGGTCGGAGGCGCGCTTGGTCTTGTGGAGGATCAAGGACTGCTGGGCGTTGCGCGCGACCGTCTCCATGAGGGACTTCTTGTCGCCGCGCTGCGGGATGCGCAGCGACACGTTCGACCCGCGCCGGTCCGTCAGCCACTGCTGGACCGGCTCCACCGGGTCGGGCAGGGCCGGGACGAGGACCTCCTTGGGGACGGAGTCCCCGGTCTCCTCGCCGTAGAGCTGCTGGAGCGCGTGCTCGACGAGGGCCGCGGTGGTGACGTCCTCGACCTTGTCGGTGACCCAGCCGCGCTGGCCGCGCACGCGTCCGCCGCGGACGTGGAAGATCTGGACGGCCGCCTCCAGCTCGTCCTCGGCGACCGCGATCAGGTCGGCGTCGGTCGCGTCGGCGAGGACGACCGCGCTCTTCTCCATGGCCTTGCGCAGGGCCTCGATGTCGTCGCGCAGGCGGGCCGCCCGCTCGTACTCCATCTCCTCGGCGGCCTCCGTCATCCGCTGCTCCAGGCGGCGGATGTACGTGCCGGTGCGACCGGCCATGAAGTCGCTGAACTCCTCGGCCAGTTCGCGGTGTTCGTCCTCGGAGACGCGGCCGACGCAGGGCGCGGAGCACTTGCCGATGTAGCCGAGCAGACAGGGGCGGCCGGTGCGGGTGGCGTTCTTGAAGACGCCTGCCGAGCAGGTGCGGACAGGGAAGACGCGCAGCAGCAGGTCCACGGTGTCGCGGATCGCCCACGCGTGTCCGTACGGCCCGAAGTAGCGGACGCCCTTCTTCTTGTGACCGCGCATCACCTGCACGCGCGGGTACTCCTCGTTCATCGTCACCGCGAGGTACGGGTAGCTCTTGTCGTCGCGGTACTTGACGTTGAACCGGGGGTCGAACTCCTTGATCCAGGAGTACTCCAGCTGAAGCGCCTCGACCTCCGTGGACACGACCGTCCACTCCACCGACGCGGCCGTGGTGACCATCGTGCGCGTGCGCGGGTGGAGTCCGGCCAGGTCCTGGAAGTAGTTCGCCAGGCGCTGGCGCAGGCTCTTCGCCTTTCCGACGTAGATCACCCGGCGGTGCTCGTCGCGGAACTTGTAGACCCCGGGCGAGTCCGGGATCTCTCCCGGCCTGGGGCGGTAGCTGGAGGGATCGGCCATGTTTCACACCCTACTGGCGCGGAGTGACAGCGCGGCGGGGCTGTGGACAACGCCGGGGCCTGCCCGGCGGAACTCCTGACGGGACTCCGGACGGAACTCCTACCGCGACTCCAGAAAGGTGAGAACCGCCAGGACACGGCGGTGGTCGTCGGCGGCCTCCGGAAGGCGGAGTTTGCCCAGGATGCTGCGGACGTGCTTCTCGACGGTGCCCTCGGTGACCCACAGCCTGCGGCCGATGCCGGCGTTGGAACGGCCCTCCGCCATCAACGCCAGGACCTCGCGCTCGCGGTTGCTGAGGACGGACAGCGGGTCGTCGCGGCGCTGCGCCGAGAACAGTTCGTGCACCAGGGAGGGGTCGACGACCGAGCCGCCCTTGTGGATGCGGTCGAGGGCCTCGATGAAGTCGTCGACGACCGTGACCCGGCTCTTGAGGAGATATCCGATCCGGTGCCCGCCGGCCAGCAGCTCCAGGGCCTCCTCGACCTCGACGTACGCCGAGAGGACGAGGATGCCGGTGCCCGGGTGGCGCTCGCGGATCGTACGGGCCGCCTTGAGGCCCTCGGTGGAGTGGTCCGGGGGCATCCTGATGTCGACGATCGCGAGGTCGGGCCGCTCGGTTTCGACCAGTTCCAGGAGCCGTTCCGCGTCACCGGCCTGGCCGACCACCTCGTAGCCCAGGCGTTCGCACAGGCTCGCCAGGCCCTCTCTGAGCAGGACGTCGTCGTCCGCGAGAACGACCCGTCCCCGCGCGGTCTGCTGCGATGCGTCCATCGTCTCGGCTCCCCCTGCCCGACCGGTGCCGTGCGCCAGGCACAGCCTGCCGGACCCGGTCGGGTACGGCTAGCGGGTAAGGGAATTGGGGGGTGACCGTGACGACAAGGGGCCGGGTCCGGACGATTCTCGTAGCAGTGCGGACGCGAGCGGACCGGTCGCCCCGGGTGAGGGGTTGCGGGCCGCGGGTCGGAAGGGCTGCGGGAGATGCGGCGGACACGGACGGAGAGACGACGGCGGTCGGTCCGTGTCCGCCCGTGGGAGGACGGCAGCCGATCCCCGACCCCGGGGGAGCCCTCGCGGCACACCTAGAGCCGGACGGTCGCCTCTCCGTCCGAGAAGACCGCCCGACGCGTACGCGACGTCACCGAGTCCACGCTCCCCCCGGCCTGGATCCCGTCGCGTACGCCTCGGGCGGTCACAACTCCGCCCGGGGCAGCGGCAGTCGTACGGTGAGTGTCGTGCCCTCCCCCGGTGCGCTGTCGACGCGCAGCTTGCCGCCGATCGCCTCCACGCGGTCGACGAGTCCGATGAGCCCGGAGCCGTGCCCGAGGTCGGCGCCGCCCACTCCGTCGTCGGCGATCGTCACCTCCAGGACGTCGTCCTCGGCCCGCGCGGTCACCTGCACGAAGCTCGCGCGCGCGTGCTTGGCGGCGTTGGTGAAGGACTCGGAGGTCACGTAGTAGACGGCGACCTCCGTCTGTTCCGGGAGGCGGCCCGGGGGCAGTCGCAGGTCGAGTTCCACCGGTACGGCGGAGCGGCGGGCGAGCGCGCGCAGGGCGGGGCCCAGGCCGCCCTTGGAGAGGATCGCGGGGTGGATGCCGCGCGCGATCTGCAGCAGGTCGGTGAAGGCGTCGTCCAGGCCTTTGGCGATGTGGTCCAGTTGCTCGGCGAGTTCCTCGGGCTGTTCGTCCAGCATCGACTGGGCGGTTCTGAGGTCGAGTTGGAGCGACACGATCCGCTGCTGGACTCCGTCGTGCAGATCGCGTTCGATACGGCGCCTGGAGGCGTCCCCGGCGGCGACCACGCGCGCGCGTGACGCCGTGAGCTGGTCTCGGCTGTCGGCGTTGGCGAGGGCGGTGGCGACGAGTTCGGTGAAGTCGGCGAGCCGGGACTCGGTGCCCGGGGGCAGCGGTTCGGGTCCGGCGGCGGTCGCGACGACGGCACCCCACAGCCGGTCGTCCACGACGATGGGGGCGCCCACCGAGCGGCCCACGCGCGCGGGGCGGGCGGTGCGGGCCACCGCCGCAGCCGCCGCCGTCGCGGCCGTACCGGCCACCGCGTCGGGTCCGTGGGCCGAACCGAGGACGGTGGCCGTGCCGTCGGCGCCGTAGCGCAGGACGGCGGCCGAGCCGCTGCTCAGGACCTTGCCCACCTGGTCGGCGACTTCGGAGAACACCTCACGCGGTGGCACTCCGCGGGCGACGAGGGTGGCGACCCGGCGCAGGGCGGTCTGTTCGCGGGCGGTGCGGCGGCTCTCGGTGACATCGCGCGCGGCGGCGTAGATCAGGCCCTCTCCGGTGACCGGGCGGGCGCTCCACTGGAGCCAGCGTTCGGTGCCGTCGTCCCGGAAGAAGCGGTTCTCGAACTCGCCCAGTTCGACGCCGCTCGCCAGCCGGTCGAGGGCGGCACGCGTGTGTGCCCGGTCCTCCGGGTGCACGAACTCCAGCCACGGTCTGCCGAGCAGTGCCTCGGCGGAGTGGCCGAGGGTCCGCTCGAAGGCGGGGTTCACGCGCTTGAAGTAGCCGTCGAGTCCCGCGATGCACAACAGGTCGAGGGAGAGGTGGAAGATGCTCGCCAGCTCCTGCTCGGCCTTGTCGCGTCGCCCGTGAGCGGCGGCGAAGGACGCCATGGTGCCGTTCATACCGCCGAGCAGCTCGGCCCAGGTTCCCTCGAAGGCGGCGACGTCCGCGCGGTGGCCGAGCCGGTTGTCGTCGATCGCCGTGTTCATGGTGGTGATCTCGCCGGCGAGCCGCTCGGTGGTCACCCGCAGTTCGCGGAACGTGTCGGCGACGGCGCCGAGTTCGTCCCGGCCCGCGTACCGGATGTCGTACGACAGATCGCCCTCGGAGAGCGCCCGCGCGCCCGCGGAGACCTCGCTGAGGGGGCGAGTGATCGACAGCCGCAGGGCCAGTGCGAGGACGGTGACGGCGGCCAGGACGACCAGCGACACGCTGAGGTCACGGGTCTCACGCGCGCGTGCGGCGTCCAGGTCGCGCGCGGCGTCACGGCCCAGTTCGGATGCGGCCTGGTGCTGGATGACGCGCAGCGCCTCGATGCGTTGGGTGGAGGCGGTCAGCCAACTGTCGTACGTGGGCCAGGCGTTCCGCTGGGCGTGCGGGTCGGCGAGGGTCTCGCGGGTCTTGCGGACGACGAGGCCGGGGTGCTGGAGGAGGACGACGTACAGCCTGCCCTTGAGGCCGGCGGGCGCGGTCTGGTCGAAGTCGTCCAGGAGCGCCTTCTCCAGGGCGGACCAGCGGTCCGTGGCGGTGGGGCGCGGGGCGCCCGGGGCGGCGAACAGGACGGCCAGCTCGGTGCGTTCGCGTTCGGCGGCCTCGATGGCGTTCAGGAGCGCGATGTGGGCGTCGGCGGCCTGGCCCGAGGCGCGGGTGGGACGACCGGACTCCAGGGTGGCGGCCAGCTCCAGGAGGTCGTTCTCGATCGTGTCGTACTGGTCGGCGAGTCGGGGCGCGGTGAGGGAGCCGGTCCCGGTCTGGAGCCGCAGGGCGCGCAGTTGACGGCCTCGGGCGTCGAGCCGGCCCGGCACATCCGGCGGTCCGGTCCAGCCGACGGTGTCGAGGAGGGCCGTGTGCAGGGCTTCGTCGGTGGCGTGCTGGGCCCCGGTGCGTTCCTTCAGTGTCACCGGTCCGGGGCGCAGCCGGGCCTTCACGGCGGCGATGCGTTCCCTGGCGAGCGCGTCGGTCAGCGCGGTGGTCCGGAACGACAGCTCGGTCGCCGTTCGGAAGTCCCGCAGTGTCTGTGCGTCGTGCCACTGGGAGACGGCGCCGAACGCGGTGAACGCCATCATGCCGGTCACCGGGAGCAGCACCAGGAGCATCAGCTTGCGCCCGACGCGCAGCCGGGCGAGGAAGGGGATGCGGAGGGCGGCGGGATGCCGGGGGCGGCGCATGGCGGGATCTCAGCAGCGGCCGGTGGGTGGGGAGTGCGGGTGGTGGTCGGTCACGTGCTCAGCCTGCCCCGAACCAGCCATGATCGTCAGGGTCTTGGAGAGGACGGGTACCGCGAAGTCGGGCACACGCGCGTGGCGCTCGGGGCGGGCACACGCGCGTGGTGCCCGTTTTCACGATGGGTTCATCTTCACGATGGGTTCATCGGATATCCGTCGTGCGCCGCGAGGTCCTTGTCGATCGCCTTGGCCGCCTGGTCCAGAGTGGCTTGGACCGGCGCCCGATCGAAGATGATCTTCGCGAAGGCGCGGGAGAAGGCGTCGGTGATCGCCGGGTAGGCCGGTGTCTGCGGCCGGGGGCGGGCCACGCCGTCCCGGAGTTGCTCGATGAACAGGTGCTCGGGTCCGCCGGGGGCGTACTGCGGAGAGAGCTTGATCGCGCTCTCGGTGGCCGGGATCGCCCCGTTGGCCGTGGTCATCCGGTGCACCTGGGCGGGCTGGAGCAGGAAGGACAGGAAGCGCCACACGGCGTCGCCGTCGGCGTCGCCCGCCGGGACCCCCCACTGGAAGGAGCCCATGCCGGTGACGGTGCCCTGGCCGAAGTCGGGCAGCGGGACGATCGTGACGTCCCCGGGGAAGGCCTTGTTGAATTCCGGATAGGTCCAGTGGCCGCACCAGGAGATCGCGCTGCGGCCACTGACGAACGCCTTGTCGTCCTTGACCATGTCGATGAGCCCCGCCTTGGCCCAGTTCTGCATGGTGGTGAGGGCCTCGACCGAGCCGGGGCCGTTCACGTAGCCGTCGGCGGTGCGGTGGTTGCCGGGCTCGATGAGGTCGCCGCCCGCCGACCACACGGCGGGCGCGAAGCCGTAGGTGTTCCACTCCTGGCCCGGCTGCGAGTAGACGAGCCGCAGGTCGAGCGGCGCCCGGTAGCCCTGGGTGCGCAACTTCCGCAGGATGCCGGTCAGTTCGGTGGCCGTCCAGGCGTCCTTGGGGCCGGTCGGGATACGTATTCCGGCCTTCTTCAGGACGGACTTGCGCACATACAGGCCCATGCCCGAGTCGAAGGTGCCGATGCCCCACAACCTGCCCGCGTAGGTGCCCTGTTGACGGATCGTCGGCAACAGGTCGGCGCGGACGCTCGCGGGCACGCAGGAGTCGATCGGCCGCAGCTTGCCGGACCAGGCGTAGCTGTAGAGGTTGGGCCCGTCGAAGTCGAGGAGGTCGGGCAGGTCCCCGCTGGCTGCGGCGGACAGCACCAGATCGGTGTAGGCACGGTCCTCGGGGAGGGTCACCAACTCGACCCGCACCTGTTTCTGCCGCCTGTTGAACTCCTTCACCTGGCTCTGCAACGTCGTGAACTCGCCGCTCGGGCCCGCGTGGTACCAGACGGTGATGTGCGCGGTGCCGTTGATCTTCCCGTCGCAGGTGGTGTCCTTCGGGGACGCGCTCACGCCTTTGGCATCGCTGCCGCCGTCGTCGCACGCGGCCAGCAGCAGGGCCGCGCACAGCATCCAGGGGACCAGGGTGCCCCGTACCCGGCGAATCGCGGGCCACGCGCGCGTGGCGCTCGTACCGCTCATGGCACACCCCCACTCGACCTGACGACCGGGCCTCCCCAGGGCTCCGACATGCTACCGCCCGTCGTATCGCCATCGCCCTGTGTGCACGAGAACCTTCTTTCACGGCACGGGACTTCAGCACTTTCCGGCTAGCTGGAAAGCGCGACCGACCACCGGTTGGCAAGCTGTGGACATGTCGCTGCGCTGTCTCCTCGTCGATGACAGCGCCCGGTTCCTGGAGGCGGCCCGCGCCCTGCTGGAACGTGGCGGAGTCGAGGTCGTCGGCATCGCCTCGACGGGCGCGGACGCCCTCTCCCAGGCCCGGGAGACGGCCCCCGACGTCGTCCTGGTCGATCTCGACCTCGACGGCGAGAACGGCTTCGACGTCGCGCGCCGCCTGGTGGGCGACGTACCGGCGGTGATCCTCATCTCGACCCACTCCCGGGAGGACTTCCAGGAACTGATCGCCGCCAGCCCCGCGCACGGATTCCTGCACAAGTCGTCCCTGTCCGCGCGGGCGATCAGGGACGTCCTGAGCGACGGCGGGCCGGCCGCGCAGCCCTGATCCCACCCACCACGACTCGGCCAGGTCACACCGGGCTGTTGGGCGGCAGGTGTTGTCGGGACTTGGTCAACACGCTTCAATGCGGGGGAACTCGGGGCGTGAACGACGGCGTACGGATGTGAAGACCCTTCTCCGGCGCCGACGGGGGCCCCGAAGCAACCCGCGTGAACGGTCTGACCAGCCGTTGTGAACATTCACAGAAAGGGCCCCTGCATGCCGCACGCCACACAGCAGGCGGATGTCGCCACCGCGGAACTCGACTCGGCCCTGCGCGGCGGCCCCTTCCACGTCGCACTGCGCGCCGCCATCGCCGCCCGCGGACTGCCACTGCAACGCGTCCAGCACCATCTGACGCGCTACGGGGTCAAGGTCGGCGTCACCAGCCTGAGTTACTGGCAGCAGGGCGCCCGCCGCCCGCAGCGCCCCGAGTCGCTGCGGGCCGTACGGGCGCTGGAGGAGATCCTCCAGCTCCCGGAGGAGTCCCTGATCCGGCTGCTCGCCGAGGCCGAGGAACGCGCGGTCGCCGCCCGCCCCGCGGCCCGCTCCTACCGCTCCTTCGTCGAGGCCTCGGGCGTCCTGGAACAGCTCCTGGCCGAACTGGAGTCCACGCCCGACAGCGGGCTGCACACCTTCGGGCACCACGAGCGGGTGCGCGTCGGCCCGCGCCGCGAGCTGGCGAGCCGCGAGTCGCACCACATCGTGCGCGCCCACCGGGACGGCGTCGACCGCTTCATCGCCGTCCACTACGGTGACCCGGGCTGCACCCCGGAGCACATGACCGTGCACGCCCTGGAGAACTGCCGCACGGGCCGCGTCCGCCGCCACCACGAAACCGGCATGCTGGTCGCCGAGTTCCTCTTCGGCACCCGGTTGCGCTCGGGAGATACGTTCCTCTTCCGCTACGGCGTCGAGGACGGCACCGCCGGCGTCTCCCGCGAGTACGTGCGTGACTTCGGTTCCGCGGGCGGCCAGTACGCGCTTCAGGTGAGCTTCGACGAGAGCGCGCTGCCGACGCGCTGCCACCGCTTCACCCAGCACTCGGCGGCGGCCCCGCGCAGCGGCCGTCAGGAGCTGCGCCTGACCGGACACCACTCGGTGCACCTCGTGGAGCCACGGATGCGGTCGGGGATCGTGGGGATCGGCTGGGACTGGGATTGAGCCGCCGCGGGCCCGGCGCCCCAGGGGTCAGGCGCCCGGTCCCGCGACGATCCTGCCGTTCTCGGCCGTCACCTTCAGCTCCGTCAGCGGCTCGGTGGCCGGGGACTGGAGCACCTTGCCCGTGGTGGCGTCGAACTGGCTGCCGTGGCACGGGCAGATGAGAGTCGTGCCGTCCAACTTGTCGATGGGGCACTGCGCGTGCGTGCAGATCGTGCTGTACGCCTTGAGGGTGCCGTTCGCGGCCCGGCTGACGACCACGTTGCTGTCCCGGTAGAGCTTGGCACTGCCCTTGGCGATCTCGCTCTCCGCGCCGAGGTCCACGGGCGCGGTCGGCGTGGCGGAGGCCCCTGAGCCGCCGCCCGAGCAGGCGGCGAGTCCGAGCCCGGCGACGGGCGCGAGGGCCGCTCCGCGCAGGACGGTACGACGGCTCGGGACGGGGCGGGCGGGCATGGGGGTCTCCAGCTGTCGTTCGGGCTGTTCAGCGGTCGGTGCACGGCGACGATACCCGTGGCGTTCCGCCCGCTTTGCGGTGGGTTCGCCGAAGAGGCGCTCACGGTACGTAAACGTTTGCGCAAGCGTTTACGTCGGGCGCCGGATGGGATACGTTCCCGGCCGGAAGACCTGCCGTACCGCAGACAGGGGGGACTCACGGTGGCCACCATGGCCGATGTCGCACGCAGCGCCGGTGTGTCCGTCGCGACCGTCTCGCACGTCCTGAACGACACCCGCCCGGTGCTGCCGGGCACCCGGCAGGCCGTGCTGAGCGCGATCGAGGAACTGGGCTACACCCCCAACACCCTCGCCCGTTCCCTGGTGACGTCCCGCACCCGTTCCATCGGCCTCGCGGTGTCGGCGATCAGCAACCCGTACTTCACGGAGATCCTCCAGGGCGTCGAGGCCGGCGCCCTGGAACACGGCTACAGCCTGCTCATCGCCGACCCGCACGACGACCCTGAGCACGAACTCAAGGTCGGCCGACTCCTGCACGAGCGCCGGGTGGACGGCATGCTCGTCGCGCCCTCGGCGGAACCGGACGCCCTGGTCGCCTACCTCGGGCGGCACGCCGTACCGACGGTGTTCCTGGACCGGGTGGTCGAGGCACCCTCGGGTGACGCGTTCCCCTTCGACCAGGTGTGCGCCGAGAACATCGAGCCGACGGCACAACTGGTCACGCACCTCGCCGGACTGGGCCACCGCCGCATCGGCCTCGTCGCGGGCCGACCCGGGCTCAGCACCACCGGCGAGCGGATCGCCGGATACCGGCACGGCCTGGCCGCCGCCGGACTCCCTTACGACGAGCGGCTGTTGGCGCACGGCGACTCCGAGTCGGCCGCCGCCGAGCGGGCCACCGCGGCCCTGCTGTCCCTCACCGCCCCGCCCACGGCCCTGGTCACCGCCAACAACGCGATGACCATCGGCGCCCTGCGCGCCCTGCGCGAGCGCGGTCTGTCAGTCCCCGGCGACCTGGCGCTGTGCTGCTTCGACGACTTCGCCTGGGCCGACCTGTTCGAGCCCCGGCTCACCGCGATCGCCCAGCCCAGCAAGGAGATCGGCGCCGAGGCCGTACGGCTGCTGCTGGACCGGCTCGCCGCGCCGGACCGGCCCGGCCGTGTGCTGCGGCTCCCCTGCGCGTTCGTCCACCGCACGTCGTGCGGCTGTCCCGACCAGCCCGAGAAGTCCACGAAGGGAAACGTCTCGTGATCGTCGTCGCCGGTGAGGCCCTGATCGATCTGGTACCGCAGGGCCCGGGCGCCCTCGCGGTCCTCAAGCCGGCGCTCGGCGGCGGCCCCTACAACACCGCCGTCGCGCTCGGCCGGCTCGGCTCCGCCACCGCCTTCTGCTCGCGCGTCTCCCAGGACGCGTTCGGCGAGGCCCTGCTCGCCGGGCTGCGACAGGCCGACGTGGACGTCCTGGACGTGCAGCGCGGCCCGGAGCCGACCACGCTCGCGGCGGCCACGCTCGACGCGAACGGCTCGGCCACGTACTCCTTCTACGTCGACGGCACCGCCGACCGGCTCTTCGCGATGCCCTACACGCTCCCCGCCGAGACCGAGGCGGTGTCCTTCGGCACCTGTTCGCTCGTCCTGGAGCCGGGTGCGAGCGCCTACGAGGAGTTGATGCGGGCCGCTGCCGCACAGGGCGTGTTCACCGCGCTCGACCCGAACATCCGGGCCGGTCTGATCCCCGACGCGGACGCCTACCGCGCGCGCTTCAAAAGTTGGCTGCCGCACGTGTCGCTGCTGAAGCTCTCCGAGGAGGACGCGCTGTGGCTGGGGGGCAATCCCGTCGAGTGGCTGGCCGCCGGTCCCTCGGCCGTCGTGATCACCCAGGGCGGCGACGGTCTCACCGCGTTCACCCGGGACGGCAAGGTGTATCCGGTGCCGGGCGAGAAGGTCGACGTCGTGGACACGATCGGGGCCGGCGACACCGTCAACGCGGCGCTGCTGCACGGTCTGTCGGCCCGGGACGCGCTGTCCCCGGAGGGGCTGGCTGGCCTCGGCCGCGACGGCTGGACCCGGCTGCTGGGGTACGCGGCGCGGGCGGCGGCGATCACGTGTTCCCGGGCGGGGGCGGAGCCGCCGTACGCCTCCGAACTGGGCGCTGTTTGACGGGCGTTGAGCGGATGCGGCGCCTCGCGGGGAGTCCCCGCGAGGCGCCGCATCGGTGTCCTTGCTCCGGTCAGGCCTTGCGGGCCCGCGTCGTCTTCTTCGCGGGCGCGGCCTTCTTGGCGGGCGCGGCCTTCTTCGCCGGGACCGCCGCCGTCTTCTTGGCGGCGACCTTGCGCGGGGCCTTCACCGGGGCTCCGTCGCTGATCCGGTCGGCGTCGAGGATCTCGCGCAGGAACTTGCCGGTGTGGCTGGCCCCCACCGCGGCGACCTGCTCCGGTGTGCCCTCGGCGATGACGAGTCCGCCGCCCGCGCCGCCCTCGGGGCCCATGTCGACGACCCAGTCGGCCACCTTGATCACGTCGAGGTTGTGCTCGATGACGATGACCGTGTTGCCCTTGTCGACAAGGCCGCCGAGCACGGTGAGGAGCTTGCTGATGTCCTCGAAGTGCAGGCCGGTGGTGGGCTCGTCCAGGACGTAGACCGTACGGCCGGTGGAGCGGCGCTGGAGCTCGCTGGCGAGCTTGACGCGCTGGGCCTCTCCGCCGGACAGGGTGGTCGCGGACTGGCCGAGCCGGACGTAGCCGAGGCCGACGTCCTTGAGGGTGTTGAGGTGACGGGCGATCCCGGGGACCGCCTCGAAGAACTCCGTGGCCTCCTCGATGGGCATGTTCAGGACGTCGGCGATGGACTTGCCCTTGTAGTGGACGTCCAGGGTCTCGCGGTTGTACCGGGCGCCGTGGCAGACCTCGCACGGGACGTAGACGTCCGGCAGGAAGTTCATCTCGATCTTGATGGTGCCGTCGCCCGCGCAGTTCTCGCAGCGGCCGCCCTTGACGTTGAAGGAGAAGCGGCCGGGCAGATAGCCCCGCACCTTCGCCTCGGTCGTCTCCGCGAACAGCTTGCGGACGTGGTCGAAGACTCCGGTGTACGTCGCCGGGTTGGACCGGGGGGTGCGGCCGATCGGCGACTGGTCGACGTGCACGACCTTGTCGACGAGGTCGTCGCCGTCCACGCGCGTGTGCCGACCCGGTACGTTCCTCGCGCCGTTCAGCTCGCGGGCCAGGTGCGTGTACAGGATGTCGTTGACCAGGGTCGACTTGCCGGAGCCGGAGACGCCGGTGACCGCGGTGAACACGCCCAGGGGGAACGAGACGTCGATGTCCTGGAGGTTGTTCTCCCGGGCGCCGTGCACCGTGAGCCGACGGGACGGGTCGAGCGGGCGCCGGATCTCGGGCAGCGGGATGGCCTTCTTGCCGGACAGGTACTGCCCGGTCATCGACTCGTCGTTGGCGAGCAGCTCCTTCAGTGAGCCGCTGTGCACGACCTTGCCGCCGTGCTCGCCCGCGCCGGGGCCGATGTCGACGATCCAGTCGGCGACCTTGATGGTGTCCTCGTCGTGCTCGACGACGATGAGCGTGTTGCCCATGTCGCGCAGCCGGACCAGGGTCTCGATCAGCCGGTGGTTGTCGCGCTGGTGCAGGCCGATGGACGGCTCGTCGAGGACGTAGAGGACGCCTACGAGTCCGGAGCCGATCTGGGTGGCCAGGCGGATGCGCTGGGCCTCGCCGCCGGAGAGGGTGCCGGCCGCGCGGTTCAGCGAGAGGTAGTCGAGGCCGACGTCGACCAGGAAGCGCAGCCTCTCGTTGCACTCCTTCAGGACGCGTTCGGCGATCTTCTTGTCGCGGGCGTCGAGCTTCATGCCGCCCAGGAACTCCGCGCAGTCGCTGATGGACATGCCGGAGATCTCGGCGATCGACTTGTCCATGATCGTGACCGCGAGGACGACGGGCTTCAGGCGCGTGCCGTGACAGGTGGGGCAGGGCACCTCGCGCATGTAGCCCTCGAAGCGCTCCCTGCTGGCGTCGCTCTCCGCCTCGCCGTGCCGCCGCTTCACGAAGGGGACGGCGCCTTCGAAGGGCGTCGTGTAGACCCGCTCGCGGCCGTACCTGTTGCGGTACCGCACCTCGATCTGCGTCTTGTGGCCGTAGAGCAGGGCCTTCTTGGCGCGCTGCGGGAGGCCCGCGAAGGGGATGTCGGTGCGGAAGCCCAGGGCGTCCGCGAGGGCGCCGATGAGACGGCCGAAGTAGTCCTTGGTGTGGCCGTGCGACCAGGGGTGGATGGCGCCCTCGTCCAGGGACTTGTCCTCGTCCGGGACGATCAGCTCGGCGTCGACCTCCATGCGCGTGCCGATGCCGGAGCACTCGGGGCAGGCGCCGAAGGGCGAGTTGAAGGAGAAGGAGCGGGGCTCCAGCTCCTCGAAGGACAGGTCGTCGTACGGGCAGTACAGGTGCTCCGAGAACATGCGCTCGCGCTCGGGGTCGTCCTCGGGGAGGTCGACGAAGTCGAGCACGATCATGCCGCCGGACAGTCCGAGGGCGGTCTCCACGGAGTCGGTGAGGCGGCGCTTGGCGGAGTCCTTCACCGTGAGGCGGTCGATGACCACCTCGATGGTGTGCTTCTCCTGCTTCTTCAGGACGGGCGGTTCGGAGAGCTGGATGGTCTCGCCGTCCACGCGCGCGCGGCTGTAGCCCTTGGTCTGGAGGTCCGCGAACAGGTCGACGAACTCGCCCTTGCGCTCGCGCACCAGCGGCGACAGGACCTGGAAGCGGCTCCCCTCCGGGAGGGCGAGGACCTTGTCGACGACGGCCTGCGGCGACTGGCGCGTGATCGGACGGCCGCACTCCGGGCAGTGCGGCTTGCCGATGCGCGCGAAGAGCAGCCGTAGGTAGTCGTAGACCTCGGTGATGGTGCCGACCGTCGAGCGCGGGTTGCGCGAGGTCGACTTCTGGTCGATGGAGACGGCCGGGGAGAGACCCTCGATGAAGTCGACGTCCGGCTTGTCCATCTGGCCGAGGAACTGGCGGGCGTACGAGGAGAGCGATTCCACGTAGCGCCGCTGGCCCTCGGCGAAGATCGTGTCGAAGGCCAGGGAGGACTTGCCCGACCCGGACAGGCCCGTGAAAACGATGAGCGAGTCGCGTGGAAGGTCGAGCGAGACATTCTTCAGATTGTGCTCGCGCGCGCCACGGACGATGAGACGGTCGGCCACGCCGGTCCGCACCTTTCTTGAGAGAAGTGACAGGGGCGGGGCCCCCGTCGTTCTCAGACTAGGGGGAGCCACTGACAACGCCGGTCGGAATCCCGGCCGAGGCATAACAACCTCCGGCCTTCCAGCATGCCCGACGCCGCACCCGACGATATAGCACGTGCATTCGATTTACGGCACTGCTTCACCACCTTCACCCAAAGGTGTGGCGGGACTAGGGTCAGCAGCATGATTGATCACGCTCATGACCTGGCCTCTGTACATGACGCGACCGAACGGCTCCTCACCGCAGCCGCCGCACTGGACAACGCCTCGGCCGCCGAGCCGTCACGGCTTCCCGGCTGGAGCCGCAATCACGTCCTCGCCCACATCGCCCGCAACGCGGACGCCCTCGTGAACGTCCTCGAAGGGCGCCCCATGTACGCGACGGCGAGCGTCCGTGACGCCGACATCGAGCGCGACGCCCCGCGCCCGCTCGACGCCCAGCTCGCCGATGTGCGCGAGAGCGGGGGCCGCTTCCAGGCGGTGGGCGCGGCTCCGGCGGACTGGTCGCGCCAAGTGGAGCTGCGCAACGGGGTCGTCGACACCGCGTCGAACGTGCCGTTCCGGCGGTGGGGCGAGGTCGAACTGCACCACGTGGACCTGGGCATCGGATACGAACTGGAGAACCTGCCCGAGGAGTTCACCCAACGGGAGATCGACTTCCTCGCCGAGCGGTTCACCGGGCACCCCGAAGTGGCGTCGACGCACCTTTCGGACGGCACGCGCGCGTGGAGCACGGGCCGGGCCGCCGAGAAGCCCGAAGTCACGGTCACCGGCAGCCCGGCGGATCTGCTCGGCTGGCTCTGCGGCCGCCGCGACGGGTCCGGCCTGACGGTCGACGGCGGCTCCTTGCCGACGCTTCCGCCGCTATAAGCCTCCGGGCCGGCGCTTCGCCCGCTGTACGCCTCCAGCCCTACCGTGCACAAGGCGTCCCGGTTCCGCACCCGAACGTCCGGGAGACATCGGCCACTTCGGAACGTCCTCCGGAAACGGATTAGGCTGACCGTCATGACGTACAGCGGCGAGGTCACGGTCGGTGGACCGGCGGATGTGCACGAACTCACGGACCTGATGATCACCAAGATCGCGGTCGGACCCATGAACAACAACGCGTATCTGCTGCGCTGTCGGGCCACGGACGAGCAGTTGCTGATCGACGCGGCCAACGACGCGGAGACCCTGCTCGGCACGATCGGTGACGACGGCATCGCGTCCGTCGTCACCACCCACCAGCACGGCGACCACTGGCAGGCGCTCGCCGAGGTCGTGACGGCCACGCGCGCGCGTACATACGCGGGGCGCGAGGACGCCGACGGCGTCCCGGTGCCGACCGACGTCCTGGTCGACGACGGCGACAGGATCCGGGTGGGGCAGGTGGAGCTGACCGCGCGCCACCTGGTGGGTCATACGCCGGGTTCGATCGCGCTCGTCTACGACGACCCGCACGGGCATCCTCATGTGTTCACCGGGGACTGTCTGTTCCCGGGTGGTGTGGGCAACACCCGTAAGGATCCCGAGGCGTTCGCCAGTCTGATCCACGACGTCGAGGCGAAGATCTTCGACGCGCTCCCGGACGAGACCTGGGTCTACCCGGGTCACGGCAACGACACGACGCTGGGCGCGGAACGCCCGCATCTGCCGGAGTGGCACGCGCGCGGGTGGTGAACCACGGGGCGCGGGTGGTGAACCACGGGGCGCGTGAAGCGGTTCACGCGCGCCCCGTGTGAATCCTTCGCACGCGCCGGTGTCGTACGCGCGCTCCCGGCACACATGATTGCGCGGTCAACTGGAAGCAGCCCCGCTCAGGACGACGGCTCCTGCGCGGATGGGCCGCCGGTCCATCGATCCCCGCCCTCGACCGGCGGCCCCGGCAAACGCGTCCCGGGCGTGATCGCACAGGAACTGTTCACAAGAACGCAACGCCCGTTCCCAATATGCGGACATTCAAGGCTGTGACCTCGACAAACAGGACGTTTGGCTGTCACTCTCCCGCCATGCACCTTGCCCCTCGCGTACCGAGTCGCGCGATAGCCGCCGTCACCATAGCCCTCCTCGCCACCGCCGTCGGCTGTGCTCCGCAACCGGAGGACAAGGCCTCCGACCAGGCCTCCACGTCGGCCGGGACCACCTGCGCCAAGGGCAAGCTGGCCACCCAGACCTCCGGCAAGCTGACGGTCGCGACGGACGAACCGGCGTACGAGCCCTGGTTCGAGGACGACAAGCCGGCCAACGGCAAGGGCTTCGAGTCGGCGGTCGCCTATGCCGTGGCGAAGCAGCTCGGCTACGACAAGAGCGCCGTCGTCTGGCAGAGCGTCCCCTTCAACAAGGCCTTCGCGCCCGGGGTGAAGACCTTCGACTTCGACATCAACCAGGTGTCGATCAGCGCCGAGCGCAAGAAGGCCGTCGACTTCTCGTCCGGCTACTACGACGTGCGCCAGGCCGTCATCGCGCTCAAGGGCAGCAAGGCCGCCAAGGCGACGACCATCGCGGGCCTGAAGGGCCTCAAGCTGGGCGCCCAGGTCGGCACCACGAGCCTGAACTACATCAGCGACGTGGTGAAGCCGACGCAGCAGGAGGCCGCGTTCTCCAAGAACGACCAGGCCGTGTCCGCGCTCAAGAACGGCCAGGTCGACGCGATCGTCGTCGACCTGCCGACCGCCTTCTACATCACCTCGGCCGAGGTGACCAACGCCAAGATCGTCGGCCAGTTCGAGAACCAGGGCGGCACGCCGGAGCAGTTCGGGCTCGTCCTCGACAAGGGCAGTGACCTCACGTCGTGCGTGACGTCGGCCGTGGATGCCCTCCGCAAGGACGGCACCCTGGCGGCGCTGGAGAAGCAGTGGCTGTCCGACGCCGTCGACGCCCCGGTCCTCAAGTGACCGTGGTGAAGGACGAGTCGGGCCAGGAGGGCTCGGACGACAAGGGCGACATGCCCGGCGGGGGCGACACGTACGTCCCCTCGGAGCGGCGCCTGGAGCGCGAACGTCACAAACGCGCGCGTGCCCGTCGCGCGACCGCGATCGCCGCGGTGTCGACCCTGGTCACGGCCGTCGTCCTGTACCTGGTCGTGGTCAGCGCGCCGGGCTGGGAGCGCACCAAGGAGACGTTCTTCGACGGGCACTACGCGCGCGAGGCGTTTCCCAAGGTCCTCGAAGGGCTGTGGCTGAACATCCGGCTGCTGCTGATCTGCGGTGTCCTGGTGCTCGTCCTGGGGATGCTGATCGCCATCGCGCGCACCCTGCGCGGGCCGGTGTTCTTCCCGCTGCGGGTGCTGGCGGCGGCCTACACGGACTTCTTCCGCGGGCTGCCGCTCATCATCAACCTGATGATCGTCGTCTTCGGAGTGCCCGCCCTGCGCCTCCAGGGTGTGACCGTCGACCCCGTGTGGCTGGGCGGTACGGCGCTGGTGCTGACGTACTCGGCGTACGTCGCCGAGGTGTTCCGCGCGGGCATCGAGTCCATCCACCCCTCGCAGCGCGCGGCGGCCCGCTCGCTGGGCCTGACCAACCGGCAGGCGCTGCGGCACGTGGTACTCCCCCAGGCCGTACGCCGGCAGGTGCCGCCCTTGTTGAACGATCTGGTGTCCCTCCAGAAGGACACCGGGCTCGTGTCGATCGGCGGCGCGATCGACGCCGTACGGGCGTCCGACATCATCGCGCAGCGCGCCCTCAACTACACGCCGTACATCGTCGCCGGGCTCGTCTTCGTGGCGCTGACCATCCCGATGACCCGCTTCACGGACTGGGTGACGGCCAGGATGGACCGGCAGCGCGCCCAGGGAGGCACGACATGAGCACCGACGACACTTCCCCCGTGCTGCGCATGGAGTCCGTCCGCAAGACCTTCGGTACGTCCGTCGTCCTGCGGGACGTCGACCTGGAGGTCCCGCAGCACACCGTGACCGCGCTGATCGGCGCGTCCGGCTCCGGCAAGTCGACGCTGCTGCGGTGCGCGAACCTCCTGGAGGACATCGACGACGGCGCGATCTGGCTGGACGGCGAGGAGATCACCGACCCGCGCGTCGACCAGGACGCGATACGGCGCCGTATCGGCGTGGTGTTCCAGGCGTACAACCTGTTCCCGCACATGACGGTCCTGGAGAACATCACCCTCGCCCCGCGCCGGGTGCACGGCGCGTCCCGCGCGGAGGCCGAGGCACACGCGCGTGAGCTGCTGGAGCGGCTCGGGCTCGGGGACAAGGCGGGCGCCTACCCGGACCGGCTCAGCGGCGGTCAGCAGCAGCGGGTCGCGATCGTGCGGGCCCTTGCCGTACGGCCGCGACTGCTGCTCTTCGACGAGATCACCGCCGCGCTCGACCCCGAGCTGGTGGGTGAAGTGCTCGCCGTCGTCCGGGACTTGAAGGACGAGGGCATGACCATGGTGCTGGCCACGCACGAGATGGGCTTCGCCCGGGACGTCGCCGACCAGGTGTGCTTCCTGGACGGGGGTGTGGTCCTGGAGCGCGGCACCGCCCAGCAGATCTTCGGCGACCCGCAGCAGGAGCGCACGCAGCGCTTCCTGCGCCGGATCGTGGAGGCGGGCCGGCTGTAAGGGGCGTGAACCAGGAGGCCGGTGCTTACGCGTCGGCCTTCCCCGCGCCCGCCAGCGCGGCGACCCGCTCCACGCCGAACACGTACCCCTGCACCCCGCACCCCGCGATGACACCGTCGGCACGCAGCGAGACGTACGAATGGTGCCGGAACGACTCGCGCTGGTGGATGTTGGAGATGTGGACCTCCAACACCGGTAGCCCGTCACAGGTGTTGAGGGCATCCAGGATCGCGATGGACGTGTGCGAGTACGCCCCCGGATTGATCACGATGCCGCAGTGGTTGAGCCGCGCCTCGTGGATCCAGTCGACCAACTCGCCCTCGTGGTTGGACTGCCGGAAGTCCACCGTGCCGCCGTGCCCGGCCGCCGCCTCGACGCACAGGGTCTCGACGTCGGCGAGTGTGTCGGAGCCGTAGATCTCCGGCTGGCGCTGGCCGAGGAGGTTCAGGTTGGGGCCGTTGAGGATCATGATCGGGGCGTTGGCCAGGGTGCGGGGCACGGTTCCTCCGGTCCGTTCGGACATGTCGTCGCAGGCGGGGCCGCCGGTCGACGGCCGCTGCTCGGACCCGGTCTATCACGCCGCCTCCGCACCACCGCGCGCCCCCGTAACCGACGTTCACTGTGGGTAGTTGACGCGGCATGCGTGATGCACCCACCGTAAGCACCCCGTCCATGCTCCGCCTCGCGACCGCCTCACTCGCCGGCACCGCGATCGAGTTCTACGACTTCTTCGTGTACGGCACGGCGGCGGCCCTGGTCCTCGGGCCCCTGTTCTTCCCGACGTTCTCGCCGGTGGCGGGGACGCTGGCCGCTTTCGGGACGTTCGGTGTGGGCTTCGTGGCGCGGCCGCTGGGCTCGATCCTGTTCGGGCATTTCGGGGACCGGCGTGGGCGGCGGCCGGTGCTCGTCGCCTCACTGCTGCTGACCGGCGGCTCGACGGTCTCGGTCGGCTGCGTACCGTCGTACGGCTCGATCGGGGTGGCCGCTCCCGTGCTCCTTCTGGTGCTGCGCTTTCTCCAGGGGCTGGGGCTGGGCGGCGAGTGGGGCGGGGCGGTGCTGCTGACCGCCGAGCACGCGCCGGCCGGGCGGCGCGGACTGTGGTCGAGCTTTCCGCAGATCGGTCCCGCGGTGGGGTTCCTGCTGGCCAACGGCGTGATGCTGACGCTGTCGGCGACCCTGACCGACGCGCAGTTCGCGCAGTGGGGCTGGCGGGTGCCGTTCTGGGTGGCCGGGGTGCTGGCCCTGGGCGGGCTGTGGCTGCGTTCGTCGCTCGCGGAGAGCCCCCGGTTCCTCGAAATCGACGACCACGCGCGCGTGCCGCTCGCCGAGGTCGTGCGCGAACACTGGCGGCTGGTCCTGCTGACCGCCGGGGCACTGTCGGTGGGGTACGCCATCTTCTACGCGGTGACGACCTGGTCCCTCGCCTACGGCACCGAGCGGCTCGGGGTCGGCCGTACCGAGATGCTGGCCTGCATCATGGCCGCCGTGGTGGTGAAGGGCTCGCTGACCCCGCTGGTGGCGCTGCTGAGCGACCGCTACGGGCGCAGACCGCTGTGTCTGCTGGGGTGCGCGGCCGCCGCGCTGTGGATGTTCCCGATGGTCGCGCTGCTCGCCACGGGAGCACCGCTGCTGATGTTCCTCGGCTTCTTGGGGGCGCTGCTCGCGTTCGTGACGATGTTCGCCGTGCTGGGCGCGTATCTGCCGGAGCTGTACGAGCCGCGGGTGCGCTGCACGGGCGCCGCCGTGGGCTACAACCTCGGCGGGGTCCTCGGCGGCGCCCTCACTCCGATCGTGGCGACGGCGCTCGCCGAGCACAGCGGGCGCGTTCCCTGGAGTGTGGGCGCCTATCTGACGGGGGTCGCGCTGTTCAGCCTGGGCTGTTTCGCACTGCTGCCGGAGACACGGCCGGTGCGGGTGGCGGTCCCCGCGCCGGCCACCGGGTGACCCGGCTACGGGTTGATCGCCAGCTCCAAGTACGCCGCGAACAGCACCAGATGGACCCCGCCCTGGAGCGGTGTCGCCCGTCCCGGCACCACGGTCAGGGAGCTGACCACCACGGTCAGGGCGAGCAGCACCATATGGGTCGAGCCGAGGCCGAGGACGAGCGGCCCGGAGAGCCAGATGGACGCCAGCGCGACGGCGGGGATGGTGAGGCCGATGCTGGCCATCGCCGAGCCGAGCGCGAGGTTGAGGCTGGTCTGCACCCGGTCGCGGCGGGCGGAACGCAGGGCGGCGATGGTCTCGGGGAGCAGCACGAGCAGCGCGATGATCACGCCGACCACGGCGTGGTGCAGCCCGGCGGCCTCGACGCCGGACTCGATGGTCGGCGAGACGCCCTTGGCCAGTCCTACGACACCGATCAGGGCGAGGCCGAGCAGGCCCAGGCTGATCAGGGCGGTGCGGGCGGACGGCGCGTCCGCGTGGTGGTCCTTGGTGATCACCGCACCCTGCCGGGAGATCGGCAGGAAGTAGTCGCGGTGCCGCACGGTCTGCGTGGCCACGAAGAGGCCGTACAGGGCGAGTGAGGACAGTGCGGCGAAGGTGAGCTGGGCGCCGGAGAACTCCGGGCCCGGCTTGCTGGTGGTGAAGGTCGGCAGGACCAGGCTGAGCGTGGCCAGGGTCGCCACGGTGGCGAGGGCGGCACCCGTGCCCTCGGGGTTGAAGACCGCCGTGCCGTGGCGCAGGGAGGCGACGATGAGGCACAGGCCGACGATGCCGTTGCAGGTGATCATGACGGCCGCGAAGACGGTGTCTCTGGCGAGGGTCGAGCTCTTGTCGCCGCCGTCGGCCATCAGGGTGACGATCAGGGCGACCTCGATGATCGTGACGGCGACGGCCAGGACCAGGGAGCCGAAGGGTTCGCCGACGCGGTGGGCGATGACCTCGGCGTGGTGCACCGCGGCCAGGACGGCCCCGGCGAGGACCAGGGTCACCAGGGCGACGACGACGCCGGGCAGGTCCTTGCGCCCCCAGGTGAAGATCAGCAGGACGGCTGCGAGCACCGGTACGAAGGTCGTCCACCGGGTGGTGAGCGACCTGAGCCGAGTGATCATGAAGAGATCCTCGCAGAGGCGTACGGGCCCCGCACTCCGGCGCCTCGGAGCCCGTCGCGCACTACTTGAACTCGGTCATGTCCAGGACGTCGCAGTCGGTGAAGGACGGCGGCCTGGTACACAGCGCGGCCATCTGCTGGGCGAATTCGGTGGTACCGGGATCGTTGCTGTTGCGCATGGCGTCGTCGTACGAGTCGAACTCGATCACGACCAGGACATGGCCGGGATTGTTCCGGTCGCGCAGCACGAGGCGGTGCGTCGGTCCGCCGGCCCGGCCCGCGAAGCGCTTGTCCGCCTCCTCCGCCACCGCCCGCATCTCGTCGAAGCGGTCGGTCTCGAAGTCCACGATCTGCACGAACTTCATCGCTGCGTCCATGAAGGCCTCCACCCGGCCGTGCCACCCCCGGGGCGGGGGCGCTCGGTATCCAACGAAGCACCGGGAGCGGTGGTCGGCAATTCATGGTGCGGTGCTCCCGGTGCTTGTCGTTCCTACGTCGGGCTTGGTCAGGCGTCGATGCTGTCCTTCGGGGCGCCTTCGGTCCCCGTCCGCGCCGCCTCGGCCGCCGCGGTCTTCTTGTTGGCCATCAGGCTGGTGATCGTGGTGACGATCAGGACACCGCAGATCACACCGAGGGAGACCGGGATGGAGATCTCCGGGACATGGACCCCGGACTCGTGCAGCGCGTGCAGCACCAGCTTGACGCCGATGAAGCCGAGGATGACCGACAGGCCGTAGCTGAGGTGGACCAGCTTCTTGAGCAAGCCGCCGATGAGGAAGTACAGCTGCCTCAGGCCCATCAGGGCGAACGCGTTGGCCGTGAACACGATGTACGGGTCCTGGGTGAGGCCGAAGATCGCGGGGATGGAGTCGAGGGCGAACAGCACGTCCGTCGTACCGATGGCGAGCATCACGACCAGCATCGGGGTCATGACCCGCTTGCCGTTCTCCCGGATCCACAGCTTGGTGCCGTGGTACCGGTCGGCCACGCCGAAGCGGCGCTCGGCGGCCTTGAGAAGCTTGTTCTCCTCGAACTCCTCGTCCTCCTCGTCGGTCCGGGCCTCCTGGATGAGCTTCCAGGCGGTCCAGATGAGGAAGGCGCCGAAGATGTAGAAGACCCACGCGAAGTTGGCGAGGACGGCCGCGCCGGCCGCGATGAAGATGGCCCGCAGGACCAGGGCTATGAGGACGCCGACGAGCAGCACCCGCTGCTGGTACTGCGAGGGCACGGCGAACTTCGCCATGATCAGGACGAAGACGAAGAGGTTGTCGACGCTCAGCGACTTCTCGGTGATGAATCCGGCGAAGAACTCGCCACCGGCCTGGCCGCCTCCGAAGACGAGCAGGCCGAGTCCGAAGAGTCCGGCGAGGGCGATCCAGACGACGGTCCAGATTCCGGCTTCCTTGATCGACACGTCATGCGGCTTGCGGCCGATGAAGAAGTCGACGGCGATGAGGGCGGCCAGCCCCACGATGGTCAGGACCCACAGGGTCACGGAAACATCCACTACTGCTCCTCCGGCGGTATTAACGGCAAATGGTCAGCGTCGTCGCTACCGGAGGTCTCTTCCACCTTGGACGGGCGTCCAGGGCCGACGCCCCGGGATCTGGCCTGATCCGTATTGACGGGTACGCCGCAGCAGATAGGGAGTACTCCCCTCCGTACGGAGAAGACTACCCCAATCACCAAGGAAAGGTAAAGAGATTGGCAAAAGAAAGACAAACCAGCAGGTGAGAGCCCTTTACCTGTACTTGGTACGAGCCGTCGCGACCTCGGTCAGCACCCGCTGGAGCACCTGGCTGCCGGGCGGCACGAGCGAGGGCTCGTACGTCCAGGCATGACCCACCCACGGGTCGGCGAGATGGTCGTCGGGCAGCGGGGTGAGTCGCATCAGCGAACGCCAGAGCGGGTCGAGCAACGGACCGTAGCCCGCCGCGTCCTCACGGTCCGCGACCATCATCAGATGGACGCCGACGGCCGGGCCCTCGTCCGCGAGATAGCGCAGCTGGGTCACAGCACGGTCGTCGAAGCCGTGCGGGAAGTCGTTGACGATCAGCAGCTGTTCGGCCGTGTCGAGGCCGGGCGGGAGTGAGTCGGCGGCCCCGCCGCGCACCGCCATCTGCACCAGGTCCACTCGCTGGGTGAGCCGGGCCAGCACGTCCGCGACCCCGGCGGCCCCCACGGCGGGCGGCGCCGCGAGCACGCCGGTGTGCACCAGGGGGACCAGCGCCTGCGCCGCCGAACCGGCCGGGTCGATGACGTGCACGGCGAACTCGCCCACCGGATAGACGGCCAGCAGCCGGGCCGCGTGCGCCACGGCCGTGTCGAGCGCGAGGCGCCGCAGCTCGTGCGAATCGGCGAACGAGCCGTCCAAGGACTCCCCGCCACCGCTGTCGATCCACAGACCGCGCTCCAACGGCAGCCGGACCAGCATCGGGATGCGCAGGTCGGGGCTCTCCGGGAGATGGAGGTCGCCCAGGCGCAGGGCCATGGGGATCTCCATCGGGACGCGGTAGCCGTGCCAGACGGGGTTGTCCCAGCCGGCGAAGGCCAGCGGGAGCGCGGGTTCGACCACCTCGGACTCGGCGGCCAGCTGGGCGAGGTCCCGGTCGAGGGCCGCCCGCGCCTGGTCGACGAGTTGGGCGTGCTTGGCCTGGGCCGCCTCACGGGCCGCGTCGCCCTGACCGCCGATCCGGCTGCGCGGGTCGGACAGCGCCTGGTCGAGTTCCTTCTCCATCCGCGAGTCGGCGAAGTCGACCGCGCTGCGGTATGCGGCCATGGTGCGGGCCAGGTCCTCGAACATGCCCCACACCTGGTTGTAGAGCCGTTCCTCCATCGACCACCCGGTCGCGTCACCGGCGACGGGCTGCGCGGCCTGTCCGGGCGGAGCCGGGGGCGCGGTCGGCGCGGGCGACGGAGGCGCCCCGGTCCCCCGACGCGGGTGGCTGTAGTCGATCGGCCCACCGGTAGCGGGAGCGGCGGCCTGGGCGGCGGGATCCGCGGGCGCGCCCGCACCGGGATATCCGGACTGCGGCGCCACGGCACCCGGGGTGCCCTGCGGACCGTACGGAGACGTAGGTTGCGGTGCTACGGCGCTGGGGGCGCCCTGCGCGTCGTAGGGCGAGGTCGGTTGCGGAGCGACAGCGCCGGGTGTGCCCTGCGCCGTGGCGCCGCTCGCCTCGGGGCCGATTCCCGGTGTGGCCGTCTGGCGGGTGCGGTCGCCGTCCGTGGTGCGGGGTGGGGGCGTTGCCACGGATCGGGCCAGGCCCCGGGCCACCGCTTCGTTGATGCCGCCCGCGAGGTGGGCGGCCTGGGGCAGGCCCTGGTCGGTGAGGAGTTCGGCCAGGCCGCCCGCGTAGCCCTGGCCGACGGCGCGCACTTTCCAGGCGCCCTGTCTGCGGTACAACTCCAGGGCCACGACGGCCGATTCGGCGTCCAGGCCGGTGATCGTGTAGCTGGCGACCTCGGTGCCGTCGAGGCCGGTGACCGCGACGAAGGGTGCGGCGACGGCCCCGAAGCGGGCGGGGCCGTCGGCGCCGAGGGGCAGCGCGAGCAACACGCTGACGCGGTGGACGGCCTCCGGCATGGCGCCGAGGTCCACCGCGAGGCGGTGGTCGGCGGCGGCCTGCTTGGAGACCTCAAGGCCGGGCAGGGTGGGTGTGCCCGGGTGGGCCACCCACTCCACGCCGTGGGTCCTGCCGCGCTCGTCGCCGAGCGTGGCGGCGGCCACGACCGGCTTGCCGGCCGCGACCCGGATCTCCAGACGCATCTGGGAGAGCGGGTGGTTCTGCCCTCGCACCAGCTCGGCCGCCATCGCTCTCGTCCCCCTGCTCAGCCGTGTCGTGTCGTGTGCGCCGGGCCGCCCTAGAGGTGCGGCAGGATCGCCGGCATCAGGTCCTGGAAGGTGCGGCCGTTGGTCGGTGTGCCGAGGGCCGTCAGTGTCCAGCCGGAGCCGGTGCGGTGGACCTTCGCCATGATCTGGGCCGTGTACTGGCCGCCGCCCGCGAGGGTGTAGCGGGCCAGCTCCTGGCCGTTGGTCTCGTCGACCAGGCGGCAGAACGCGTTCTGCACCTCCTGGAAGGTCTGCCCCGTGAAGGAGTTCACGGTGAAGACGATCTGGTCGATGTGGACCGGCACGCGCGCGAGGTCGACGAGGATGGCCTCGTCGTCGCCGCCCTGGCCGACACCGCCGACGAGGTTGTCACCGGTGTGCCGGACGGAGCCGTCGTCACTCACCAGGTGGCGGAAGAACACCACGTCGACCGGCTGCTTGTCGGCGAACAGCACCGCGGACGCGTCGAGGTCGATCTCCCGGGTGCGCGAGCCGAACAGACCGCGTCGGGGTGCCGCCTGCCAGCCGAGACCCATGCGCACCGCGGTCAGGCCGGTCCCGTCGTTCTTCTCAAGACTGATGGCCTGACCCTTGGTCATGTTGACGGTCACGGCTGTTCCCCTCTCGAACTGTCCCCTGTTGCCGTGGAATCCGCGGCTGCCCAGAACCCTACGCAGCGGCACTGACAGTGCCGAACCCCGCATCGGACTTTGTGTCGGTCTTGCAACACAGAGCGCATATCCCGAGGTCCGGCACTCCCCCGAGGGGGTCAGGCGATGCCCGCCTCCTTCATCTGACGCAGCTCCTTCTTCATCTCGTGCACCTCGTCGCGCAGCCGGGCCGCGACCTCGAATTGCAGGTCGGCGGCGGCGGCGCGCATGCGCTGCGTCATCTCCTCGATCTGCTCGGCGAGTTCGGCCGCGGGGCGGTCGGTCGGCACCCCGTCCTTCGCCTTGCCCTTGGCGGACTTGCCGCCCTTCGCGGCCTTGCCCCCGAGCGCGGGCACAGGGGCCTTCGCGCCCTTGCCGTCCTTGTTCTTGCGGTAGCCCGAGCCGAGCAACTCCTCCGTGTCGACGTCCTCGCGGGCGATCTGCGCGACGATGTCGTTGATCTTCTTGCGGAGCGGCTGGGGGTCGATGCCGCGCTCCGTGTTGTACGCGACCTGCTTCTCCCGGCGGCGGTTGGTCTCCTCGATGGCCTTCTCCATCGCCGGGGTGATCCGGTCGGCGTACATGTGGACCTGGCCGGAGACGTTGCGCGCCGCGCGGCCGATGGTCTGGATCAGGGAGGTGCCGGAGCGCAGGAAGCCCTCCTTGTCGGCGTCCAGGATGGCCACCAGGGACACCTCGGGCAGGTCGAGGCCCTCACGGAGGAGGTTGATGCCGACCAGGACGTCGAACTCCCCGGAGCGCAGCTCGCGCAGCAGCTCGATGCGGCGCAGGGTGTCGACGTCGCTGTGCAAGTAGCGGACCTGGATGCCGAGTTCGAGGAAGTAGTCGGTGAGGTCCTCGGCCATCTTCTTGGTGAGGGTGGTGACCAGGACGCGTTCGTCCTTCTCGGTGCGCTTGCGGATCTCGTGCACCAGGTCGTCGATCTGGCCCTCGGTGGGCTTGACGACGACCTCGGGGTCGATGAGGCCGGTGGGGCGGATGATCTGCTCCACGGTGCCGTCCGCGCGCGAGAGTTCGTACTTGCCGGGGGTCGCCGACAGGTAGACCGTCTGTCCGATGCGCTTCTGGAACTCCTCCCATTTCAGGGGGCGGTTGTCCAGGGCGGAGGGCAGTCGGAAGCCGTGGTCGACGAGGGTGCGCTTGCGGGAGGCGTCGCCCTCGTACATCGCGCCGATCTGCGGGACCGTGTTGTGCGACTCGTCGATGACGAGCAGGAAGTCCTCGGGGAAGTAGTCGATCAGGGTGTTCGGCGCGGAGCCGGGCTCGCGGCCGTCGAAGTGCATCGAGTAGTTCTCGACGCCGGAGCAGGAGCCGATCTGGCGGAGCATCTCCAGGTCGTACGTGGTCCGCATCCGCAGGCGCTGGGCCTCCAGGAGCTTGCCCTGCTTCTCCATCTCGGCCAGCCGCTCGGCGAGTTCCTTCTCGATGTCGTTGACGGCCCGCTCCATGCGCTCGGGGCCCGCGATGTAGTGGGAGGCCGGGAAGACGTAGAGGTGCTCGTCCTCGCTGATGATCTCGCCGGTCAGCGGGTGGAGGGTGGAGAGGGCCTCGATCTCGTCGCCGAACATCTCGATGCGGACGGCCAGTTCCTCGTAGACCGGGAAGATCTCGATGGTGTCGCCGCGGACGCGGAAGGTGCCCCGGGTGAAGGCCAGGTCGTTGCGCGTGTACTGGATGTCGACGAAGCGGCGCAGCAGCTGGTCGCGGTCGATCTCGTCGCCGACCTTGAGGGGGACCATGCGGTCCACGTACTCCTGCGGAGTACCGAGGCCGTAGATGCAGGAGACCGAGGCGACCACGATGACGTCGCGGCGGGTGAGCAGCGAGTTGGTCGCGGAGTGGCGCAGGCGCTCGACCTCCTCGTTGACCGAGGAGTCCTTCTCGATGTAGGTGTCCGACTGCGGGACGTAGGCCTCGGGCTGGTAGTAGTCGTAGTACGAGACGAAGTACTCGACCGCGTTGTTCGGCAGGAGTTCGCGGAACTCGTTGGCCAGTTGGGCGGCCAGGGTCTTGTTCGGCGCCATCACCAGGGTGGGGCGCTGGAGCTTCTCGATCATCCACGCGGTGGTGGCGGACTTGCCGGTGCCGGTCGCGCCGAGCAGGACGACGTCCTTCTCACCTGCCTCGACGCGCCGGGCCAGCTCGGCGATGGCCGCCGGCTGGTCGCCGCTGGGCTGGTAGGAACTGACGACCTCGAAAGGCGCCACCGTGCGTTCGATGTGGGAAACGGGCCGCATGGAACCAACCGTACGACCCGCCACTGACAACGGGGTCGGATCAGCGGTTCTGCGGGGTGCGGGAGCCGCGGTGTCCGAGGTCGCGGTCGGCGCGGACCGGGGTGCGCCGGGGGTGCGGGACGACGGCGCCGGCCGGGACGCCGGGCTTGTGCTCGACGGGGAGCCGGGTGGGCTTGCCCATGACCATCAGCGGGTCGAACATCACGACGACGCCGGCCAGGAGGAGGAAGGCGAGGGGGCCGATCATCATGGGCGCGAGCAGTGACGCGGCGGAGACCCCGTCGGTGGTCGCGGCCGTGCCGTGGACGTGGACGGTGAGGGCGGCCATGCCGGTGTAGTGCATGCCGGTGACGGCGAGCCCCATGACGAGACTCGCGCCCACGCTCCACAGGAACCCGCGGACCTGGCCGGCCGCCCACAGGGCGCTGATCGCGGCGACGACCGCTATGACGACGGAGGCGGCGACGGTGAAGGTGTTGTATTCGAGCTTTCCGTTGAGGCGCATGCTGGCCATGCCCAGGTAGTGCATCGAGGCGATGCCCAGGCCGGTGAGGGTGCCGCCGGTGAACAGGGCCGTCCCCCTGGCTCCCCGGTAGCCGACGATGAAGATCCCGACGCCCACCATGACGATGGCGACGGCGAGGCTCGCGAAGGTCATCGGTTTGTCGTAGTGGATCGGTGTCTGGCGGACCGAGAAGCCCATCATCGCGATGAAGTGCATCGTCCATATGCCGGAACCGATCGCCGCCGATCCCAGGGCCAGCCAGCCGGGCCTCCAGGACTGGGTCACGAGCATCGATCTGGTGGTGCAGCGCAGGCCGAGCGCACCGCCGAGGCAGGCCATGAGGTAGGCCACCAGCGGTGTGACGAGTCCGTAGCTGAAACCGTCGACCGTGCCCCGCATGCGCAGCAACCCTTCCGCCCTGTTCCGTCCCGCAAATTCCTGAAACCCGCCCAGCCCCAGCACCGCAGGAACGGTCGGGGTCGACGCAGAGAGTATGACCCCCACCGGAATGGTCGAACGATTTTCCGGCAAAGAAACACGGCCCCGCCCCACTTGTGCGGCACCGGTGAGCGGACTTGGGCAACTCCATTCATTCTGTGTCCATCCCGTACCCCACGGGTAGTGACGTTCCGCTGTCATTCTTGAGCTGTATGTGATCGCTCGACGCGAGGAGTACGCATGCACCTGCGCGCAGTTGCCGCCTCGACCACCGCGCTCCTGGGGGCCGCCGCCCTCCTGCTCCCCTCCCCCCAGGCCAGGGCCGGTGACGAGGCCGTGTGGCCCACCGTGGTCGCCCATCGCGGCGCGTCCGCCTACGCCCCCGAGAACACCCTGGCCTCCATCGACAAGGCGGCCCGGCTCGGTTTCCAGTGGGTGGAGAACGACGTCCAGCGCACCAAGGACGGCGAACTCGTCGTCATCCACGACGACAGCCTGAAGCGCACCACCGACGTCGCGAAGGTGTTCCCCGACCGGGCCCCCTGGAAGGTGAAGGACTTCACCGCCGCCGAGATCGCCCGCCTCGACGCGGGCAGCTGGTTCGGCCCCGCGTACACCGGCACGCGCGTGCCCACGCTCACGCAGTACATGCGCGAGGTGGAACACAACCACCAGAGCCTGCTCCTGGAAATCAAGAACCCGGAGCTGTACCCCGGCATCGAGCAGCAGACCCTCAAGGTCCTGGGCAACGAAGGATGGCTGGGCCAGTCCCACGTCGACGGCCGGCTGATCGTGCAGAGCTTCAGCGCGGCCAGCATCCGGATCGTGCACGACCTCGCTCCCGGGATCAGGACCGGCTTCCTCGGCACACCTTCCGTGTCCACCCTGCACGAGTACGCCGCCTTCACCGACCTGATCAACCCGTCGTACGGCTCGATCTCCAAGAGCTACGTCTCCGCGGTGCACGGGTTCACGGGCCCGCACGGCGGTCCGATGGAGGTGTACGCCTGGACCGTCGACGACGCGCCCACGGCGTGGACGGTCGCCGGGTACGGCGTGGACGGCCTCATCACCAACAGACCGGACGTGGTGCGGTCCGCGCTGAGCGGGTTCTGAGACCGCCCGCGGGGCGTTGTCAGTGCCGGGTCGTACGGTGGGCGCATGGACAGCCATGGGCAGAACGAGCAGCGGGTCGTGTGGACCGTCGTCGGCACCGACATCGGTCCGCTGCTGCTGGCCGCGACACAGGACGGCCTGGTCAACGTCGTGTTCCACGCCACGGACCCGGTGCGCGAGAGGACGCTCGACCGGCTGGCGTCCCGGCTGGGCACCGAACCGGTCGAGGCGCCCGACTCCCCCTTGCTGGCCGAGGCGATACGCCAGTTCGAGGCCTACTTCGCCGGAGCCCGGCGCGACTTCGACCTGCCGCTCGACTGGTCCCTGATCTCCGGCTTCAACCGCCAGGTACTGCGCGAGCTGGCGTCCGGCGTCCCGTACGGCTCGGTCGTCGGCTACGGCGACCTGGCCGGGCGGGTCGGCCAGCCGCGCGCGGCCCAGGCGGTGGGGGTGGCGATGGGTTCCAACCCGCTGCCGGTCGTCGTGCCCTGCCATCGGGTCGTCGAGAGCGACGGCGGCATCGGCGGCTTCGGCGGCGGCCTGGAGACGAAGAGAAGACTGCTGGCGCTGGAGGGAGTCCTGCCCGAGCCGTTGTTCTGAGCGCTCGGGCAGGGGGCTGGACCAGGCGATGGTCGGCCACTCCTGGAGAACCACGGTTTCCGATGCCCCGCGAAGGGTGGCCGGGAGGCCGAGCCGGTAGCAGACTCCGCCATGCGCGCGCACAGCCACTGGCATCCGGGGGATCGGAGCCGAAGGGACGGCGATCACGCATGAGTGGAAGCGGAAACAGGGCAGTCGCGTATCTCAAGCCGGGAGCGGTGGAAGTCAGGACCATCGACTACCCGACGCTCGAACTGCAGGACGGGCCGGGAGTCGCCCCCGCCAACGTCGGCCGCAAGGTCCGGCACGGGGTCATCCTGAAGGTGCTCGCCAGCAACATCTGTGGCAGCGACCAGCACATGGTGCGCGGTCGGACGACCGCGCCCGAGGGACTGGTCCTCGGACACGAGATCACCGGAGAGGTCGTCGAACGGGGTCCGGACGTCGAGTTCATCGACGTGGGCGACATCGTCTCCGTACCGTTCAACATCGCCTGCGGGCGATGCCGCAACTGCAAGGAACGCAAGACCGGCATCTGTCTGAACGTCAACCCGGCCCGTCCGGGGGCGGCCTACGGCTATGTCGACATGGGCGGCTGGGTCGGTGGTCAGGCCGAGTACGCCATGGTCCCGTACGCGGACTTCAACCTGCTGAGGTTCCCCGACCGGGACGAGGCACGCGAGAAGCTGCTCGATCTGACCATGCTGTCGGACATCTTCCCGACCGGTTTCCACGGCGCGGTCACCGCGGGCGCCGGGGTCGGGTCCACGGTGTACGTCGCCGGGGCGGGTCCGGTCGGTCTCGCGGCGGCGGCGTCGGCGCAGCTCCTGGGCGCCGCGGTGGTCATCGTCGGCGACCTGAACCCCGAACGCCTGGGCCAGGCAAGGAGTTTCGGCTGCGAGACCGTCGACGTCTCGCGCGGCGACATCGGGGAGCAGATCGCCGAGATCGTCGGCGAGCCCGAGGTGGACGCGGCGGTCGACGCGGTCGGCTTCGAGGCACGGGCGCACGGCCCGAACGCCCCGGAGGCACCGGCGACCGTCCTCAACTCGCTGATGGGCGTCACGCGCGCGGGCGGTGCCCTGGGCATCCCCGGGCTGTACGTCACCGCCGACCCAAGTGGGGTCGACGAGGACGCGAAGAGCGGCACCCTGAAGGTACGGCTCGGCCTCGGCTGGGCCAAGAGTCACCGGTTCGCAACCGGTCAGTGCCCGGTGATGACATACCACCGGAGTCTGATGATGGCGATCCTGCACGGGCGCGTGCACATCGCGAAGGCGGTCAACGCGACCCCGATCGCGCTGGAGGACGCACCGCGCGGCTACGCCGAGTTCGACCAGGGCGCCGGCCGCAAGTACGTGCTCGATCCCCACGGGACGCTGGCGGGCGTCAGCCCGGTCTGAGGTACGACATGGAAAACGGGGGCCACGCACGTGTGGCCCCCGTTTTCCATGTCGGGCGCCGATGATGTCTCCCACAGCCCGCGAGGGTTTGACCGGGCACCGAGCCCGCCAGGGATGAGGGAAGACCGAACGACAGGAGGCGCGTGGTGCTGGTGGTGTCCGAGGAAGTACGCGAGGCGATCGACGCGCGTCGACCCGTGGTGGCCCTGGAGTCGACGATCATCGCGCACGGGCTGCCGCGCCCGCGCAATCTACAGGTGGCGCTGGAGCTGGAGGCGGCGGTACGTCAGGAGGGCGCCGTCCCCGCGACGATCGCCGTGCTGGACGGGCGGCCCCATGTCGGCCTGGACAAGGACCAGTTGGAGCGGGTCGCCAACGAGGACGGGATCCGCAAGCTGGGCCACCGCGACCTGCCGCTCGCGGTGGCGGCGGGGGCCAGCGGGGCGACCACGGTGTCCGCGACGGCGCTGCTGGCGGCGCGGGCGGGCGTCCGGGTGTTCGCGACCGGCGGGCTCGGCGGGGTGCACCGGGAGTGGACGGTGACGCAGGACGAGTCCGCCGACATGGGGCTGCTGGCGTCCACCCGGATCACGGTGGTGTGCGCGGGCGTGAAGTCGATCCTGGACGTGCCGGCGACCTTGCAGCGCCTGGAGACGCTGGGCGTGGCGGTCGCGGGATACGGCACGGACCGCTTCCCCGGCTTCTACCTCTCCGACTCCGGGTACCCGGTGGACTGGACGCTGGAGACCCCGCAGCAGGTGGCGGCCGTGATGCGGGCGCAGGACGCGCTCGACGCCCCGGAGTCGACCCTGATCGTCGCCAACCCGGTGCCCGAGGACGAGCAGTTGGATCCCGAGCTGCACGCGCGCGTGCTCGCCGACGCGCTGCACGCGTGCGAGGCAGAGGGCGTCACCGGGCAGGCGGTCACCCCGTTCCTCCTCGGCTACCTCGTGGAGCACACCGACGGCGCCTCGCTGAGCGCCAACCTGGCGGCCGTACGCGGCAACGTACGACTGGCGGGGCGGATCGCGGCGGCCTGGGCCGAGGAGGCGTGACGACCGGGCCGAACGGCGCGCTCCTGGTCGTCGGCGACGTCGTCACGGATGTCGTCGCCCGGCATCTGGGGCCGCTCGCGCCCGGCACCGACACCGCCGCCGTGATCCGGACCGTGCCGGGCGGCGCGGGCGCCAACGTGGCCTGCTGGGCGGCCCATTGGGGCTGCGGGGACGTACGGCTGCTCGGTCGGGTGGGTGCGGACGCGGCGGCGTGGCACGAACGGGAGCTGGTCGCCTCCGGGGTACGGCCCCGTCTCGTGGTCGATCCGGAGGCGGCGACCGGGACGGTGATCTGTCTGGTCGACACGGGGGCGTCGGCCGAGCGGACGTTCCTCACCGACAGCGGCGCGTCCCTGCGGCTCGATCCCGGCGACTGGTCGGACTCGCTGCTCGACGGGGTCGTACGGCTGCATCTGTCGGGCTATCTGCTGTTCTCCGAGCCCAGTCGGGCGTTCGTGGCCGCGGCGGTGGAGTCGGCACGCGCGCGTGGGGTGCCGGTGAGTCTGGATCCGGCGTCGGCGGGGTTTCTCGTGGAGCTGGGTGTGGACCGTTTCCTGGCGCTCGTCGAGGGGGTGGACGTGCTGCTGCCCAGCCGGGACGAGGCGTGTCTGCTCACCGGGTTGCCCGATCCGGCGGACGCGGCGGCCAAGTTGAGCCGCCATGTCCCCCTGGTGGTCACCAAGCAGGGCGCAGAGGGGGCCTTGGTCGCCCACTCCGGCACGGTCCACGCACGCGTGCCGGCCGAGCCCGCCACGCCCCGGGACACCACGGGCGCGGGCGACGCGTTCACGGGGGCGTTCCTCGCGACGCTTCTGACGGGCGCCGATCCCGAGGCAGCGGCGCGGGAGGGGTGCCGGGCGGGAGCGCGGGCGGTGGAACGGGTGGGAGGGCGGCCACCCGGGCGGGAGTGAGCAAGCAACCCCGCCTCCCGCGCCCACCGGGCCTCAACTCCCGCCCGGCGCCTACGCCTTCCGCCCCCACGCGGAGATCATCGGCGCCGTGGCCAGGTCCATCGTGCCGGAGGCGACGTTGGCCAGATGGCGGTCGATGTCCTCGTCCGTGGCGAGACCCGCGGTGACGAGCTGGTCGCGGATCTGGCGGACCGTGGCGGATTCCAGGGCGGCGCAGGCCGGTGAGGTGACCGGGAAGTACGCGTCGGCCTCCACCCGGCGCAGACCGGCCTCGCGGAGCAGGCGCGGGAGTTTGCGGCCGTAGGAGAGGTCGGCGCCGCGGTCGGCGAGGAGTGCGCGGAAGCCGTTGCGGAGACGGTTCGCCAGTTGCTGCTCGGGACCGTGTTCGTCGGGGCAGAGCAGGGGCTGGAGGGCGGGGTCGGCGTCCTCGATCAGGAGGCGGCCACCGGGGCGCAGGGACTTGATCATCGAGCGCAACGCCCGTTCCCGGTCCGGGACATGGACCAGGACGAGCCGCGCGTGCACGAGGTCGAAGCCCTCCCCCGGCGGTTCCTCGGCGCCGACGTCGTGGACGCGCACCTCGATCGGCGGGCGGGCCACCGAGGCGACCTGGGAGGTGTCGATGTCGGTCGCGAGGACCTTCCCGGTCGGTCCGACCTTCTTGGCCAGCCAGGACACCACCGAGGTGCCGCCGACGCCGACCTCCCAGACCCGCCAGCCGGGTCCGACGCCGAACCCCTCCAGGTGCCGGAACGTCGTGGGGTCGAAGAGCGTGGCGAAGGCGTCGAAGCGCTGCCCTGCCTCGGACTGCCGGTTGTCGAGGAGATACCCGTCGGATCGCGTCATGCCGCGATCATCCCAGTTGCCCCGCTTGTCGGGAGGGGTCGACGCTCCGGTTCGGAACGCCCTCGCACGGCTTCGTCCACAGGCGGGAACAAAGCGGAGGATTCCGTTCCCACAGGCTTACCCACCGCTCACGTCGGCCTGGCAAACTGGCACGCCAAGGCGCAGAAATGCGATGCGAGGGGATCCACGCAAGGAGATCCGGATGTCCATGGCAGGGAATCTTCGGAAGGTCACGGGCCTGGGCAGGGTCGGCGGCCTCCGCAAGGTGGCGCGGCTGGCGCGACGGCGCCCGCGGGTCGACCTGAGCCACCACGCCCGGTCACCCCTGGGCTCCTCGGTGGTGAAGTGCGTCACGTATCAGGACGGCGTCCGGGTCCCGGTCGGCGGCGATCTGGTGGACGCCGTCGAGCGGGTGCGCAAGAAGGACGACGGGTTCGTCTGGCTCGGTCTGCACGAGCCGACGAACGAGGAGTTCGCGGGCATCGCCGAGCTGTTCAACCTGCACCCGCTGGCGGTCGAGGACGCGATCGAGGCCCATCAGCGCCCCAAGGTGGAGCGCTACGGCGAGACGCTGTTCGCGGTGTTCAAGACGGTCTGCTACGTCGAGCACGAGAAGCTCACCGCGACGAGCGAGGTCGTGGACACCGGCGAGATCATGGTGTTCGTCGGCGCCGAGTTCGTCATCACCGTGCGGCACGGACGGCACGGCTCGCTGGGGCCGCTGCGCGAGGAGTTGGAGTCGAATCCCCGGCAGCTCGCCAAGGGGCCGGCCGCGGTGCTGCACGCGATCGCGGACCACGTGGTCGACGACTACCTGAGCGTCACGGACTCGGTGCAGGCGGACATCGACCAGGTGGAGACGGACGTGTTCGCGGAGAACGGCGCGCGGGCGGACCCGGGCCGTATCTACCAACTCAAGCGTGAACTGCTGGAGTTGAAGCGGGCGGTGGTCCCCCTCAGCGGCCCGCTTGAGGCGTTGTCCACCCGGCCGATGCGGGTGGTGGGACCGGAGATACAGGCCTACTTCCGCGATGTCTCCGACCACCTGCTGCGGGCGAAGGAACAGATCGCGTCCTTCGACGAACTGCTCAACTCGATTCTGCAGGCGCACCTCGCCCAGGTGACGGTCGCGCAGAACGAGGACATGCGGAAGATCACGGCCTGGGCCGCGGTGATCGCCGTACCGACGATGGTGTGCGGTGTGTACGGCATGAACTTCGACCACATGCCGGAGCTGCACTGGCGGTACGGCTATCCCCTGATCCTGGGCGTGATAACCGTGGCCTGTCTGGCGCTGTACCGGGGCTTCCGGCGCAACGGCTGGCTCTGAGCCACCCGGCGGCCCAGAGCACGACCGTCCAGGGGTTCGGTTCAGCGCATGGCACTTCGGGCGTAGACGTTCTCGACCCAGGTGGCGAGCTGGTCCTCGGTCAGATGCTGGGCGAGGTCGGCCTCGCTGATCATGCCGACGAGGCGTTTGTTCTCGATGACGGGAAGCCGGCGGATCTGGTGTCCCTGCATCTCCTGGAGCACCTCGCCGACATCGGCGCCGGCGTCGATCCAGCGGGGCGTGCCCTGGGCCATCTCGCCCGCGGTGATCTTCGCCGGATCGTGGCCCATGGCCACACAGCCGACGACGATGTCCCGGTCGGTGAGGATGCCGCAGAGCCGTTCGTTCTCGTCGCTGATGGGCAGGGCTCCGACGCCCAGTTCGCGCATCAGCTGGGCGGCGCGGTCCAGGGTTTCATGGGCGGGGATCCACTGGGCGCCCCGGTGCATGATGTCTCCGGCGGTGGTCATGAAGTACCTCCCGGTGCCGGACGGCCGGCGCGGTACAGAACGTTCCGCTAGTCCCGGCGCCCTACATTCTCGCCGCGCGGCGGGGCGAACGCACCCGGGCGGTCGGGACTTCCGGTGGTCGACCGGGAATCCGGGACGGCGCTCGAACAGCGCTCAGACCTGGAAGCCCACGATCTTCCGCGGCACGACGCGGACGATCACCCGCACCTGGTCGTCCCGCTCGCCGGGCGGGTCGACGCCGAGGTACTTGTGCGAGAGCTCGTGCGGGAGCCGCTTGTCCGGGTCGGGAAGGATCTCGGCGGTGCCGCGGATCTCGACCGAGGCATAGGGGTTGGCGAGGTCGAACACCGACAGGCTGACGCGGGGGTCGTGACGGAGGTTGCGCACCTTCTGGCGGTCCTGGAGAGAGGAGAAGAGGACGGTGTCGTCCTCGCGCTTGATCCAGACCACCGAGGTCTGCGGGGCACCGTCGGGGCGGAGAGTGGCGACGCTGGCGAAGTTCTTCCCGTCGAGGAGAGCACGGACGAAGTCGTCGAAGATCGGCATGGCGACACCCTAACTAAATGCACACACATATAAAAGCCCTTTGGGTCAGGCCGTTCGGCCGTTGGGCAGCCCGCCCCACGCCGGGTGCCGTGGATCGTCGGCGCGCACCAGGATGTCCGCCGTGCCGGCCGGGTCGGTCTCGTCCTCGTAGCGCTCGAAGACGGGCAGGGTCCAGTGCTCGGCCTCGGGCGTACGGCGGCGCAGGGCGCCCGGCGAGAGGAGGACGTGCAGGGTCAGGTCGAAGGGGAACCAGTGCCGCAGAAGGAGGGGGCCGTGCAGCAACAGAAGGGCGCCGGGCGGGAGTTGGACGTAGGGGCTGCGGGTGGCGCGGTCGGCGGCCGGGTCCCACAGGTCGGGCAGGACGCGGCCGTCGCCGTCCGGTTCGAGCGGGCCGAACACCTCGCGCCACAGGGCCCGGGTGTCGAACCAGCCGTCGTAGTAGGCGTCGGTGTCCTGGTGCCCGTACTCCAGGCGCAGCGAGGCGGGGCGCAGGAAGCCCTCCGTGCCGACGACGAGCGAGGGACGGCCGCGGACGCGCAGCGCCTCCGCGACCCGTTCGGCGAGGTCGCCCGGGCGGGCCGCCGGGGCGCCGTCGAAGGCGACGCGCGGCCAGGGGCTGCCGTCGGCCGGCTTCAGGTCGAGCAGACGCTCGGCGAGGAGGTCGCCGAGCCGGTCCCAGGTGATCGCTTCCAGTCGCACAGGGCCCATGATGCGTCAGGCCTCGGTCAGCGGGTGGCGCGAGGCTCAGATGCGGCGGACGTACAAGGTCGGGACAGCGTGAAAACAGGAGCGAGGTGGTCGGTGGCAGGGAATGTCTCTCGTATGGCATCGCTCTCGACTCCCCCGATCCGCGACGGACTTGTGGCCGTCGGCGGACTCTTGGTCGTCCAGCCGCTCAGGAAACGGCACTGCGCGGGGTGTCGGCGTGGGCCGTTGGCGCTGCTGGTCGTCGAGGGCGGGGTGCCGCGGTGTCTCGACTGCGTGGACCTCGGGCATCTGGTGTTCCTGCCGCGCGGCGACACGGCGCTGACGCGCAGGGCGCGGGAGGAGAGCGCGTTGTCGGCGGTGGTGGTGCGGTTCGACCGGCGCCGGGGCCGGTACGAGCGACAGGGCGTCCTGGTCGAGGAGGAGGGGCTCGTCCGGGCCGAGGAACGGTGCCTCGCGGACGCCGAGGCACGGCGGCGGCGCCGGGTGCGGGACGCGGGGCGGCGGGCCGTGGAGGACGTGCGGTTCGCGGAGGCGTTCGCGGCGGAGATACGACGGCTGTTCCCCGGCTGCCCCGGGGAGCGGGCCCGGACGATCGCCGCGCACGCCTCGCTGCGCGGCAGCGGGCGGGTGGGGCGGAGCGCGGCGGGCCGGGCGTTGTCCGAGGGGGCGGTGGTCTCGGCGGTGGCGGCGGCCGTACGGCACGAGGACACGCCGTACGACCAGTTGCTGATGAGCGGGGTGCCGAGGCACGAGGCGCGGCGGCGGATCGCGGTGGGGGTGGAACGGGTGCTGCGGGACTGGCGGGGTGTCCCGGTATGACGTCCGTCGGCGTCGGCGAGCGGTGTCGTGGACGCTCGCGTATGGTCCGGCGATTCTCGGCCATGGTCGGGCGGGCGGGGACGGGTTCGACTTGTCGTGACGGTTGGTGGTGGGCAGGATCTCGGCTCTACGGGCGGGAGTTGGTGTCGGCATGATCGGTGAACCGTATTTCGCGCTGACGGTTCTGGGGGTGCTCACGACCGGGGTGATGGCCGGTGTGTTCTGTGCCTTCTCCGTGCTGGTCGTGCGGGGGCTGGCCGAACTGCCGCCCGCGCAGGGGGTCGCCGCGATGAACGCGATCAACAGGGCGGCGCTGACTCCCGCGTTCATGCTGCTGTTCGCCGGTTCGGCGCTGGTGTGCGCGGTGATCGCGGTGGTGACGTTCGTGCTGTGGCCGGATCAGGGGACCGCGGAGCTGCTGTTGGGCAGCGCGCTGTATCTGTTCGGGGCGTTCGGGCTGACCCTCGTCGCGAACGTGCCCCGCAACGACGCCCTGCTGAAGCTGGCCCCGGGGACCCCGGAGGCCGCCGCGTACTGGCCGTCGTACATACGCGAGTGGACGATGTGGAATCACGTCCGCGCGACGGCCTCGGTCGCCGCCGCGCTGGTCTACATGCTGGCCCTCGCCTGAGCGAAGTCCCAAGATCAACTGAGCGCGGGCTGAGGAACGCGGGCAAAGGGCGGCACAAGCCTGCGGAAACCCTCCTGAGAAAGCGGTCTCGCCCACTCTGCGCGCTCGGCCGGGGGGCCTTATCGTGGCTGAAAGAGTGCCGCTCGATGACGCACGGCCTGTCGCATGCGGACGCGAGGAAGACCGCCATGGCCGATCCCAAGGGTTTTATGACCACTCCGCGCGAGGAGTGGCCCCGCAGGCCCGTCGACGAGCGGGTACGGGACTGGGACGAGGTGTATGTCCCGGGCGCGCTGCTGCCGATCGTGAGCGGACAGGCCGACCGGTGCATGGACTGCGGCGTCCCGTTCTGCCACGACGCCTGTCCGCTCGGCAACCTGATCCCCGAGTGGAACGATCTGGTCAGCCGGGACGACTGGCGGGCGGCGGCCGACCGGCTGCACGCCACCAACAACTTCCCCGAATTCACCGGGCGGTTGTGCCCGGCACCCTGCGAAGCGGGCTGCGTGCTCGCCATCAACCAGCCCGCGGTCACCATCAAGAACGTCGAGGTGGCCATCGCCGACCGCGCGTGGACCGACGGTTTCACGCCACCCCGGCCGCCGGACCGGTTGTCCGGGCGGACCGTCGCGGTGGTCGGCTCCGGGCCCACCGGCCTCGCCGCGGCACAGCAGTTGACGCGCGCCGGGCACACGGTCGCCGTGTACGAGCGGGACGACCGGCTCGGCGGGCTGATGCGGTACGGCATCCCCGAGTTCAAGATGGAGAAGCGGCATCTGGAACGGCGGCTGGCGCAGATGCGGGCCGAGGGCACCAAGTTCCGTACGTCCACGATGGTCGGGCGGGATGTCGGAGCGGCCGAACTGCGGGCGCGCTACGACGCGGTGGTGATCGCCACGGGAGCCACGGCGTGGCGTGAACTCACCGTGCCGGGGCGGGAGTTGACTGGCATCCATCAGGCGATGGAGTATCTGCCGCTGGCCAACCGGGTCTGCGAGGGGGACCTCGCCGAGTCCCCGTTGTCCGCCGCGGGGAAGCATGTCGTCATCGTCGGCGGCGGCGACACCGGGGCCGACTGTCTCGGCACGGCGGTGCGTGAAGGGGCCGCGTCCGTCACGCAGTTGGACATCTACGCCCAGCCGGACACCGAGCGCGACGAGGACGCGGAGCCCTGGCCGACGTATCCGAAGATCTACCGGCTCTCGGCCGCGCACGAGGAGGCGCGGGACCTGGAGACGGCACCCGCCGCGCACGCGGATGCCCGGCTGTTCGCGGCGTCGACGCTCCGTTTCGAGGGGGACGCGGACGGGCGGGTGCGGTCGCTGCATCTGGTCGAAGTGGACGCGGAGCGGCGGCCGTTGGACGGTTCCGGCCGCAGCCTGCCCGCCGATCTCGTGCTGCTCGCCCTCGGGTTCTCCGGGCCCGACCGGGCCGACGGGCTCATCGACCAGCTGCGGCTGGCGATGGCACCGCGCGGCACGATCACCCGCGACGCGGACTTCGCGACGAGCGCGCGGGGCGTGTTCGTCGCGGGGGACGCCGCCCGGGGCCAGTCGCTGATCGTGTGGGCGATCGCGGAGGGGCGGGCCGTGGCGGCGGCCGTAGACCGCTATCTGACGGGGAGTTCGCAACTTCCGGCGCCGATCGGGCCGTACGACCGGCCGATGGCGGTGTGACGGGCCGCGTCAGCGTCGCTGGTCCGTGCCCGCCACCTTGGCGGTCGCCAGGGCCACCCGGTTCCAGGTGTTGATGGTCAGGATCAGGGACAGGACGTGGGCCAGTTCCTGCTCGTCGAAGTGGGCGGCGGCCTGCGCGTAGACGTCGTCCGGGACGCCGCCGTCGGCCACCAGGGTCACCGACTCGGTGAGGGCGAGGGCCGCCTGCTCGCGCTCGGTGAAGAAGTGCCGGGCCTCGCGCCAGACGGCGACCATGTGCAGCCGGTCCTCGCTCTCGCCGGCCTTGCGGGCGTCGTTCGTGTGCATGTGGAGGCAGTACGCGCAGTGGTTGAGGTGCGAGGCGCGGATCTGGATCAGTTCGACCAGGGCCGGGTCGAGACCCTCGCGGGCGGCGGCGTCGAAGCCGATGAGGGCACGGAAGACCTTCGGGGCGGTGCGGGCGAGGTCGATGCGGGTCGCCGTGGCGCTGACAGGAGCGTTCGTGTTCGTCGTCATGTGACAAATCTACGAGCTGGAAAGACCCACTGTAGGGTGCATTTCCATGGCGGAATCGTGGGTCAATTCGGCGGAGCGGATCGGGGCCGATCTGCATCTGGAGCTGTCGGGCGGCGGTGGCCGGCGGGCCGCGCTCATCGACGCGCTGCGGGAGGCCGTGCGCGGTGGGCGGCTCGCCCCGGGTACCCGGTTGCCGCCGTACCGCTCGCTCGCCGCGGACCTCGGGGTCGCCCGCAACACGGTCGCGGACGCGTACGCGGAACTCGTCGCGGAGGGCTGGTTGACCGCGCGCCAGGGCTCGGGCACCCGGGTCGCCGACCGAACCCGCCCCCTACGGGCGCAGCCGACGCGACACGCCAGGAACGGCCCGGTTACGGCACCTCCACGCGCGCGTGCTCCCCGGCACGACCTGCGGCAGGGCACGCCCGACGCGTCGGCGTTCCCGCGCGCGGCCTGGCTCGCGTCGTACCGGCGGGCGCTCCAGCAGGCGCCCGACGAGGTGTTCGGGCCCGGTGACCCGGCCGGGCGGGTCGAGTTGCGGGAGGCGCTCACCGAATACCTGGCACGCGCGCGTGGCGTACGCACCGCGCCCGACCGGATCGTGATCTGCTCCGGCTTCGCGCACGGCCTGCGGCTGCTGTTCGGCCAGGGCGGCGGCGGGTTGCTGCGCGGACCGCTGGCCGTGGAGGCGTACGGACTCGGCTTCCACCGCGAGCTGCTGCGAACAGCGGGCGTACGGACCGTGCCGCTGCCGGTCGACGAACACGGCGCGCGCGTCGAGGAGTTGGCGAAGGAACGGGCCGTACTGCTCACGCCCGCGCACCAGTTCCCCACCGGCGGTCCGCTGCGCGCCGAGCGCAGGGCCGCCGTGATCGACTGGGCACGCGCGCGGGGCGGGGTGGTCCTGGAGGACGACTACGACGGCGAGTTCCGCTACGACCGCAAGCCCGTAGGCGCCGTCCAGGGCCTCGACCCGGAGCGGGTGATCCTCCTCGGCTCGGTCAGCAAGAGCCTGTCCCCCGCGCTGCGCCTGGGCTGGATGGTGCTGCCGGAGCGGTACGTCGAGGGCGTGCTCGCGGCCAAGGGCGAACGCGAGGCCTGGGCGAGCGTCCTCGACCAGCTGAGCCTCGCCGACCTCATCACGTCGGGGTCCTACGACCGTCATGTGCGGCGGATGCGGCAGCGGTACCGGAGCCGCCGTGACCGCCTGGTCGCGGCGCTCGCCTCGCGGGCCCCGCACATCGAGGTCACCGGGGTCGCCGCGGGCCTGCACGCGGTGCTGCGGCTGCCGCCCGGCACGGAGCGCTCCGCGCTGAAGGCCGCCGTGTGGCAGGGCGTGGCGCTGGACGGGCTGGCCGCGTTCCGGCATCCGGAGGCGGCAACTACGGCGCCGGAGGCGGGAGTTCGGGACGGTCTCGTCGTGGGCTACGCGACGCCCTCGGAGGCCGGGTTCGGTGCCGCGCTGGAGGCGCTGTGCGAGGTGCTCCCGCCCGACGAAGCCGCCCATGGCCTGTGACGCGCCCCGCTCCTGCGGCTAACCGCGCACATGCAGGCCGAACCCCTTGCGGCCGGGCGCCTCCAGGCCCTCCTTCAACCGCAGTGACGGGATCTCGTAGTCACCGAAGTTCTGGCGCCGGAACGGGATCGGCTCGGTCGTCTCCAGCGTCAGCAGCCGCTCCTGCCAGGCCTTCGCGACGTCCTCGAAGTCGCTGCCGGTGAGCTTGTCGGTGCCGTACAGCACGAAGGGCGGCAGCACCTCCACACCCGGGTAGTACAGGATCCCGTGGTGGATGGGGAACAGCAGGTCCTCGATCGGACCGTTGATCCCGCGATCGGTGTAGTGGGACTCCGGGCCCCCGACGGTCACCGACAGGATCGCCCGGCGCCCCCGCAGCGTTCCCTCACCGAAGCGCTCGCCGTACCGCGTCTCGTCGTGCACGCCGACTCCGTAGGCGAAGTGGAAGGAAAACACCCGGTCCACCCAGCCTTTCAGGATCGCCGGCATGGTGTACCACCACATGGGGAACTGGAAGACGACGGTGTCGGCCCACAGGAGCTTCTGCTGCTCGGCCGCCACGTCGGGGGTGAGCGCACCGGCGTCGTACGCCCCGGCCGAACTCGGCACCACCCGCAGCGGGTTCGTGGCGTGCTCGCCGAAGTCCGCCGCGTCCACCACGGCCTTCCAGTTCATCGCGTAGAGGTCGCTCACCCGCACCTCGTGCCCGGCGGCTTCGAGAGTGGACACGGCGAGGTCCTTGAGCGCGCCGTTCAGCGAACGCGGCTCGGGGTGGGCGTGGACGATGAGCGTCTTCATGGCTGTTCCCTTCGACAATGCCTGCGACAAGGCCTTCGGCAAGGTGGGTCGCCACAGATGCTCGGCCGCCGGGGTCGCGTCGCGACAGGGGCGCCTCTTCCGTCGGACGGGACTTCCTGGTATCGGCAGGACCACCTTCAAGTGCCTTGACCGAGGCGATACTCGGGGGCATGGATGGTGGGGGCATGGCTGGTGGGGGCATGGACGATCTCGCGGGCTTTCTGCGGACCCGGCGGGCCCGGGTCGACCCCGCGGCCGTCGGCATCCCCGCCGACAGCCGTCGCCGGGTCGAGGGGCTGCGCCGTGAAGAGGTCGCGCACCTGTCCGGGGTCAGCGTGGACTACTACGTACGCCTGGAGCAGGGCCGCGCGACCCAGCCCTCCGGGCAGATCCTCGACGCGCTCGCCCGCGTGCTCGGCCTGGACGAGACCGAGCGCGGGCACCTCCACCGGCTCGCCCGGCAGCGCCGACGGCGCGCGAGGACACCGGGCGGACGGGTCAGGCCGGAGCTGTTGCGCGTCCTCGACCTGGTCGCCGGCGCACCCGCGCTGATCATGGACCACCGCCTGGACGTGCTCGCCGGGAACCGTCTCGCCGGGCTTCTCTTCGACCGGCCGCCGCCGGGCCTGAACACCGCACGGCACATCTTCCTTGAGGAGGCCGAGCGCGGTCTCTACGCGGAGTGGGAGCAGTGCACCCTCGACGTGGTCGGGCATCTGCGTCTGGCCGCCGGCAAATACCCCGAGGACCCCCGACTGGCTTCGCTCATCGGCGAGTTGGCGATGGGCAGCGAGCGTTTCCGCCGCCTCTGGGCCCGTGCGGACGTGCGCGCCCGCACCCATGGGCGCAAGGTGTACCGGCACCCGCTGGTGGGACTACTGGAACTGCACCAGGAGAACTTCGCGCTGCCGGACGGGTCGGGCATGGAACTGCTGGTGCTGTCCGCGGCTCCCGGCAGCCCCGCCGAGGACGGGCTGCGCCTGCTCGGGAGCCTGGGCGCGGACAGCGATGGGGCGCATCCCATCCCATCGGAATCAACGGATTCGATCAGAACCAATGGTGACTGATAGCAAAATGAGCAGGTTCGTTAAGGAAAAAGCATTCAGCACAGCTGGGTCACAGGCCGGGTCATGAGAGCAGGAAGTCCGCCTCGCCGGCTTTCGCCCCCTCGATGAAGGCCGTCATCTCGTCGGTCGTGTAGATCAGGGCCGGCCCGTCCGGGTCGGTCGACTGACGGACGGCGATCCGGCCGTCGGCGAGCTTCATCGCCTCCAGGCAGTTGCCGCCGTTGCCGCCGCTCCACGGCTTGTGCCAGCCTTCGCTCCCCAAGTCCCGCGCGGGCATACCGTTGTAGACGCTCATACGCGGCTTGATGCGATCCATTCACAGCTCCTTGCGGAGATCCTTGAGGATCTCCTTCGTGCGATGTGCCGTAGCGGCCTGCGCCGCCATGCGGTCCATGACCTCAAGGTGGGTCGCCACCTCTTCGCGCGCGTCCAGATAGACGGCGCCGGTCAGGTACTCGCTGTAGACCATGTCCGGCAGTTCCGGCATGGCAAATCGGAACAGCACGAAGGGCCCGTACGTGCCCGGGTGCGGCCCCGAGGAGAACGGGGCGACCTGAAGGGTCACGTTGGGCAGCTTCGTGGCGTCGAGCAGTTTGTCGATCTGGGCACGCATCACCTCCGGGCCGCCGACCGGGCGGCGCAGGGCGGTCTCGTCCATGACGGCCCAGAAGCGGGGCGCGTCGGTACGGGTCAGCAGGTCCTGGCGCTGCATGCGCAGCGCGACATGGCGCTCGATCTCGTCGGGCTCGGTCTGGCCGATGGCACCCGACAGCAGCACCCCGCGCGCGTACTCCTCGGTCTGTAGCAGCCCGGGCACGAAGTGCGGTTCGTACGACCGGATGAGCGCGGCGGCACCCTCCAGGCTGACGTACATCGAGAACCAGCCGGGCAGGATGTCATGGAAGCGCTGCCACCAGCCGGGCCTGTTGGCCTCCTCGGCCAGCCGGACGAAGGCTTCGGCCTCCTCCTCGGAGACCCCGTAGGACTTCAGGAGGAGCTGGAGGTACGGGATCTTGAGGGAGACCTCGGCCATCTCCATACGGCGGACCGTGGCGGGCGCGACGCGCAGGACCTTGGCGGCCTGCTCGCGCTTGAGCCCGGCACGTTCCCGCAGGTCCAGCAGTCGCCGGCCGAGGACGACCTGGCCGACCGTCGGTGCGGACCGCGGCTCGCTCACGCTCCACCTCCCCCTATGAGTCCCGTTGAGTCCCGTACGGCGAATGAGCCCGGCGGTCGAATCCTGACAGCCCTGCGGCGCCATTCGAAGACTCGTTCGAAGATCGGGAGTGATCTCCGGAGATTCCAACTGGCGCCGCGCGACGTTCTGTTGCGAGCAGTGTGCCACGACCGTGCAGAGCGTCATACGGCACTCTGCATTTTTCATTGTGACACTTGCCAAGTGTTCACGGCGGGGCGATAGTGGCAAGCGTGATTCCGTCCGCGCCCTTAGGAACAGACGCCACCGCAGGCCGCCTCGGCCTCGGTGCCGCCACGGGAGCCGCCCCAGGTGGGGCCGCTGCCGAGCGCCGGTTCCGGTTCGAGCTGGCCGCCCATCCGGGTTCCCCCGCCCAGGCGAGACGCCTGACGCGGGCCCGGCTGTCCGGCTGGTCCGTGTGCGAGGACACCTGCGACACGGCGGTTCTGGTCGTCTCCGAGCTGGTCACCAACGCCATCGTGCACACCGCGAGCAGCCACATAGTCTGCGAGCTGCACGACGGCGACGACCTGGTGCGGATAGCCGTCCGTGACGAGGGCTGCGTTCCTGGCGAGGCGTATCCGTCCCCGCAGCGGCCCGATGAGGAGCACGGGAGGGGATTGCTTCTCATCGACGCGCTGTGCCGGGCCTGGGGCGCACAGGAACACGGCCCCGGCCTGCTCGTCTGGGCCGACCTGCCCCGGCAGGCCGACCCGACCCACGGCCACCACCCGGCCCCCGGCCACGACAGCTCCGTACCGCGCAACGACCTGGGATGGGGCGCACGACCCAAACCGGTGCCGTCGGGCGGTACGGGCGACGAGGACGAGGCGACGGCACACTTCGGGGCCTTCGAGAATCTGGGCGTATATCCGACACGGGGGCATGGGGATGCCTCCCGCGGGCATGGGGGTGCCGGCGAGTTCGGAGGCCTGGATCTCGGCGGCTTCGGGGGCCGGGAACACGAGAACGGGGTGGGTCCCGGCAAGGGGACCGGCTCCGTACACCGGAGCCGGGAGGTCGCCGGACACTTCGGGGAGCCGGGCCTGGAGGAAACAGGATCCTCCAGAGGCCTGGGCCACCTGGACGCCGGCGACCTCCCGGACTCCGCGGACACGGCGGACACCGGGGATTCCGGTGGGCTCGTGAATCCGGGTGCGCCGAGCGGTTCCAGCGGGTTCGGTGACTTCGGGTCGGGGGTCGAATGGGTCTGAGCGGCGTTTCCGGTCCCGGCCAGGTACTCAGTCTCGACACGCTGGTCCGGCTGGGGCGCGCGCTGCACGGACCGGGCACGCCCCGGCGACTGCCCGTCCCCGAGGGCATGACGGCTCCGCTCGGCTGCGACGCGGTGGCGGTACCCGCACGTTTCGGACCGCTGGTCCTGCCCCGCCTGCCGCGCGTCGGCTGTGTCTACGCCGACGCGACGCACTGGTGGTGGATCGTGCCGTCCGACTCCGACTACGCCCTGGACTGGCCGGCACCCGCGCGGTACACCGCCGGGGCGCTGGTGCCGGACGCGCCGCGGGCGCCCGGGCTCATTCATCGGCCGGACGGGAAGCTGCCGTATACGCCGCCGATTCCGTTGTATCTGGCTGTGTGCCGGGTTACGGGGGCTACGCCTTCCTGGTCACGGCCTATCAGCGCGTAGCGCTCTGCGGGGTGGGCTGTTTTTGTCTGCGGGCCGGTGGGGGCTGGTCGCGCCCACGCGGCGGAGCCGCATATCGACACAGCGCCGCGCCCCCCGGCGTACGCCCGCGCGTCTGCGCCCCCTTCCCTCGCGCTCTCCCCCACACCGCCCCACCCCGCGATAGTGGCCGTTCGTCCGCTATCGGGGGAGGTCGACGGTGGGAAGCAAGGGTGACTCGGGACAGGTGGGGCCGTCCGCTTCGGAGCAGCTGCTCTTCGGTGGGCCCTTGCGGTACGACATGGGGTGGAACCAGCACAGGGACGCGTTCCTGGAGCTGAGTTTCCGGGCCATGGTGACGCGGTTGCCGGCGATGCTGGGGTCGAGTTTCCGGCTGGCCCGGCAGGCCGATCGGCGGGCCGCGCGGATCGTGCTGGCCGCCGAGGCGGGCCGGGGTGTCACGCAGGCGGTGAGTCTGCTCGCGGTCAACAGCGTGCTGGGGCGGCTGATCACCGGCGGCACGATCGCCGACCGGCTGCGCGGCGCTGTGCCCGCGCTGGTCACGATGGCCGCCGTACTGCTAGTGGGCGCGCTGCTGCGGGCCGCGTCGACGTATGCGACCGGGCGGCTGGAGCCGAAGGTGGAGCGGGTCGCCACCGAGCTGTATCTGGAGCGGGCGGCGGCCGTGGAGCTGGCCGCGATCGAGGACCACGCGTTCCACAAGCTGCTGGACACCGCGCAGTACGGCGCCTCGTCGGCCCGCCGCATGATCTCGCTGGCGACGCGGGTGATGAACGCGGTGATCTCACTGATCGCGGCGGCCGGTGTGCTGACCGTGCTGCACCCGGCGCTGCTCCCGCTGCTGGTGACGATGACGCTGCCGAGCGCGTGGGGCGCCCTGACGAACGCGCGCCGCCGCTACGAGTCGTTCCACATCTGGGTGCAGCACGCCCGCGCCGGCCATCTCATCAGCGGTCTGCTCACCGAACCGGAGGCGGCGCCGGAGATCCGCGTCCACGGGGTCGGCCCGTTCCTGCTGCGCCATTTCCACGCGATGTCGGAGAGCGCGGAGGCGGAGCAGGCCCGGCTGGCCCGGCTGGCGGCCCGTACCGGGCTGATCGCGGCGACCTGGACTGGCCTGGCGACGGCGGCGACGTACGCGACGCTGGGCGGGCTGCTGCTGTCCGGTGCGATGGCGCTGTCGGTGGCGGGTACGGCGGTGATCGCGATCCGCACCGGTTCCGGGAGCCTCGACACGCTGGTCCTCGCGGTGAACCAGCTGCACGAGGAGGCCCTGTTCGTGGGTGACCTGGAGAAGCTGTACAAGGAGGCGGCGGAGCGGGCGATTCCGGTCGGCGGGGCTGCGCTGCCCGAGGAGCCGCGGGAGATCCGCTTCGAGAACGTCACGTTCAGTTACCCGGGCGAGTCCACGCACCCCGCGCTCGACGATGTCACGCTCAGGCTGCCGCTCGGCCGGATCATCGCGCTGGTCGGCGAGAACGGCTCCGGCAAGACGACCCTGGTCAAGCTGCTGGCCGGGCTGTACCGGCCGGACCGGGGCCGGATCCTGTGGGACGGCGTCGACGCGGCGACGGCCGACCGGCACCAACTGGCCGACCGCATCGCGATGGTGGCGCAGAACTTCAAGCGGTGGCCGTTCACGGCCCGCGTCAACGTGGCCGTCGGGCGGTCGTCCGCTCCGCTGACCGAGGAGCGGCTGGCGGGCGCGCTCGCCGAGGCCGGTGCCGAGGACGTGGTCGCGGATCTGCCGCGCGGCCTGGACACCCTGCTGGCCCGCAACTTCAGCGGCGGGCACGAGTTGTCGGGCGGCCAGTGGCAGCGGCTCGGCATCGCCCGGGCCGCCTACCGCAAGGGCCGCATCCTGATCGTGGACGAGCCGACCGCGGCCCTCGACGCCCGCGCCGAGCTGGAGGTCTTCGAGAAGATCCGCGCGCTGGCCGGGACCGGCCAGACGGTCGTCCTGATCACCCACCGGCTGGCGTCCGTACGCCACGCGGACCTGGTGCACGTCCTCGACCAGGGGCGGCTGGTGGAGTCCGGGACGCCCGACGAACTCCTGCTCAGCGGCGGTGTCTACGCGGAGCTGTACGCGCTCCAGGCGGACCAGTTCACGACGAAGGTGCCCGCCCCGAAGGCGGGCTGACGGGTCAGGCGGCCACGTCCACGGTGTCGGCGCTGCGCACGATCACCAGGAACATGTCGGTCGCGATGTCCATGACGACCTCGGCGGGCAGCCCTTCCACCCGGCGTGCCTGCGCGAACTCCTCCGCCGGCCACGACCCACGCGGCCCGCCGGCGGGAAAACGCTGAAGCACCGTTCGCCCGTTCACCCTGTACCTCCCTGTCGTGCTGAACTCGGAGAGCTTCGTGAAGCCTCGTAGAGTTAAACGCCGACAGTACGGTGAACGGCTCGCGAAGTGACGGTACTGAGACATAGTCGACACCTGGCCACACATCTTGAACACAGGTTCCCGTAACAGGTTTCGTACTTGTCAGTCGTCTCAGTCCTCGTACTCGTCGTGATAGAGAACGCGTGCGCTGCCGGCGGGCGCCCCCAGCACCGACGCGCGCCCCTTCGGCTCCTCCCACGCCTCCTGCCGCCCCAGCGCGGTCAGGTCCAGGAAGGACGTGGTCGAGCCGAGCCCGTCGAGCCCGCGCTCATAGGTGGAGTAGGTGTGGAACACCCGGTCGTGGTCCCGCAGGAAGCAGCTGACCCCGGGCCGCTCGACGGGCTCCCCGTCCCCGACGAGCGTCACGTCGAAGTCCCAGTTGAACTCCCCGCCGAAGGACGAGTACCAGGGCACCGTCCACCCCATCCGCGCCTTGAACGGCAGGATCTTCGTGTACGGCGCCCTCGACACGGCCGCGAACGTCGTACCGCGCGCCCGCAGATGGGCGAGATGTCCGATCTGGTCGAGGAACGCCGAGCAGCTGCGGCAGCCCGCGTCCCACTCGGGCGCGAACATGAAGTGGTAGACGACGAGTTGACCGCGCCCGTCGAAGAGGTCGAGCAGGGTGGCCTTCCCGTCGCCGCCCTCGAAGAGGTACTCCTTCTCGATCTCCACCATGGGCAGCCCGCGCCGCTCGGCGTTGAGCGCGTCCCGCGCGCGCGTGGCTGCCTTCTCCTTGACCAGCAGTTCCTCGCGCGCCGCGCGCCACTGCGCACGCGAGACGATCTCCGGAAGCGACATGGGCCCTCCTGTGACAACGGTCCGTTGAGGGGTGGACCGGAGCGAGGACGGGAACTCATCGCTGCCGCGAGAAACTTCCGGAGATTCGTCGGAAACTTCTTTCGGGGACTTCTAAAGACTCGTCCCGTACGACACCGGGAGCGTGAGCAGCCCCCTCGCGCGCAGCGAGGGCCGCCACCGCACCTCGCCCTCCCCCAACTCCAGCCGGGGGAAGCGCTCCAGGAGGGCGGCGAGGGCGATCTCGGTCTCGGCGCGGGCCAGCGGCGCGCCCAGGCAGTAGTGGATGCCGTGACCGAGCGCGAGATGCCCGGTGGTGTCGCGGCCGAGGTCGAGCCGCTCCGGGTCGGGGAACCGGTCGGGGTCGCGGTTCGCGGCGGACGGGGACACCCAGACCGTCTCACCGGCGGGAATGGTGACCCCGCCGATGGTGACGTCCTCGACGGGGAAACGCCGGATGGCGAGCAGCGCGGGACCTTCGTAGCGCAGGAACTCCTCTACGGCGGCGGGGAGTTGACCGGGATCCTTGCGCAACGCGGCCAGCTGCTCCGGGTGTTGCAGCAGCGCGAGCACCGCGTTGCCGATGAGCTGGACGGTGTTCTCGTACCCGGCGAAGAGGATGAGGAAGGCCAGCGACATCAACTCGTCCTCGCTCAGCCGGTCGCCCTCGTCTCGTACGGCGATCAGGTCGGAGAGCAGGTCGTCGCCGGGCTCTTCCCGTTTGTCGGCGAGGAGTTGGGTGAAGAAGCCGAGCATCGCGACGACCGCGTGCTTGCCCGCCTCGGGCGGTGTGCCGGGGGCGGGCGCGACCAGGGTGTCGGTCCACACCCGGAAGTCCCGCCGGTGCCGGTCGGGCACGCCGAGCAGGTCGCAGATGACGGTGATGGGGAGGGGCGCGGCGTAGGAGGCGATGAGGTCGGCGTCGCCGTTCTCGCCCAGTGCGTCGAGGAGTTGGTCGGCGGTGCGCCGAATCGGCGTACGGAGCTGCTCCGTTCGGCGCACCGCGAGTGAGCCGGAGGGGCGCGCCGATGTCGAGAGTGCGGGCGCGCGGAGGCCCGAAGGGCTGAGCACGGTCGTGCTCTCGACATCGGCTGGAGCGCCCCGGAGGCGAGCCGCGGAAGAAAGAGGGGTGAAAGCACGGCCGACCAGGCGGCGGATGCGGGTGTGGTCCGGCGGGTCCATGTTGAGGAGGTTCGCGTCGAGCGCGGGCGGCAGCGCGAACCCCTTGTAAGTCCCGGCCGTGGCATGCCTCTTGTCGAGCGAGAGCCGCGGATCGGCCAGCGCCGCCCGGACGTCCTCGTACCGGGTGACGAGCCAGGCGGGGGTGCCGTCGGGGCCGGCGATGCGGTGCACGGGGGCGCTGTCGCGCAGGCGCTGGTACACGTCGTACGGGTGGTCGAGAAGGCCGTCCGCGAGATCCATGAACCTAGCGTAGAGGCGCGGCTCAGGTGTCGTATTCCTGAATGCGCCGACCGTGACTCCGGTCGACGAGTGCGGGCAGCCGCTCCCCCAACTCCCCTACGACAGCGGGTATATCGAGGGTGAGCAACTCGCGGTCGCGCATCAGGACGCGGCCGTCGACGATCGTGGTGCGGACGTCGGCGGAACGGGCGCTGTGCACGAGGGTGGCGGCGAGGTCGTGGACGGGCTGGGTGTGCGGCCCGGTGAGGTCGACGAGGATGATGTCGGCCCGCCGTCCCGGCGCGAGGGACCCGATCGAGTCGCCGAGTCCGACCGCCCGGGCACTCTGGAGGGTGGCGTGGTGCAGCGCCTGACGGGACGTCAGCCAGCGTGGGTCGCCCTCGGTCGACTTCTGGACGAGGGACGTGAGGGCCATCGACTCCCACACGTCGAGGGAGTTGTTGGAGGCGGCGCCGTCCGTGGCGAGTCCGACCGGGATGCCGATGGCGCGCAGGGCGCGGATCGGAGTGGTGCTGGGCCAGCCGAACTTGAGGTAGCCGCGGGGTGCGGTGGCGACCGCGACACGGCCGCTCGCGCGCTCCAGGACGGGCAGGTCGCGCTCGATGATGCCGGTGCCGTGGGCGATGAGCAGGTCGGTGGTCAACAGGCCGGTGCGGTCGAGGACTTCGATCGGGGTGAGGCCGTGGCGGGCGAGGCTGGCGTCGGTCTGGTCGCGGTTCTCGGCCGCGTGGAGGTGGACGGGGAGGCCGTGTTCCAGGGCGAGTTGGGCGGTGGCGGCGAGGTCGGCGTCGGTCACCGTGTAGGGGGCGTGCGGGGCGAGGGCGGTGGTGACGCGGCCGTCGGCGGCGCCCCGGTGCCGTAGCGCGAACTCCACTGATTTCTCCCGGCCTTGAGGTCCCTGGGAGGAGAAGTAGGCCTCGCCGAGGTGGGCGCGGATCCCACAATCGGTGACCACGGCGGCCACCGTGTCCATCGAGAAGTAGTGATCGGCGAAGCAGGTGACCCCGGCCCGGATCATCTCGGCGCAGGCGAGCCGCGCCCCCAACTCGACATCTTTTTCAGTGAGGTTGGACTCGACAGGCCAGACCACGTCGTTGAACCACTCCTCGGTGGGCAGGTCCTCGGCGAGCCCGCGCAGTGCGACCATCGGCGCGTGGGTGTGGCAGTTGATCAGCCCCGGCAGGGCGACCTGCCCGCGCGCGTCGAGACGTTCGAGGGCGGCGAGGCCGGCCGCGTCCGCCGCGCTCGTCACCGACGCGACGAGCCCGTCCCGTACGACGATCGCCGCGTCCGACTCGAAGCCGATCCGCTCCTTGTCGTCGTGCACGAGGACGGCGCAGCCGGTGATCAGCAGATCTGCGGGAGAGTGACTCACTCTCCCAACGTACGACGCCGTCCTCGCCCCGTGTGAGCCGAACCGCGCATCCCGGCGTGGCGCTGTCGCGAGCCGCCCCGGACCAGCACGCTTGCCCCATCACCAAGGCTTCTGGAAGGAGCCCGGCATGCTCCTCGGCACCTGGAATCTGGAGAACCTGTACCGCCCCGGCGGCCCGTTCGGCCCCAAGGACAAGGCCGCCTACGAGGCGAAGCTCGCCTCCCTCGCCGCCGTGATCACGGAACTGGACCCGACCCTGCTGGGCGTGCAGGAGGTCGGGGAGCCCGAGGCGCTCCAGGACCTGGCGGGGATGCTGGGCGGCGAGTGGCACATCGCCCTGTCCGCGCATCCGGACGTCCGGGGCATCCGGGTCGGCTTCCTCAGCCGTACGGAACCCCGGGTCGTCGCCGACACGAACGCGTTCCCCGCTCAGCTGCGCCCGGTGCAGTCCGACGACTCGGGCGCCGAGGAGTCGGCCACGGGGCGCGGCCTGCTGGCGGTGGAGGTCACGACGGCGACCGGGCCGTTGACGGTGGCGGTCGCCCATCTGAAGTCCAAGCTGCTGACGTACCCGGGGGACAGATTCTTCCCCCGCGACGAAGGCGAACGGGCCCGCTACGGCGCCTACGCCCTCTACCGGCGGGCCGCCGAGGCGGCGACCCTGCGGGCGCTGGCCGACGAACTGCTGGCCGGTGACGGCCGTACCCGGGACGTGGCCGTGCTCGGCGACATGAACGACGAGGTGCAGGCGGCCACCACACAGATCCTGCTCGGCCCGCCCGGCTCGGAGATCGGCACTCCCGGATACGACCGCCCGGACCAGGGCGACGCGGTCCGGCTGTGGGACGTGGCCCCGCTCATCCCCGCCGACCAGCGCTACTCCCGCATCAACTCCGGGCGCCGTGAACTGATCGACCACATCCTGGCCAGCCATCATCTGGTGCACCGGGTGACGGCGGCGGGGACCGGACTGCCCGGTGCGGAGGCGCCCCAACTGCCGTCCGTGGGACCGGATCCGGCGGCGCGGCGCGAGGCACCGGGGTCGGACCACGCGCCGGTGTGGGTGCGGGTGGAGTAGCCAGGACGGTCCAAGTGGCTATACGGCGACCGGGAGTTCGATGGCACGCAGCCCGACCCGTCCCCGCCCCCGCTCGAACTCCTCCAGCAGTTCGGTGAGTTGCTCGATGTGCCGACGGGTGAGCCGTCCCGTGTCGTCGAGGTGGACGGCGCAGGCGGTGGTGGTGTCGACGAGCCGTTCGAGGACGGCGGCGACCTCGTCGGTGCCCTCCGTGTGCCGGGCGAGGGCGGGGAGTTCGGCGGCCGAGACGGCGATGGCGCCACGGGCCTCGGCGAGCGTGCGGTAGGCCTCGCGGCGCAGCGTCCAGCGCTCGGCGCGGTCGCCGGACTCGTTCAGCACGTGCACGAGATAGGCGCGCGCGGCGTCGCCGGCGGCCGCGAGCCGCGCCCGCACTCCCCCACCGCTCTTCCCCGGCATCGGTAGATGTCCGACGATCAGGACGATCGCGCAGGCCATCAGCGTCTCGCTGATCCGTCCGGCGGAGGCCTGCGGTTCGCCGCCGACCATCACGAGCGAGAGCACGAGGACGGTGACGACGGCGGTCTGCGCGGCGAAGTGCCGGGTGGCGACGGGAATGAGCGCCCCGCTGAGCGCCACGAGCGCGATCAGCCCCTCGGGCCGGGGCAGCACGGCGGCGAACCCGGCGAAGAGGACCGCCCCCAGCACGGTCCCCGCCGCCCGGCACAGCACCCGGGAGGCGAGCGGTCCGAGGTCGGGCTTGACGAGGAAGACGGCGGTGGCGGGCAGCCAGTACCAGTGCTCGTGCAGCCCGTACCAACGGGCCTGGTGCAGCGCCTGCGCGACGGCGACACTGGCCCCGAAGCAGAGGGCGACCCGGAACCCGTACTCACGCCCTCCAGCCCCAAATGCCGTACGGAACAGATCAGTTGCGGTCCTGGGGCGGGTGTGTAGATCGCTCCCCTCGGCCTGGTCGAAGGCGTCGGCGGCGTGCAGCAGGGCGTCGTCGAGGGCGCGCAGCGCGGGCGCGGACCGGTTCGGGGCCGGCAGCGGCCCGGTGTGCGCGTTGCCGCGCACGGCGGCGGCGAGCCGTCGGGGCCCCTCCCCCGCCCGGGCGGACACGGCCTCCCCACCCCACGCGAGCGCGGTCGCGGCCTCGGCGAGCGGCAGTGCGGCGGCGTACTGCCCGTGCAGCCGCCGCTCGGCCGCGGAACTGGCGTACCGCCGCAGCCTGGGCCCGGCGAGGGCGTCCTGCGCGTGATCGAGAGCGGCGGTGAGCGCGGCGCGCCGGGCCGTCGCCTCCGGCCCACCCGTGGCGTCGAGCAGCGCGGCGATCGCGTCGTAGACGGCGGCTACGGCGTCCCGCTCGCCGTCGAAGCGGTAGTCACCGGCGATGGCGCCGGGCGTGGGCAGCGCGAGCCGCAGCCCGACGAGCCAGGCGGCCCCGGCGAGAAACGCGAGGGCCCGCTGCCAGCCCGGTTCGGGCAGGGGCATCCCGGCCCCGATGGCGGAGGCGACGAGCAGTTGCGTACCGGCGCCGGACGCGACGGGTCCGACGGCGCTGAACCCACCGGCGACCAGCCCGATCCCGGTGAGGAGCAGCGTGAGCACGACGGCTCCGACGTGCTCCCCGGCGTACGTCCCGACGAGCAGCCCCGAAGCACCTGCGAGGGCGGGCCCACCGAGCCGCTTGACGGAGGCCCGCCGACTGCCGGGCCGGTCGTTGATCCCGGCGAGCATGGCCCCCAGCGCGGCCAGCACGCCGAGGGACGTCCTGTCGACGAGCACGGCGACGAGGAGCAGCGGCCCGGCGGACAACGCCCCTCGCGTGACCGCACTCCAGGGAACCGGCCCGCGCTGGGCGCGCAGGGCGTGGGCGAGCCAGGGCGGAAGGGACAGTGCGACGGTACGACGGGACACAGGGCTCCTGTCTTGACGAGGGCGGGGTGTGCCTTCGGGCGACGGTGGCCGGGGCGGAACTGAGGCTGTGGTGTCCACGGTAGTTGGGGCGGGGGTGCGGAACGGGCGGGGCGTATTTCGGGGGCGTGAAGGTTGGGGGTGGGGGTGCTTTCTTTATGAACGCAACGCCCGGAAGACAGATTCCGCGTCGGCAACCGCGCGAGCGAGCACCTACGGTTCCGGGCGCAGGCCACCCGCCACGATGTCGTCGATCCGCCACAGCCCGGCCCGCTCCAACAACCGCTTCTCGCTCGTCACCCACTCCCCCCGCCCCGCCCCGCCAGCACACCGTGCCCGGCCTGTACGGCGGCCACGGCGAGCGCGCCGGCGACCTCGGTGAGGTTTCCCTTCGGCGCGTGGTTGGCCCGCGCGGGCGGTGCCGTGCCGGCGTTCGACGGCGGAGCGCCGCAGCTTCTCGGGATAGGCGTCGGGGCACGGCAGTTCACCTCGCAGCACACGATTGATCGCGAGTTCGGCGACCACCAAGTAGCTGGGGATTCCGGCGAGATGGAACAGCGACGGCTCCACCCGGAAGCGCCCTTTCTCCGCCTCGGCCTCCGCCAAGTCCCAGTCGCTGTCGGGCCGGTGGGTGCCCTGGGCAGGGGAACCGCCCAGGGCGACGGCTTGGACGGTGGGGAGGGCGGCGAGACGGTCGGCGGTGGCGGTGTCGAGGAACTCCGCGTCGTCACGCGTGGGCACGGCCGTGGCTCCAACTGGTCGGTCGGGGAAGGTAAGTGAAGGGAATCACTGGATCCTCAGCCCGTCGCCGCCACCCCGAAGTCCGCCCCCGAGATGCCTCCCAGCGCCTCCGTGATGCGGAGCAACGGCTCGCGCAGTGCGGTCAGTTCGGCGCGCATGGCCTCGGCCTGGGGCCAGGCGGCCTCGTGGTCGAGGGGGACGGTGCCGGCGGGGCAGCGGGCCTCGTAGGCGGCGAGGCGGGGATGCCAGGTGCTGGTGAAGGGGCGGATGGTGTCGTTGACGAGGGCGTGGGCGAGGCTCTGGACGGTCGGTGTGCCGGAGCCTCGCTCCAGACCGACGCTGTACGTGTGCAGCGTCCCGCGCGTGAAGTCGATCAGCGAATTCAGGGACGCCAGCGTCTCGCGCAGACTGCCCGTGCCGGGAGCCAGTTCCTGCACGCCGATCCGGGTGACCAGCTCGACCTGGATGCCGAAGGCGGCCATCCGCTCCGACTCACTGGATGCTGCCATGGGTGCCTCCCTCCGGCTTCCTGGGAAGGTCAGCGTAACCGGGTCGCGGCGGACGCACAGGCCGCGCGGCGGGGTTCGGAGAGGTGGGCGACGTGCTCGCGTACGTCGGTCGCCACGGCGGTGAGGTCGTCCGCCGGGGCGGGTCGGCTCGCGCCGGACGGTGTCGCTGATGCCGTCGCTGAGAAGGACGTCCCACACGGCGACTTGCCCTACTGTGGGTACCGGGGAGGCGATCATGAGAAACAGGCAGCGCAAGCGACGGCGTCCGAGCGGTCCGTCGCAGATCACGGCCAGGCTGACGATCCCGTTCGTCGGGGAGATCTCGGGAACCTGGGAACCGGCCGACGCGGAACGCAGCGCGGCCTGGGAGTTGTACCTCGAACTGGTCACCCGCGTCTCGGTCGAGGAACTCGCCGCCGACGAGGGGTTCTTGAGGGAGGCCCTGTCCTCCCTCTACACCTTCTTCGGCACCACCCGGGACATACTCCGCCGCTACGGCCCCGACATCGCCCCGCCGTTGGCCCCCGGCCACGTCAGCTTCGCCGTCCTCGCGGTCACCGTCCTCAACCGCGTCCTGCGTCCCCTGCTCGCGTCCTGGCATCCCCGCCTCGCGGCCTACGAGTCGCAGCGGCCCGAGGGCGAGGACCCGGTGGCGTGGGAGCGGGAGTGGGAACACGAGGACGCGCTGCGCCGGTCGATCTCCGAGGTGCGGAGTTCGCTGATGTCACTGGCCCGGACCTTGCAGGAGGTGGCCGGAGTCAGCGACCTCATCGACCTGCCCGCACCGCGCGATCCCGAGAACACGCCGACGGCCGCGGACGGCTGAGAGGTCGCTCTCTCGGCCGGAGAACGGGCCCTCGGGCCGATTGTCAGTGGTGCGCGCTTCAATGGAGTGGTCACTGAGAGTCACCACGGGGGAGCGGTCGATGACAGCACACAAGACCAGTGAGGATGGCGGCGACTCGCGGGCCGCACGTACGCATCTCTCGGCGGCCGGGTTGCGGGCGCGGGGATGGACGGCCGGCATGGTGCGTCAACTGCTCGGCGAACCCGATCTGTTGCGGGCCAACCCGCATGTCAGGTCGTCCCCGCCGACCCGCCTGTACTGCGTCGAGCGGGTCGAGGCCACCGAGCGGAGTGACGCGTTCCGGGCCGTCGCGGCGGCTGCCGCGCGGCGGTCCGCCGCGGCCCGGGGCGCCGCTCGGCGCAGGCGGCGGGAGGTACTGGCGCGCATCACGGCCGAGCCGATCGACGTACCGCGCCTGACCCCGCAGAGGCTGACGGCACTGGCGGTCGAGCACCGCGACCGGCAGGACGAGGAGCGGACGCGTACAGCGACGGTCGAGGGTGCCGATCACACCGCACTCGACCGGTGGAAGGTCGACTATCTGCGCCATCGCCTGACCCGCTACGACGAACTCCTGAACGGGCTGTACGGCACCACCGGCCGCGCCGCGGCGGAGGAACTGCTCCGACGCCGGCTCTACGCCGCCATCGCCGATGGCGTACCCACTCCTTGCACAGGAATGCGAACGCCGGCTGGCCGCAGTCAGCCGGTAATTCGGATGCGGGTGCCGCCGTGCACGTGATCCGCTGACGTCCAGCAGGGCGAAGCCCGCCGCCAACCCCCACCTCTGGGAGGCCCCGTGCTCGAACGCGTCACCGCCCACACCCTCTTCCCGCCACCCACGTACTCGCACGCCACCGTCGTCGAGGCCGGTACGAAGCTCGCCTTCCTCGCCGGGGCCGTTCCGCTCGACGCCGACGGCAAGGTGGTCGGTGAGGGGGACGCGGTACGACAGGCCGAGCAGGTACTCGCGAATCTGGGTGAGCAACTGCGGGCGGTCGGCAGCGACTTGGGGCATGTCGTGGCAACGGACGTGTACGTCGTGAGCAGTGAGCCCTCGGTGCTGTCCGCCGTGTGGGATGTGGTCGAGGCGTCCGGGCTGAGCGTCGGGCCGCACTCGTCCACACTCGTCGGCGTGGCCTGCCTCGGGTACACCGGGCAACTCGTGGAGATCACGGCGACGGCCGTCGTACCGCCCGCGTCGCCCGTACCGTCCACATCGTCCGCGCCATCCGCACCGGAAGAGGGGGCGCAGCCGTGAATCACGTCCCCGAGACCGACGTCACCCTCCGCCGGGCGACCGCCCCGGACGCGCGCCCCGCCGCCGATGTGTGGCTGCGGTCCTTCGCCGCCGCGCTGCCGACCGTCGTCAGCCCGCGGTCCGCCGACGACGTGCGCGACCACTTCCGGAACGTCGTCGTGCCCCTGCGCGAGGTCTGGGTGGCCGACGCGGCTGACAGCGGCGGAATCGTGGGGGTGATGGTGCTCAACGGCGATCTGCTGTCGCAGCTCTACCTCGACCCGGACTGGCGCGGGCGCGGCCTCGGCGACCGGTGCGTGGAACTGGCCAAGGAGCGGAGTCCGAAGGGGTTGCACCTGTGGACCTTCCAGGTCAACAGGCCCGCCCACCGGTTCTACGAGCGGCACGGCTTCGTTGCCGTCGAGTTCACGGACGGCAGCACCAACGAGGAGCGGGAGCCGGACGTGCGGTATGTGTGGGAGCCCGAGTCGTAGGTCAGGGGCCTGTCAGGGGCCTGTGTTGCGGGCCAGTTCCAGGGCGTACGTCGGCCACCACCGGCCCGCCGCCGGACCGCCCCGGCAGGTGCCGTCGGACTCGCCTGGGCGTTTGATCCACAGGTAGGCGTCGAGGAGCGGGTTGCCTGTGCGGGTCGTCGGCGGGGTGCCCAGGGCGCGGCCGGGCGGATTGCACCAGGAGTCGGTGCCGGCGTAGGGGCCGTTGCCGTTGCGGCTGGTGTCGATGACGTAGTGCGTGTCGGCGAGGTCCTTGGAGAGCTGGTCGCCGTATGTCGAACTCGCCTTGTTCGTCTGGAAGTTGGAGACGTTCAGGGCGACCCCGTCGGCTCGGGCGACGCCGGACGCCTTCAGCGCGTCGACCAGTCGCCAGGCCTCGGGGATCCAGCCGGAGTTGCCGGCGTCGAGGTAGACGCGGGTGTGCAGTTGGCGTTTGAGGCGGTCGACGGCGTAGGCGAGCAGGGCGTATCGGTCGTTCGCCACGACCCGGGTGCAGCCGGCGACCACCTGGGCGACGGCGTCCGGTTCGACGATGACGTAGGCGCCCCGGTCGCCGAGGGCGGTCGCGAACTCGTCGATCCAGGTGCGGTAGACGGTCGCGGTGGGGGCGCCGCCCAGCGAGTACTGGCCGCAGTCGCGGTTCGGGATGTAGTACGCCACGAGTACGGCGGTCTGTCCGGCGCGGGCGGCGGCGGTGGTGCGGGCGCGGACGACCGGGCCGGGGTTGGGGCCGTTCAGCCACTCGGCCTCGGGTCTGGCGGCGATGCGGTCCATCAGCGTGGCGTCGGCTGTTCGGCCGTCCTCGCGCCAGGTGGCCGCCTGGCGCGCGGCGCGCGAGTCGGGGGTGGTCCAGAAGGGTTCCGGTACGTCGCGGGTCGCCCCGGCACAGCAGAGTCCCGCGAGGAGCGTGGCGAGGAGGGCTCGCTGTACCGGTGTGGGCAAGGGAGGCTCCGTTCTTGCCGGTGAGGGCTCGTCCTTCCGGGAGTTTGCGGGGCACGCTTCCACGAGTCGCCGTAACGCCGGTCAGGTCGCTGCAAGATCACCCCTACGGATGCGCTGTCGAGAGTGCCGCGATGTGTTGTTCGGCGGGTGCGGCGCCGTCGTGGCTTGTCGCGCCCACGCGGAGGAGCCGCAAATCGATACGGCCCGGCGCCCCTAAAAACCTCCACCCCAGGCTCGTTTCTTGGGCACCGGGCTCGCATAACTCCCCGCCCTGCTCGTCCTCAATCCCAACCCCACCAGCGACTCCGCGAGTTTCACCGCCGCGCCGACCCCGTCGACCACCGGCAGCCCCAGCTTCTCCCCCACCGCCCGTTGGAGGCCCGTCATCCCCGCGCAGCCCAGGACCAGCACCTCGGCCCCGGCCGCGCACGCCCGTTCCGCCGCCGCGAGGAACGCCGCCTCCGTACGGTCCTCGTCGCCGCCGAGGTCGAGGACGCTCAGCCCCGTGCCCACCACCGCCGCGCAGTTGCGGCCCACCCCGGCCAGTTCCAGGCTGTCCTCGATCTGGCCGCACGAGCGTTCCAGCGTGGTGACGACGCCGTAGCGGCGGCCCAGCAGACAGGCCAGATGGGCAGCCGCCTCGGTGATGTCGACGACCGGTACGTCCACCAACTCCCGGACGCCTTCCCGTCCGTGCTCCCCGAAGCCGGCCATGACGACCGCGTCGTAGGACGGGCCGTCGTAGGTCCGCAGCAGGTCCATGACGGCCGCGGCCGAGAGGTAACTGTCGAGCCAGCCCTCCGCGGACTCGGGGCCCCACGCGGGGGTCAGTCCGGTCACGGTGGTGCCCGGGCCTGCGGCGGCCCGGGCACCTCGTACGATCTCCTCGGTCATCTCCTGCGTGGTGTTGCAGTTGGTGACGACGATGCGCACTCCGCTCAGACCTCCACCGGCTCGGGGGCGGCGGGCTCGGCGGCGGCGCGGTCGCTGCGGCAGATCAGCAGGTACAGGCCGGCGCCCAGGGCCGTACCGATGAACCACGAGTACGGGGCGACGTCGCTGAACGTCTTCACGAGTGCGAGTACGGCCGCGACGCCCGCCGAGGGCAGGAACGCCCACAGGGCCTTGGGGTTGACGCCCCTGCGGTAGTAGTAGCGGGAGCCGGGGGTCGCGTCGAAGAGTTCTTGGACGTCGACACGGCCGCGCTTGACCCAGTAGTAGTCGACCATGATCACGCCGAACAGCGGGCCCAGGAAGGCGCCGAGGCCGCCGAGGAAGTAGTTGACGACCGTGGGGTTGGAGAACAGGTTCCACGGGGTGACGACCAGCGCGGCGACCATGCTGATCATGCCGCCGATCCTGAAGGTGATCTTCTGCGGCCAGACGTTGGCCAGGTCGTACGCCGGGGAGACGAAGTTGGCGACGATGTTGACGCCCATGGTGGCGACGGCGAACGTGAACGCGCCCAGCACCATCACCCAGGTGTTGCCGACCTTGGCCACCAACTCGGCCGGATCCGTGATGGCTTGGCCCCAGACCTCCAGCGAACCGGCCGTGACGATCACCGAAACGACCACGAACGCCGTGGAGTTGATGGGCAGACCCCAGAAGTTGCCTCGGCGGACGGTCTTGTAGTCGGGTGCGAAGCGGGAGAAGTCGCAGAAGTTGAGCATCAGCGTGCCGTAGGTCGCGAGGATCAGGCCGATCGCGCCGAACCACTGGCGCCACTGCTCGCCGAACGAGACCGGGTGCGGGGTGGAGGTCAGCGAGATCGACCAACCGGCCTTCGCCAGCACCCAGATGGCCAGCGCGATCATCACCAGCCAGATCGCCGGGCCGCAGAAGTCCTGGAACTTCCGTACGGATTCCATGCCTTGGCTGATGATCACCGCCTGGATCAGCCACAGGGACACGAACGAGACCCAGCCGAGGGCGTCAAGTCCCAGGAAGGAGTGGTGAGTCCAGGACTCCAGGCCCGGCCAGGCGGCCAGCAGCATCACGTTGACGGCGACGGAGGCCAGATAGGTCTGGATGCCGTACCACATGATGGCGATCACGGCCCGGATCAGGGCCGGGATGTTGGCGCCCCACACGCCGAAGCTGATGCGGCTGACGACCGGGAACGGGACGCCGTGCGCCTGCCCGATCCTCCCCATCCAGTTCATGCCGACGTAGATGAGCACGAAGCCGACGAGGAGCGAGGTGAAGACCTGCCAGACGTTCATGCCGAGCACCAACAGGCCTGCGGCGAACGTGTAGTTGCCGAGGTTGTGGACGTCCGACATCCACATGGCGAAGAGGTCGAAGACCTTCCAGTTGCGCTTGTCGGCGGGGGCGAGGTCTTCGTTGGTGAGCCGGGGGTCGGGGACGAACGCTGGTGTGCCGGTGACTACGGCACGGTCGGCGAGTGACACGGGGGCCTCCAGGGCGAGGGGACGGGAGAGCGCGGAGGGCGTGGGGGGCGGGAGGGGAACAGGCGTGGGCGGGACGGCTTCCGGTGTCGTTTGGTATACCAAACTGCCGTCATGGTCCTCCCGTCAACGGTTCCGACCGATGTCACCACTGTTAACGCTCCGTAAAAGACACCCGGAGTCGGCGAAGATGGCTCCATGAGCTCCATGACAGCGAAGATCGAACCCCTCGGGGCGGTGCGCGAACGCGTCCTGGCGACCCTGCGGCAGGACATCATCGCCGGTCGTCTCCGTCCCGGAGACCGGCTGGTGGAACGCGAGCTGGCCGAACGCTTCGGTGTCTCGCGCGTGCCGGTCCGGGAGGCGATCCGGGCCCTGGTGGCGGAGGGCTTCGTCCTGTTCGAGTCGGCCCGCCGTACGGTCGTACGACGGCTGACCCCGACCGACGTCAAGGAGCTGTTCGAGCTGCGCGAGGCGCTGGAGGTGTACGCGGCCGGGCTCGCCGCGACCCGCGCCACCCCTCAAGCACTCGCCGAACTACGGGAGTTGCTGGACAGCGCGGCCGAGGCCACCCGGTCCGACGACGCCGAGGCCATCACCGACGTCAACACCCGCTTCCACGACCGCATTCTGGCCCTGGCCGGCAACAGCCTGCTGATCTCGGTCATGGAACCGGTCGACGGCCGACTGCGCTGGCTCACCCGGCAGAACGAGGAGTGGCCCCAACTCCTCACCGAGCACGAGGAGTTGTACGCGGCGATCGCCTCCGGCGACCCGGACCGAGCCCGCGCCCACGCCCTCAGCCACGTCCAGGCGAACTACCGCTCCACGGTGCGCCATCTTTTCGGCACCGCAGGGGATCAACTGGGCTGACGGCGGGCGTACTTGTCCGTCGCCGCCACCAGCGCCTCCGCGACACCGGGCGCGCTCGCGTTGTGCCCGGCCTCGTCCACGATCACCAACTCGCTGCCGGGCCAGGCATGGTGCAGCCGCCAGGCGCAACCGACAAGGTTGCCGAGGTCGAGGCTGCCTTGGACGAGGGTGCCGGGGATGCCCTTGAGCAGGTGCGCGTCCCGGAGTACGACGCCCTCGTCGTTGCCCTCGCCGAGAAAGTGGTCGTTGCCGAAGTAGTGCGTGACGGTGCGGGCGAAGCACATGCGGAACTTCGGGTCCTCGTACCGCTTTTCGGAGCGCGGCGGGGCGGGGATGATCGCCGTCTCCCAGTCGGTCCACGCACGCGCCGCCCGCTCCCGCACCGCCAGGTCGGGGGACTCGATGAGCCGGTTGTAGGCGGCGGCGAGGTTCCCGTCGCGCTCCCCCACGGGCAGTTCACCGATGAACCGCTCGAAGGCCTCGGGGAAGATTTTCCCAAGTCCCCTGGTCAGCAAGGCCACTTCCGGATCGGAACCGGTGGCCACGCAGGTCAGCACCAGCTCCGACACCGCCCCGGGATGCGTCTGCGCGTACCGCAGTCCGAGCACCGAGCCCCACGACGCGCCCCACACCAGCCACCGTTCGATCCCCAAGTGCCGCCGCAGCAGCTCCAGATCGGCGATCAGATGAGCCGTCGTGTTCACGCTCATGTCGGTGTCGTAGCGGCTCGCGTGCGGGGTGGAACGTCCGCAGCCGCGCTGGTCGAGCAGCACGATCCGGTAGACGGCGGGATCGAAGTAGCGCCGGGGGTAGGGGGAACAGCCCGATCCCGGACCGCCGTGCAGCACGACCGCCGGCTTGCCGTGCGGGTTTCCGCAGGTCTCCCAGTGGACGAGGTTGCCGTCTCCGACGTCGAGCATGCCGTGGTCGTACGGTTCGATCTCCGGATACAGGCCCATCCGGCGACCCTAACGTCCGCCGCGAATCCCCTGCCACACGTTATGGCGCGGCGGTCGGCAGCCCCGCCGCCCCGGCCGCCGTGCGCAGCACGTCCCGCAGCATCGCGGGGGTGAGCTTCCCGGTGAAGGTGTTGCGCTGGCTGACGTGGAAGCAGCCGAAGAGGTCGAGGCCGTCGAGCGGCACCCGCACCCCGTGCCCGAACGCCGGTCGCGGCTTCGGCACGGCCCATCCCGCCGCCGCGAACGCGGGCAGCGCGGCCTGCCAGCCGAAGCCGCCGAGCACGATCGCGGCCTTCAACGTCGGCCGCAGCAGCGTCAGTTCGTCGACGAGCCAGGAACGGCAGGTGTCGCGCTCCTCGGGGGTGGGCTTGTTGGCGGGCGGTGCGCAGCGCACCGGCGAGGTGATGCGCACGCCGTACAGCTCCAGGCCGTCGTCGGCACTCACGGCGGTCGGCTGCGAGGCGAGACCCACGTCGTACAGGGCCTCGTACAGGACGTCCCCGGAGCGATCACCCGTGAACATGCGGCCGGTCCGGTTCGCACCGTGCGCGGCCGGGGCGAGGCCGATGATCAGCAGGGGTGCGTCGGCGGGACCGAAGCCGGGTACCGGGCGGCCCCAGTACGTCCAGTCGGCGAAGGCCGCGCGTTTGGTGCGGGCGACCTCCTCACGCCAGGCGACCAGCCGGGGACAGGCCCGGCAGCCGGTGATCCCGCGATCGAGGTCGGACAGGTTCATCCCCTCACCGTACGGGCTCCGGCGATCACCGCACGGGCTCCGGCGAACATCGCAAGGGCTTCGGCGATCACCGCGCGGGCTCCGGTGCCGACCGGGCAGAGCACCGGGCGGCCGCGGATCGGCCGATCACCCCGACCGGCGGCGTCGGCAACCGCCACTGCCCGATGTCCCCCGGGGACTAAAATCGGCGCATGGCTTCCGAGGGCGTGCACGAGAGCGACGACGTGAGCGATGACGTGAGCGACGAGACCGACGACCATCGCCCCGCGCCCGAACCGCGGGGCGATGCCGTGGCCGCCGCCGTTGCCGCCGGTCCCTCGAACGGCGAGAGCGTCCGCGTCGACAGCTGGATCTGGTCCGTCCGTCTGGTCAAGACCCGTTCCATGGGCGCCGCCGCCTGCAAGGGCGGCCACGTCCGCGTCAACGGCGAGCGGGTGAAGCCCGCCCACTCCGTCCGCGTCGGCGACGAGGTACGCCTGCGCCACGAGGGCCGGGAGCGGATCGTTGTCGTGAAGCGCGTCATCCGCAAGCGGGTCGGCCCTCCCGTCGCCGCCGAGTGCTACGTGGACAACTCCCCGCCGCCCCCGCCCCGCGAGACCGTGGCCCCGGCCGGTGTCCGCGACCGCGGCACCGGCCGCCCCACCAAGCGCGACCGCCGCGAACTGGAACGCCTGCGCGATCTGCCCACCTCCGGCTCCCCCGGCGAAACGCCCGATCCGCACCGCGGAGCACACGGCACCGCCCGCCACAACACCCGCCGGGGCACGCAACGGTGAGATCGGACGCGGGTCACAGCCGTCGGGGCAGTCGCGGCACCTCCCCGTGCTGCCCGCCCTCAGACCGTCAGTCCATCGGCACCGCCCGCACCCACACCCGGTCCGGTGTCAGATAGCTGTCCACCTTCAGTCCCGCCTCCGCCAGCGCCTCCTCGAACTGATCCTTCGTCAACGGCCGGGCCAGGAACGTCTGGGTCCAGACCGCGTCCGGGAACACATACTCCGCGCGCACCGAGTTGACCCCGTCCCCGACCGGCTCCGCCGACACCATCCGTAGGGTGAAGCCGCTGGGGTCGACCCGCTCGCGCGGCAGATTCAAGTGGTAGTCCTCGCCCTCCCGCTGGATCAGCACGCAGCCGCCCGCCGCGACATGCCGTACGCAGGTCCTCAGCAGTCCGCGCCGCACCTCCTCGTCTCCGGCGTGCACCAGGAACGACGCCAGCATCACGACGTCGAAGGTCTCGCCCAGGTCGAGATTCTCGATGGGGCTGCATATCGTGCGCGCGCCCCGGATCCGCTCCAGCATCTCGGCGGACTCGTCGACCGCCGTGACCGTGAACCCGCGCTCCAGGAGGGGGTGGGTCACCCGTCCCACCCCGCTGCCCAGCTCCAGGACGCGCGCGCCCGCCGGCACGGCCGCCGTGATGATGTCCGGCTCCGCTCCCACGGGCAGCCGTGAATACAGCTCCACCGCGCAGCCGTCCGGGGTGATCGCCCCGGGTCCTGTCCCCTCGTACCCCTCACGCATTTCGAGTCGCATGCCCGTCAAACGGCTCGCGACCGCACGCCCGTTCCCGACTCGCACTGGTTCACCCGTACGAGTCAATTCCCTTGGGAGAGGCAACCGTTGGGGCGGAACCCGCTGGACCCGGACGGCGGGCCCGGCTCAGAGCGGGAACCAGCCGTGCCCGAGGTACCAGTGCCCGCCCGCCCGCAGATGGTCGCCGACGGCCCGCTCCACGGAGGTGCGCCGAGGCAGGGTCGCCACCGGCAGTGCGGGGTTGCCGAACACGAACTGGACCGGATCGCCGTCGGTCGGCTCCGTGTCGTCGTAGGCCACCCGGAACCGTTCCTGGAAGTGGACGATGTTCGAGTCGGCGGGCAGGTGTTGCTTCAACTGCCGGTCCAGCAGCCAGGAGTGACAGACCGCGATCGCGTGGTGTTCCTCGGGGAAGTGCCGGGCGAAGAACGGGCGGGCCAGCTCCAGCGAGCGGTCGTAGGCGGTCGGCGAGAGCGGTCCTTGGAAGTCGGGGATGTGCAGGTTCAGGCAGGGCGATCCGGGCTCGACGTCCAGCCCGGCCGCCTTGAGCGCCTGTGCGGTGCGCTCGCCCAGCCGTGCACGTTCGTACTGAAGTCGCCCCAGTTGGTACAGCTCGCCGCGGAAGTGCGGGACGAGCCACTGCGGGAACGGCAGGCCTCCCCCGCCGAACCGTTTGTGGTGCACCGCGATGTTGCGTCCCAGGTCGGCGAGGGTGCGCCGGGAGACGTCCGCGGGGATGCCGCGTTCGCGGTGGTACGCGTGCGTGGCGGGCAGCGCGGCGACGAACACGTACACCGAGAAGTAGGGGCCGATCTCGGGTGGGGCCTCGGGCAGCCGGGCGAGGAGCAGCTCGGTGAGCCGGGTCCAGTGGCCGTGCTCCCCGATGTCCTTCACCAGTTCCCCGACACACTCCTCCAGGAGCTCTACCGCATCGGGGTCGCGCGCCAACACCCGGCGCAGTCGGACCAGTTCGTTGATGTCCTCGTGGGGTACGGCGAGGTCGAGCAGGACCTCGGGCAGTTCGTCGGCGTCCGGCAGCACAGTGCGCTTCCCCTCCCTGTCGGGTCTCTACCTGTGGAGAACGTCCGACCCGAAGAGTACGTTGCAAGGAGGAGTAGTGATCCGGATATGCGTACGGGCAGTGAGCCGACGACAGCGCGCAGTCCGCTGCGGGCGCGGTTCTGGCTGAGCGTGTGGGGGCTGGTCTGGACGATCTTCGGCACGGCCGCGTTCGCACTCGCCGGGCGCCCCGGCTGGGCGGCGGCCTGCGGGGTCCTGTGGCTGATCGTCACGGTCGACATGGCCATGATCCTCAGACATATGCGCCAGGGCCCGCACTACCAGCCGGGCCCCGACATCCCGCCGTACCGACCGCCGGAGCACCGCCACCCCTGACCGACTGACCGACTCGCGCGCGGGGGCCTATCCGTCGAAGCGGGCCGCCTTCAGGTACTGCGGCTGGGGATCGAGCGCGGCGGCCAGCCTGAAGTGGCGTTTGGCCTGGTCGGCGCGTCCCTGCCGCTCGTAGGTGCGGGCGAGCGCGAAGTGCGCGAACGCGTTGTCCGGCTCTCGCTCCAGGACGATGGTGAACTCCAGCTCGGCGGGGCGCAGTTGCGCGGCGGCGAAGAAGGCTCGCGCGCGCAGCAGGCGGGCGGCGGTGTTCTCGGGGTGCGCGTCGATGACGTTGTCGAGCAGCTTCACCGCGCCCCGCGGGTCCCGCGCGGCGAGCAGCTGCTCTGCGGCGCGGAAGTCGATGACATGCGTCTCCGGAGTACGTCCGGTTGTTCCGCTGTTCTCGGGCACGGCGAATTCCTTCCCTCGCTCGGACGTTTCAACGCCCGGGAGAAGCCCCGCTATTCCTGGGGTGGCTGCTGGGGCGCGTGCGCCCTGCGCACGAGTTCCTCCCATACGTCCCGTACGCGCCGCTCCAGCTCCTCCAGGGGTACGTCGTTGTCGATGACGATGTCCGCGATGGCGAGCCGCTTCTCGCGCGTCGCCTGGGCGGCCATACGCGCGCGTGCGTCCTCCTCGGTCATGCCGCGCAGCCGCACCAGCCGGTCGAGCTGTGTCTCGGGGCTCGCGTCGACGACGATCACGAGGTCGTACAGCGCGGCGAGGGCGTTCTCTGCGAGGAGGGGTACGTCGTGGATCACCACGGCGTCGTCGGCCGCCGCGGTTTCGAGCTCTCGGGAGCGCCGGCCCACCAGGGGGTGGACGATCGAGTTGAGCACGGCGAGCTTCTCGGGGTCGGCGAAGACGATGCTGCCCAGCTTCGGCCGGTCGAGGCCGCCGTCCGCACCGAGCACGTCCTCGCCGAAGGCCTCGACGACCGCCGCGAGCCCGGGGGTTCCGGGCGCGACGACCTCGCGCGCGATGCGGTCGGCGTCGATCAGGACGGCGCCGTATCCGACGAGCAGCCGCGACACTTCACTCTTACCGGCACCGATGCCCCCGGTGAGGCCGACCTTCAGCATGGACAGAAGCCTACGGCCTGTCACTGACAGGCCACCCGGCAACCGACGCCACGACCGCCGACTCGTCCGTCAGTTGTCGCCCTCGCGCTCCGCCAGGAAGCGCTCGAACTCCTGGCCGATCTCGTCCGCGGACGGGATCTCGACCGGCTCGGCGAGCATGTTGCCGCGGCTCTCGGCGCCCGCGGCGGCGTCGTACTGGTGCTCAAGGCCCTGGACGAGCGCCACGAGTTCCTCGTCGCCCTCCTGGATCTGGCGGTCGATCTCGGTCTGGGTGCGGTGGGCCTCGGTGCGCAGGGAGTGCGCGATGCCCGGGAGGACCAGTCCGGTGCCCGCGGTGATGCCCTCCAGGACGGTCAGGGCCGCGTCCGGGTACGGGGAGCGGGCGATGTAGTGCGGGACGTGCGCGGCGACGCCCAGGACGTCGTGGCCGGCCTCCATGAGGCGGTACTCGACGAGCGCCTCGGCGCTGCCGGGGACCTGCGCCTCGTCGAAGGGGCTGCGGTGGCCCGGGACGAGGTCGGTGCGGTTGCCGTGCGGGGTCAGGCCCACCGGGCGGGTGTGCGGGACGCCCATGGGGATGCCGTGGAAGTTCACGGACAGGCGGACACCGAGGCGCTCCACGATCTGCTGGACGGCCAGGGCGAAGCGCTCCCACTCCACGTCCGGCTCGGGGCCGGAGAGCAGCAGGAAGGGCGCTCCGGTGGCGTCCTGGACCAGTCGTACGTCGAGCGTGGGCTCCTCGTAGTCGGTCCACCGGTCACGCTTGAAGGTGAGCAGCGGACGGCGGGCGCGGTAGTCCACGAGCCGGTCGTGGTCGAATCTGGCCACGACCTGGTGCGGCAGCGTGTCGAGCAGTCGTTCGACGATCTGGTCGCCCGTCTCGCCCGCGTCGATGTATCCGTCGAAGTGGTAGAGCATGACAAGACCGGCCGACTCCTGTGCGAGCGCCATGTCGACGACGGCCAGGCCCTTCGGCTCCCATGCGTACAAACCCTGCGGATCAAGCACTGTGACCGCTCCTCCTCGTGTTCGTACTGCACAACGCCCTCCAGGGCATGGGCATTCCCGCCCATGCCCCTGATCAGGCGCCTCTTACTGGCTTTTCATGCGCCGCTCCCCCGCGTCACCAGGAGAGCGCCCACGTCACGAGGACAGCACGCGCGCGTGGAGCGCGATCACGGCCTTGCGGGCGGAGGAGAACGCGCCGTGCTGCCAGGCGTCTGTGTAGCTGAGCCAGTCGCCTGCGAAGTAGACGCGTCCCGTGGGTTCGTTGAGCGGTTTGTAGCGGACGTCGTCGGGGCCGCCGGGGGTGTCGTGCCACGCGGCCTCCAGGTGGGGCGTCTGACGCCAGTGGTGGGAGAAGGACGATGCCAGTTCGCTGCGGTACTTCTCCCCGTAGATCTTCACGCCCACGGCCACCGCCCGCTCCTCGCGCCCCTTCGGGGAGAGCTTCGCGTACGAGTCCGCGTCGTCGTCGTAGTTGTAGTACCCGATGAGGACGCCCCGCTCACCCTGGAAGCCGTACGAAGGGTGCCAGATGTGGGTGACGTCCTGGTCGGTCTCGGTGATGCCGCCGTAGATCCGGTGATCGAGTTCCCACCAGCGGGACTTGTACTCCAGGCCGATCTTGGCTGCGGACGACGGGGTGATCGCCTCAAGGGCGGTCTGGACGCCGGAGCCGAGGTTGTGCGGGATCTTGGCGAGGATGTTGGGCGGCAGGGCGCCGACGCAGTAGTCGGCCTCGACGACCCTCGTACGGCCTCCCTGGGTGTAGGTGACCGAAACACCACTCCCCTTGTCGGTGATTTTGGAGACGACCGCCCCGGTACGGATGCGATGGGCGCCGATCGCCCGGGTCAGCGCCTTCGGGATCTGGTCCATGCCGCCGACCGGCTGGAACATCAACATGGCCTGGTCGAAGCCGAATTCGAAGGAGAAGTAGCGGCCGACGCCGCTGGCGAGCACCTGGGAGGCGGTGGGTACGTCCCCGAGCAGTACACCGGGGGTGCCCGCGGCGGCCGGGACGGTCGAGTACCCGCGCCGCTCACCGCCCGTGTACTTCAGCGTGTCGCCCAGCTCGCCCCAGTCCTTGAGGAACTCGACGAGCCGCTCCTGGTCGGTGGCGGTCAACTCCTTGTCCAGGGCGCCCTTGTCGGTGGCCTTGGCGAGCAACTCCGAGACATAGCCGTAGACATCGGCCTTGGCGGTGCGGTAGCGCTCGGGCTTGGTCATGCCCGCGGACTCGTTGTAGAGGTACGCGTCCGCGTTGACGTTGGTGAACACCTGGATGGGGACGCCGAGTTCACGGCAGTAGTCGAGGGTGACCATCCACTGCGGGATCCGCGCGGGACCGCAGTTCATGTAGTGCCCGTCGGCGAACCGCGCGGTCTGCCGGTTGCCGTAGAGGTCGGTCGTCGTGTCGCCGCCGCGGACGGTGAAGTTGCGGCCTCCGGTGCGGTCCCTGGCCTCCAGGATCGTACAGTCGTAGCCGGCCTTGCCCAGTTCGTACGCCGTGGTCAGTCCGGCGATGCCACCGCCGACGATGACGACCTTGGCGGCACCGCGTCCGGTGAGCGTGAAGTCGCTTGCGTTGAGGGCCCGGAAGGGCTGTTCCCGCTGGGCTGCCTGGGCGGTGGGGGCGAGCCCGAGGGCGCCCATGGTGGCGAACATGGTGCCCGCTCCACCGGTGAGGCCCACGTTCCGCAGAAAAGCACGTCGGCTCTGGTCGCTTGCCATGGTCCGGCTCCCCTCTCCGATCATGAATGACCGGGGAAGCGTGCCAACGGCCGGTTACGGCACGGCAGTTACTGATGTATCCCACAAGTTTCTGCAAGGCCGGGGAAACGACTGAGGGACCGCACCTCGAAAGGTACGGCCCCTCAGTTCAAGAGCTACTGCTCAGGTGATCAGCTCTGGCCGCCGGCCAGCTTCTCACGCAGGGCAGCGAGCGCCTCGTCCGAAGCCAGGGCACCGGACGTGTCCGCACCCTCGGAGGAGTACGAACCGCCGCCGCCACCGGCCGCGGCCGGAGCCGCACCCGGGGTGTCGACACCCTCGGCCGCCGCCTGGGCGTCGGCCTCGCGGGACTTGATGACCTGCGCCTGGTGCTGCTCGAACCGCTGCTGCGCCTCGGCGTACTGGTGCTCCCACGCCTCCCGCTGGGTCTCGTAGCCCTCAAGCCAGTCGTTGGTCTCGGGGTCGAAGCCTTCGGGGTAGATGTAGTTGCCCTGGTCGTCGTACGACGCGGCCATGCCGTAGAGCGTCGGGTCGAACTCGACCGAGGCCGGGTCGGCACCGAAGGACTCGTTGGCCTGCTTCAGGGACAGCGAGATCCGGCGACGCTCAAGGTCGATGTCGATGACCTTGACGAAGATCTCGTCGTTGACCTGGACGACCTGCTCCGGGATCTCCACGTGGCGCTCGGCCAGCTCGGAGATGTGCACCAGACCCTCGATGCCCTCGTCCACGCGGACGAACGCACCGAACGGAACCAGCTTCGTGACCTTGCCGGGCACGACCTGGCCGATCTGGTGGGTGCGGGCGAACTGCTGCCACGGGTCTTCCTGGGTCGCCTTCAGCGACAGGGAGACGCGCTCGCGGTCCATGTCGACGTCGAGGACCTCGACGGTGACTTCCTGGCCGACCTCGACAACCTCGGAGGGGTGGTCGATGTGCTTCCAGGACAGCTCGGAGACGTGGACCAGACCGTCGACGCCACCCAGGTCCACGAAGGCACCGAAGTTGACGATCGAGGAGACCACGCCGGAGCGGACCTGACCCTTCTGGAGGGTCGTGAGGAAGGTCTGGCGGACCTCGGACTGGGTCTGCTCCAGCCAGGCACGGCGGGACAGGACCACGTTGTTGCGGTTCTTGTCCAGCTCGATGATCTTGGCTTCGAGCTCCTTGCCCACGTAGGGCTGGAGGTCGCGGACACGACGCATCTCGACGAGAGAAGCCGGCAGGAAGCCACGGAGGCCGATGTCGAGGATGAGTCCACCCTTGACGACCTCGATGACGGTACCGGTGACGATGCCGTCCTCTTCCTTGATCTTCTCGATGGTGCCCCAGGCGCGCTCGTACTGGGCGCGCTTCTTCGAGAGGATCAGGCGGCCTTCCTTGTCCTCCTTCTGGAGAACAAGGGCTTCGATCTCGTCGCCGACCTTGACGACCTCGTTCGGGTCGACGTCGTGCTTGATCGAGAGCTCGCGGCTCGGGATGACACCTTCGGTCTTGTAACCGATGTCGAGCAGGACCTCGTCCCGGTCGACCTTCACGATGACGCCGTCGACGATGTCGCCGTCGTTGAAGTACTTGATCGTCTCGTCGATCGCGGCGAGGAAGGCTTCCTCGTTACCGATGTCGTTGACCGCTACCTGCGGGGTGGTGGCGGTGGTCTCGGTGCTGCTCGTCATGTGGGAAAGGGCTCCGGTACGGACATTGAAGTCGTAGGTACTGCTCACGCCGAGAGCCTTTTTCGCTTCGCTCTGCAGAAGGCCGGACAGCCAAGGAAGCGCCGATCCGGAACACCAGGTGTCCGGTGGCGCCTCGAAAACCGAGGGGACATACATACAGATGCGAGCGCAACCTGCTACGTCTGAGGTGCGCAGGCCCGCAGCGCAACTTGTAGCATACGGGGGCAGCCGGACAGGGTCAATGCGCGAAGGCGCACACCCGGGGCGGATCGCCGCATACCCGGCACAAAACGTGTCCCGCGAGGCCACGCAGGCCTGACACACCCCTTCAGTGACGCCGCCGGGACAGCCGCACCGTAGAGGTGACGGAAGAGTACGACGAGGGAGCCGATCATCCAAGAGCCCGATACGTTCGAACCGGAAGCCACCCGACGTGACGCCGACGTCACCGAGAGTTCCCGCGCCAACCGCGGCTGGTGGGACCGGAACGCGGACGACTACCAGGTCGAACACGGCACGTTCCTCGGCGACGACCGCTTCGTGTGGGGCCCCGAGGGCCTCGACGAAGTGGAGGCCGAACTCCTCGGCCCGCCGGAGGAGCTGAAGGGCAAGGACGTCCTGGAGATCGGCGCCGGCGCGGCCCAGTGCTCGCGCTGGCTGGCCGCCCAGGGTGCCCGCCCGGTGGCCCTGGACCTCTCGCACCGCCAGCTCCAGCACGCGCTGCGCATTGGCGGATCGTTCCCTCTGGTGTGCGCCGACGCGGGCGCGCTGCCCTTCGCGGACGAATCCTTCGACCTGGCGTGCTCGGCGTACGGGGCGCTGCCGTTCGTCGCCGACCCGGCCCTGGTGCTGCGCGAGGTGCACCGGGTGCTGCGGCCCGGCGGCCGGTTCGTCTTCTCGGCCACGCACCCGATCCGCTGGGCGTTCCCCGACGAGCCGGGCCCCGAGGGACTCACGGTCTCGGCCTCCTACTTCGACCGCACTCCGTACGTCGAGCAGGACGACGACGGCCGCGCGGTCTACGTCGAGCACCACCGCACCCTCGGCGACCGCATCCGCGACATCGTGGCGTCGGGCCTGCGCCTGGTGGACCTCGTCGAGCCGGAGTGGCCGTCCTGGAACACCGCCGAGTGGGGCGGCTGGTCGCCCCTGCGCGGCAACCTGATCCCGGGAACGGCGATCTACGTCTGCGAACGCGACCGCGGGCGGGACTGAGGGAACACGGGCACGCGCGCGTAGAGGCCGTTCCGGAAGCCGTACGACACTGGGGGCGTGATCCGCTACGACGCCCTCGACGCGCTGCCCGTCCGCAGTGCCCTGCCCGGCCTCGACGCAGCCCTGGAGGCGGGCGGTGCCGCGGTGCTCGTGGCGCCGCCCGGCACCGGCAAGACGACGCTGGTGCCGCTCGCGCTGGCCGGGCTGCTCGGCAAGGGGAACGAGGGGCCCGCGCGGCGCGTGGTCGTCGCCGAGCCGCGGCGGATCGCGGCACGCGCGGCGGCCCGGCGGATGGCCTGGCTGCTGGGCGAGAAGGTCGGGGAGAGCGTCGGCTACACCGTGCGCGGTGAGCGGGTCGTGGGACGGCACGCACGCGTGGAGGTCGTCACGACCGGAGTGCTGCTCCAACGCCTTCAGCGGGACCAGGAGTTGACCGGCGTCGACGCGGTGGTCCTGGACGAGTGCCACGAACGGCATCTGGACGCGGACACCGTGGCGGCCTTCCTGGTCGACGTACGGGAGGCGCTGCGGCCCGAGTTGCATCTGCTCGCGGCGTCCGCGACGACCGACGCGCAGGGCTGGGCCCGGCTGTTGGGCGGGGCACCGGTGGTCGAGGCGGAGGGTGTCGCGTACCCGGTGGAGGTCGTGTGGACGCCTCCGGCACGGCCGGTACGTCCGCCGCACGGGATGCGGGTGGACCCGGCGCTGCTCACGCACGTGGCGGCGACGGTACAGCGGGCGCTGGCCGAGCGGGACGGGGACGTGTTGTGTTTCCTGCCCGGGGTCGGCGAGATCGCGCGCGTGGCAGGGCAGTTGGGCGACCTGGGTGGAGTCGAGGTGCTCCAGGTGCACGGGCGGGCGCCGGCCGCCGTGCAGGACGCGGTGCTGTCCCCGGGGACGCGGCGGCGGGTGGTGCTGGCGACGTCCGTGGCGGAGTCCTCGCTGACGGTTCCCGGTGTCCGGGTGGTCGTGGACTCGGGGTTGGCGCGGGAGCCGCGGGTCGATCACGCGCGCGGGCTGAGCGCGCTCGCGACGGTACGGGCCTCGCAGGCGGCCGGCCGGCAGCGGGCGGGGCGGGCCGGGCGGGAGGCGCCGGGGGCGGTGTACCGGTGCTGGGCGGAGGCCGAGGACGCGCGTCTGCCGCGTTTTCCGGCGCCGGAGATCAAGGTGGCCGACCTGACGGCGTTCGCGCTCCAGGCGGCGTGCTGGGGCGATCCTGGGGCATCGGGGTTGGCGTTGCTCGACGCGCCTCCCGCCGGGGCGATGGCGGCTGCGCGGGATGTGCTGACCGCCGTGGGTGCGGTCGACTCGGGCGGGCGGGCCACTGCTCGCGGTGCGCAGTTGGCTCGGCTGGGGTTGCATCCCCGGCTGGGGCGGGCGCTGTTGGACACGGGGGCGGCGGGTGCGGAGGTGGTCGCGCTGCTCAGCGAGGAGGCTCCGCGGGAGTACGGCGACGATCTCGCTGGAGCTTTGCGGCGCGCCCGGCGTGGGGGTGACGCCTATGCCGGGCGGTGGCGTGCGGAGGTTCGGCGGCTGCGGGCCGTGGGGGCGGAGATTTCCCGACCGGCCACCCATGACTCCCCTCTCGCGAAGGTGAACGTCGAGAGCGATGACGCCCTCGTCGGACTCGTCGCCGCCCTCGCCTATCCCGAACGGGTCGCCAAGGCCGACGGCGGTTCCTACCTCCTCGTCTCAGGCACCCGCGCCGAACTGCCCGACAACAGCCCCCTCCGCGGCGCCCCTTGGATCGCCGTCGCCGCGGCGGACCGGCCCATCGGCAAAGGGCACGCGCGCGTGCAGCTCGGGGCCGTCGTCGACGAGGACGTCGCCCGGTTCGCCGCCGGGGCGCTGCTCAGCGAGGTGGACGAGGTCCACTGGGCCGACGGTGACGTCGTGGCCCGGCGTGTCGAGCGGCTGGGGGCAGTCGAGTTAGCGGTGCGGCGGCTCAAGGACGCCGACCCCGTCGCCGTACGGGACGCGCTTGTCGACGGGCTGCGGGAGGAAGGGTTCGGGCTGTTGCGGTGGTCGGCGGATGCCCAAGTGCTGCGGCAGCGGCTCGCGTTCCTGCGGCTGAACGTCGGTGCGCCGTGGCCGGACGTGTCCGACGAGGCGCTGCACGCGCGCGTGGACGAGTGGTTGGAGCCGGAGTTGGGGCGGGCCCGGCGGCGGAGCGATCTGGGGCGGATCGAGGCGGGGCAGGCGCTGCGGAGGTTGTTGCCGTGGGCCTCGGGGGACGCGGGGCGGTTGGACGAGTTGGCTCCGGAGCGGTTCGCCGTGCCCAGTGGGTCCAGGGTTCGCATCGACTACGGGAACCCCGAACAGCCCGTCCTCGCCGTGAAGTTGCAGGAGATGTTCGGGCTCCAGGCGTCACCGGAGGTCGCGGGGGTGCCGGTGCTCGTGCATCTGTTGTCCCCCGCCGGACGGCCCGCCGCCGTGACCGCCGATCTCGCGTCCTTCTGGAAGGACGGGTACCGGGGCGTGCGGGCCGAGTTGCGGGGGCGGTATCCGAAGCACCCGTGGCCCGAGGACCCGGCGACCGCCGAGGCCACGCGGTTCACCAACGCGCGGCTCAGGCGGTGACCGGTTCCGGTTCCTGGACCTCGGCGGGGGCGGGGTCGCCGGGGCGCCTGCCGCGGGCCTCCAGGTAGAGGGAGAGCGCCAGCAGGAGGAGACCGAGGGCCAGGAAGCCCCAGGGGAGGTAGGAGACCATCAGCAGGACGAGGGTGCGGTTGGACTTCACCAGGGCGACGGTGTGCTTGATGTAGTCCTCGCGCATCTTCACGTCACCGGCGAACGCCGTCACCTTCGCGCGACCGCCCAGGAGGGTGCCGCCGCGCAGTTCCTCCTTGTGGATCTCCTCGCCGTAGACCGGTGCTCCGGTGACGGGTTCGACCCAGAACCTGCGGACCGTGGTGTACCAGCGGGTGGTGCCCGTCTTCGCGACGGACTCCGGGGTGATGCCCTTGACCGGCATGGTCCTGGGGAAGGGGACCTTGGTCCAGGGGATGGTCTGCTCGAAGTAGTAGACCTTGACGCCGCGGAAGTTCCGGGTGCCCTTGTAGTGGATGGGGTTGGTGGTGCGGGTCTGCGCGTCGAAGTACTCGTAGTCCCGTTTCTGGGTCAGGAACGGCCACTTGAACTCGATGCCGTCCCGTTTCACCGGGTCGCCGTCGACCATCTCGCCGGTGGCGTGGACGGGGTCCTGGGTGTGCGCGTCGAAGATGTAGCGCTCGGGGATCGAGGAGACCATCTTGCCGTCGGGGCCCTGGACGTAGGACAGGCCGTCCCAGACGACGACGTCCCGGCCGGCGGTCCTGTCGATCTTCTTGGCGGCATCGACGTCGCCCTTGAGGGTCTGCACGATGGTGACCTTGGGGACCGTCTTGGCCTGCATGGTGCCGTAGTCGAGGAGGGTGGCGTTCTTCGCCTCCAGGACCATGTCCTGGTACTGGTTCGCCGGGATCTTGGCCAGGCGCGGGAAGGCGTACCAGCGCAGCAGTGGGGACAGCGCCGTGAAGAACACGGCGAGAGCGAGCAGGATCAGGCTGGCCTTGCGGCGCATCTCGGCCTCCATCCCGGGCGGTTAAACGCTTGCGCAAAGGCTTGCGTAAACGCTTGCGCAATCGTTTACGGGTGCGCGGGCACCGTCGTCAGCAGCGGTTTCGGGGAGGTCTTCCCCATCGGTGAGCCCATCGCGGTGATGGTCAGGATCAGCGCGAACGCGAGCGCCAGTCCGGTCGCGGCGGCGATCAGGGCACGCATGCCGGCCTCCCGACAGACAGAAACCAATGGATTCAGGAACTGATAGGTCGTCAGGTCGGGCACCGTAGCAACGCGCGGGCGAGATGAGAACACGTTGCACACGGACGAGCGCGGAGCGGTGGGGACACGACGAGGGCGCCCGCCCGCCGAAGCGGAGGGGCGCCCTTGTCTTGTCGCAGGGTCGTGCGGTCGGACTACGCGCTCGGTGAGGCCGACGGGCTCGGGTCGGCCGAGGCGCTCGGGCTCGGGCTGGGGCTCGGCGAGGAGGTGTCGGTCGCCGCGGCCACGGTCAGTTCGACCGTGAGGGTCGCGCCGCCCGTGGTGGTGATGCGGAGCAGGAAGGTGCCGGTGGTGTCGTCCGCGTACAGCTTCGGCAGCTTCAGGAGGCCGTCGGCGTCCGTGGCCAGGCCTGTGAGGGTGCGGACGGTCTTGCCGTCGGCGTCCTTGAAGTAGGGGCCCTTGTCGTTCTCGGTGGCGTCGTCGGTAGTCTTGATGAGGGTCGCGGTGGCCGCGACCTTGTCGGCGATCGCGCCGCCGTCGGTGGCCTTCACCTCGACCTGGTCGGCGAACTCGCCGCCCGGGGTGCAGGTCAGCGCGGTGGTGCTGGTGCGGACGAGGGTGTCGGCGACCCGGGGCGTGACGCTCGCCGTGTAGTCGAGAGCAGAGATCACGCGGCCCAGGAGTGTGGCGCGGACGGTGAAGTCACCGGTGGTCTCGCCGGCTTGCAGGGCCGGGGCGACGGCCACGCCGGAGGCGTTGGTGACGGCCAGGGCGACCTTCTCGCCGCCGGCGAACGTGGCGTCCGTGGTGCCGACGACGGTGAACCGGACCTTGACCTTGGCGACGCCCTTGCCGGCCGCGTCCTGGGCGCGGGTGCTGATCTTCTTGGTGAACGCGTCGCCCGCCGTCGCGGTGAGCTTCGCCGTGCCCGCGTCGGCCAGCTTGGTCACCGTGTCGGTGGGGGTCGGCGTGGGCGTCGGGGTCGCCGGCACGGAAGGGCTCGGGCTGGTGGTGTCGCCCGGCGTGCTCGGACTCGGGCTCGGCGACGAGGTGCCCGGAGTCGAGGTCGAGGGGCTGGATGTGGAGTTGTCGTCGCTACGCCCCCCGTCCGGGACCGAGTGGGTGCCCTTGCGGTAGTACTCCAGCCACGACAGGACCGTGTTCAGGTAGTCCGTCGAGTTGTTGTAGCTGAGGATCGCGCTGCGCAGGCCCGCGTCGGTCGACAGGTTCCAGTTGTTGCGGCACAGGTAGTGGCCGGCGGCGAGCGCCGCGTCGTAGACGTTGTTGGGGTCCTTGACCCCGTCGCCGTTGCCGTCGCGGCCCGCCCAGGCCCAGGTCGACGGGATGAACTGCATGGGTCCGACGGCCTGGTCGTACTCGCTGTTGCCGTCGTACTTGCCGTTGTCGGTGTCCCTGATGAGCGCGAAGCCGTTGCCGTCGAGCGCGGGGCCGAGGATCTTGGAGGTCGTGGTGCCGTTCGCGTCGACCTGGCCGCCGCGCGCCTGGCCCGACTCCACCTTGCCGATGGCGGCGAGGAGTTGCCAGGGCAGGTTGCAGCCGGGCTTGGAGGTGGCGAGTTCCGTCTCGGCCTTCTTGTAGGCGTCGAGGACGGTCGCGGGGATGCCCGCCTCGGCCTCGCCGACCGAGACGGGGGTCCCTATGGACGGCGACTGGGTGGGGCTCGTACTGGGGTTCGGGCTGCTCAGCGGCGGGAGGTCCGTGTAGTACGGCGAGTCTCCGGTGGCGCCGTGGTTGTCGGTGCTCCCGTCACTCGCATCGAGCGCGGTCTGACCGGCGGGAAGCGTTCTGTGACCGCCGGTCACCGCCGGAGCCTGGGACGCGGACAGTGCCGCGACCGCTGCCGCGGCCACCGCCGTCGTCGCCGCACCCTTGCGCAGTCGCCTGCCGAAATGCGCCGTCATGGAGTGAACCCCTCCCAGGGACGCCCGAGCGCCCGCCTTTTCTGTTGCCTCTGCGCCTGTTGTGACGGTCGAGCCGCACCGCAGGTTGCCCTCGTGGTGGTTATCGGATGGTGTGTACTTGTTCTCCGTCTCCGCCCGCCCGCGGGCCCCGCGCGGGGACCCAGGCGACCCTACGACAACTTGCTTTGCACGGGCACCCGTTGGTGGCCGTTATTCACCACCTGGCCATATGCCGATGACTCCTACGGGGAGCCCCTGTTGCCGTTCACCTTGAGTCATGCCGCCGCCGTACTGCCCGCCGTGCGCGGCGACGGCGGCGGGCGCGGCCGACTGGTACCGGCGGTGCTGGTGGCGGGCTCCTTCGCCCCCGACATGACGTACTACGCGGCGAGCGCGGTCCCCGGGGCGATGGAGTTCGGGAACGTCACGCACTCCTTCCCCGGCGTCTTCACGGTCGACGTGCTCATCACCTGGACGACGGTCGCCCTGTGGCTCCTGCTGCGCGAACCCCTGGTGGCCCTCCTCCCCCGCGCCCGCCGGCCCCGGACGGCGACCCTGCTGCGCTGCGGCACGCCACGCGCGCGTGCCACCCCTTCACTGGCCGCGTGGTGGTACGTCTCCGCGGTCCTCGGCGGCCTGACCCATGTCGTGTGGGACGCGTTCACGCACCACGACCGGTGGGGCGTACGGCTGTTCCCCGTCCTCGACCGCACGCTGGGCGGCAGACCGCTGTTCTCGGCTCTCCAGTACGGCAGTTCGGCGGTCGGCGCGCTGTTGATCGCCGCGTTCGTCGTACGTGCGCTACGACGGGTTCCGGCCACCGCGCCGGTGGGAGTGCCCGTGCTGTCGGTACGGGACCGGTGGGTGGCCGGTGCCGTCATCGGCGGCTGCGCACTGGTGGCGGCGGTGGAACGGGCCTCCCACTGGTGGGCGTACTGGGGCTCGACGGCGACCGCCTGGGACCTGATCCCGACCCTGTGCTTCGGAGCGGGGGCCGGGCTGGTGCTGGGCGTGCTGCTGTACGCCGTGGGCGTCCGTGTCTGGCGCCCGGCGACCTCCGGGGCACCCGACGAGGTCAGCGCGGAGCGGAGCCGTCCGGCGGGGTCGCGATGAACACCGTCATGGTGTGCACAGGGCGTGACCTCGGGAGCCGGGCGAGCACGAGGTCCAGATAGCCGCGCCCCAGCTCGGCCCACAGCCGCCACACGGGAGTGCCGGTGGGGGTGGTGGCCGGCCCCTGCGGGTGCCTGGCCTGTTCTCGCGGGTCTACGACCGTGTCGTCCCGGAACGTGAGGCGGCACCGGAGGCCTGCGGCCGTGTGCCGGACGGCCATGGTGAGGTCGGCGGGGATGCGGGCGGTGCTTGCGCCGGCGGCGAGGGCCGGGACCGGTGGGCGGGGCGTGACCGGTGCGGCAGCGGCGCCCGCTGCCCGCGCCTGCGTCCGTGCCCGGCCCGACCGGCGATGGAGCATGCGTATACCCATGCCCGCATCCTTACGGTCACCGGGGGAGGGAGGCGCTTCCGCGAGGGCCACGCGGGTGACGGGTCCGCTGTGGGGTGGGCGAGGGGTTGTGCGGGGGTTGTGCGGGGTTGTGCGGGGAGTTTCTGTTGCTGGAAAGGGGCGGGAGTGGGTTCGGCACCGCCGGAATGTGCCGTGGCGTGTGCTCGCCGTTGCGGCGGAGAGTCAAGGCGGGCCCAAGTGACGAGCCCGCTCGGGACAACCCTCCGCCGCACCGCCGCGGGCTAGTGCGCCGCCGACTCCCAGTCCGGGCCCACTCCCACCGAGACGTCGAGGGGCGCCCGGAGATGTACCGCGCCCGCCATCTCGTGGCGGACGATCTCCTCCGTGGCCGCTCGTTCGCCGGGGGCGATCTCCAGGACGATTTCGTCGTGGACCTGGAGGAGCATGCGGGACTTGAGGTCGGCCGCGCGCAGGGCGGTGTCCACCTTGAGCATGGCCATCTTGACGATGTCGGCGGCGGTGCCCTGGATCGGTGCGTTGAGGGCCATCCGCTCGGCGGCTTCCCGGCGTTGACGGTTGTCGCTGTTGAGGTCGGGGAGGTAGCGGCGGCGCCCGAAGAGGGTCGCCGTGTAGCCGGTGGCCCGCGCCTCGTCGACCGCGCGGCGCAGATAGTCCCGTACACCGCCGAAACGCTCGAAGTAGGTGTCCATCAGGACCCGCGCCTCGCCCGCGTCGATGTTCAGCTGCTGGGAGAGGCCGAACGCCGAGAGGCCGTAGGCGAGGCCGTACGACATCGCCTTGATCTTGCGGCGCATCTCCGCGTCCACCGCCGGGCCCTCGACGGAGAACACCTGGGAGGCGACCGTGGTGTGCAGGTCCTCGCCCGAGGTGAACGCCTCCAACAGGCCCTCGTCCTCGGAGAGATGGGCCATCACGCGCAGTTCGATCTGGCTGTAGTCCGCGGTCATGAGGGACTCGAAGCCCTCGCCGACCACGAAGCCGCGGCGGATCGCGCGGCCCTCGTCCGTGCGGACCGGGATGTTCTGGAGGTTCGGGTCCGTGGACGACAGACGGCCCGTCGCGGCGACCGTCTGGTTGAACGTGGTGTGGATACGGCCGTCCGTCGCGATCGTCTTGATCAGGCCCTCGACGGTGACGCGCAGCTTCGCCTGTTCGCGGTGGCGGAGCATGATGACCGGCAGTTCGTTCTCGGTCTGGTTGGCGAGCCAGGCCAGGGCGTCCGCGTCGGTCGTGTAGCCGGTCTTCGTCTTCTTGGTCTTGGGCAGGCCGAGTTCGCCGAAGAGAACTTCCTGGAGCTGCTTGGGCGAGCCGAGGTTGAACTCGTGTCCGGCCGCCGCGTGCGCCTCCTTCACCGCCTGCTGCACGGCACCGGCGAACATCTGCTCCATGGCTTCGAGGTGCGCCTTGTCGGCCGCGATGCCGTACCGCTCCAGGCGGGCGAGGAGGATCGAGGTGGGCAGCTCCATGTCCCGGAGGAGGTCCGCCGCGCCGACCTCCTGGAGGCGCTCCCCGAAGGCGTCCCCCAGGTCGAGGATCGCGCGGGCCTGCACCATCAGGGCGTCCGCCTCGGCGCCGTCGTCCGCGCCGAAGGCCAGCTGCCCGTCGGCCGTGGCGGCGGGAGCCAGCTCGCGGCCGAGGTACTCCAGGGACAGCGCGTCCAGGTCGAAGGAGCGGCGGCCCGGCTTCACCAGGTAGGCGGCGAGCGCGGTGTCCATGGAGATGCCGTTGATGGTCCAGCCGTGCTCGGCGAAGACCCGCATCGCGCCCTTGGCGTTGTGGAACACCTTGGGGCGGTCGGCGTCGGCGAGCCAGGCCGCGAACGCGTTCTCGTCGCTCTCGTCCAGCTCGGTGGGGTCGAACCAGGCGGCCGGTCCCCCGGCGGTGGCGAGCGCGACCTCGGTCACCGAACCCGAGCCGAGCGTCCAGGTGTCGACGGTGGCGACGCCGAGGGGCTCGGTGCCGTAGTCGGCGAGCCAGCCGGGCAGTTCGCCGGTGCCGAGGACCGAGCCGTCGACCGCGACACCGCTCTCGGCGGGCGGGGTCGGGTCGGCCTCCTCGCTGCCCGGGTCGACGGCGAGGAGCCGTTCGCGCAGCGAGGGGTTGCGGATCTCCAGGGTGTCGAGAACCATCGCGACGGCCGTGCGGTCGTAGGGAGCGCGCTCCAGGTCGATCACCGTCTTGGGCAGCTCGACGTCCTTGACCATCTCGGTGAGGCGGCGGTTGAGCTTGACCGCGTCCAGGTGGTCGCGGAGGTTCTGCCCGGCCTTGCCCTTGACCTCGTCGACGCGGTCGACCAACTCGGCGAAGGAACCGAACTGGTTGATCCACTTCGCGGCGGTCTTCTCGCCGACACCGGGGATACCAGGGAGGTTGTCGGACGGGTCGCCGCGCAGGGCCGCGAAGTCGGGGTACTGGGCGGGCGTCAACCCGTACTTCTCGACGACCTTCTCCGGAGTGAACCGGGTCAGCTCGGAGACGCCCTTCGTCGGGTAGAGCACCGTGGTGTGGTCGGACACCAGCTGGAAGGAGTCGCGGTCGCCGGTGACGATCAGCACGTCGAAGCCCTCGGCCTCGGCCTGGGTGGCGAGCGTGGCGATGACGTCGTCGGCCTCGAAGCCGTCGACCGCGAACCGGGACACGTGCATCGCGTCGAGCAGCTCGCCGATCAGCTCGACCTGGCCCTTGAACTCGTCCGGGGTCTTGGAGCGGTTCGCCTTGTACTCGGTGAACTCCTCGGAGCGCCACGTCTTGCGGGACACGTCGAAGGCCACCGCGAAGTGCGTGGGCGCCTCGTCGCGCAGGGTGTTGGCCAGCATCGACGCGAAGCCGTAGATCGCGTTCGTCGGCTGGCCCGTCGCGGTCGTGAAGTTCTCCGCGGGCAGCGCGAAGAACGCGCGGTAGGCAAGCGAGTGCCCGTCCATCAGCATCAGCCGTGGACGGTCTTCGCCGGAGGTCTTGTCGGTCTTCTTCGATGCTGTCTCTGCCACGACCCCGATCCTGCCACGCCCCACTGACAGTCGGAGTCACGGTCGCCGCGCGGGAGGGCGTGGCCGCGACGAACGAGGGCCGGGCGAGGGTGAACGGGGCGCGCGGGAAGGACGGCGGAAGTCGCCGCCGCGACAGCGGGAGCGGCGGCCGATCCGACGCGACCCGCGGCGCGGAGACCTCGGAAACGGAGGAAGCGGAGGAAGCGCGCAGGCGCGGGCAGTGTGGCCCATCGCGTCGCGGCAACGGTCGTACGAGAACCGGTCCCCGTCGCCGCGCGGAGGGCCACGCACGCGTGCGAGTTCACCGGCGCCGCAGGAGATCTGGAGGAACACTCCCCGATCCACCGCCCGGCGGAGGGAACCGACCGGCGCCACCCGCCGCAGCGAGGACCCGGACAAGCCCACCCCGCCCTACGCCCCACACCCGCACACGCACACGCACCGAAACCATTGAGCCCACGAACCGACCTCGGCGTTGTCACTGCCGCGTGCGAGGATCGGAGATGTAGTGCACACGTGCCAGCGAAGGAGGGCCCGCGATGGCCACGAAGCCGCCCCAGGGCGATCCGGTCCAGGACGCGCCGCAGGTCACCGAGCCGAAGCATGCCGCGGCCGGCCTCCCGGCGATCGGGCACACGCTGCGCATCGCCCAGCAGCAGATGGGTGTGAAGCGCACCGCGCTGACGCTGCTGCGGGTCAATCAGAAGAACGGCTTCGACTGCCCGGGCTGCGCCTGGCCGGAGCCGGACCACCGGCACGCGGCGGAGTTCTGCGAGAACGGCGCGAAGGCGGTCGCCGAGGAGGCCACCCTGCGCCGGGTGACCCCCGAGTTCTTCGCCGCCCATCCGGTGGCCGATCTCGCGAACCGCAGCGGCTACTGGCTGGGCCAGCAGGGCCGTCTCACACACCCCATGTATCTCCCCGAAGGGGCCGAGCGCTACGAACCGGTCACCTGGGAGCGGGCGTTCGACATCGTCGCGGAGGAGATCGCCGCCCTCGGCTCGCCCGACGAGGCGCTGTTCTACACCTCGGGCCGCACCAGCAACGAGGCCGCGTTCCTGTACCAGTTGTTCGCGCGGGAGCTGGGCACCAACAACCTGCCGGACTGCTCGAACATGTGCCACGAGTCGTCGGGTTCCGCGCTGAACGAGACGATCGGCATCGGCAAGGGCAGCGTCCTCCTTGAGGACCTCTACCAGGCCGACCTGATCGTCGTCGCCGGCCAGAACCCGGGCACCAACCACCCGCGCATGCTCTCCGCCCTGGAGAAGGCCAAGGCCAACGGCGCGAAGATCATCAGCGTCAACCCGCTGCCCGAGGCGGGCCTGGAGAAGTTCAAGAACCCGCAGACCCCGCAGGGCATGCTCAAGGGCGCCGCCCTCACCGACCTGTTCCTACAGATCCGCATCGGCGGCGACCAGGCGTTGTTCCGCCTCCTGAACAAGCTCGTCCTGGAGACGGAAGGGGCCGTGGACCAGGCCTTCGTCGACGAACACACCCACGGCTACGAGGAGTTCGCGGCAGCCGCGCGGGACGCCGACTGGGACGAGACGCTGCTCGCGACCGGGCTGACCCGCCCGGAGATCGAGAAGGCCCTGTCCATGGTGCTCGCCTCCGAGCGCACCATCGTGTGCTGGGCGATGGGCCTCACCCAGCACAAGCACGCCGTGCCGACCATCCGCGAGGTCGTCAACTTCCTTCTGCTGCGCGGCAACATCGGCCGCCCTGGCGCGGGCGTGTGCCCGGTGCGCGGCCACAGCAACGTGCAGGGCGACCGCACCATGGGCATCTTCGAGCGCCCCGCACCGGCCTTCCTGGACGCCCTGGAGAAGGAGTTCGGCTTCGCCCCGCCGCGCGAGCACGGCTACGACGTGGTCGCCGCGATCCGCGCCCTGCGCGACGGCGACGCGAAGGTGTTCTTCGCCATGGGCGGCAACTTCGTGTCCGCGTCCCCCGACACCGAGGTCACCGAGGCGGCCATGCGGCGCGCCAGCCTCACCGTGCACGTCTCGACGAAGCTGAACCGCTCGCATGTCGTCACGGGCGCGCGTGCCCTCATCCTGCCCACCCTGGGCCGTACCGAGCGCGATCTCCAGGGCGGCGGCGAGCAGTTCGTGACCGTCGAGGACTCGATGGGCATGGTGCACGCCTCGCGCGGCCGGCTGGAGCCCGCGAGCGCCCACCTGTTGTCCGAGCCGGCCATCGTGTGCCGCCTCGCCCGCCGCGTCCTCGGTGCCGGATCCCGCACCCCGTGGGAGGAGTTCGAGAAGGACTACGGGACGATCCGCGACCGCATCGCGCGCGTGATCCCAGGATTCCAGGACTTCAACGAGCGGGTCGCCCACCCCGGCGGCTTCGCCCTCCCGCACGCCCCGCGCGACGAACGCCGCTTCCCGACGACCACCGGCAAGGCCAACTTCACCGCAGCGCCCGTCGAATACCCCGAACTCCCCGAAGGGCGCCTGTTGTTGCAGACGCTGCGCTCGCACGACCAGTACAACACCACGATCTACGGCCTCGACGACCGCTACCGGGGCATCAAGAACGGCCGCCGGGTGGTGCTCGTGCACCCCGAGGACGCGAGCAGGCTCGGTATCGCCGACGGGTCGTACGTCGATCTGGTCGGCGAGTGGAAGGACGGCGTGGAGCGGCGGGCGCCCGGCTTCCGGGTGGTGCACTACCCGACCGCGCGGGGCTGCGCCGCCGCCTACTACCCCGAGACCAACGTCCTCGTCCCCCTCGACGCCACCGCCGACACCAGCAACACCCCGGCCAGCAAGTCCGTCGTCGTACGTCTGGAACAATCGGCGACCGACTGAGCGTTTGCTCAGCAGCCGCAACAGTGATCACGACGAACGGAGTCGGGCCCCATGGGCGAGCAGCAGCAGGTGCAGTTCCCGCAAGAGGTCGTCGACGAGTACGCCGCGCTCGGCGTCGATCTGCCCGCACTCTTCTCCGCCGGATACCTGGGCTCGCGCATGGGCCTGGAGATCCTTGAGGCGTCCGCCGAGCGCGTCGTCGGGACCCTGCCGGTCGAAGGGAACACCCAGCCGTACGGGCTGCTGCACGGCGGCGCCTCCGCGGTGCTCGCCGAAACCCTCGGGTCCATCGGGTCGATGCTGCACGGCGGCAGCACGAAGATCGCCGTCGGCGTCGACCTGAACTGCACCCACCACCGCGGCGCCCGCTCCGGCCTGGTCACCGGCGTGGCCACCCCCCTGCACCGGGGCCGCTCGACGGCGACGTACGAGATCGTGATCAGTGACGAGGAGGGGCGGCGGGTGTGCAGCGCGCGGCTGACCTGTCTGCTGCGGGACATCAACCCGGGGGACGCGATCCCCGAGCGCGCCGCGATCTGATCCCGCCGGTCCATCGGCCCATCGGGGGCGGTGGACCGGACTCCGTCTTCCGCACCCCCGTCCACTCCCCTACCGTTTCCCCATGAGGCTGTCGGCATGAGCGGTATCGGGCCCGTCGAATCCGTCGACTCGCCGGAGACGAACGGGAGTTACGAAGTCATCGGCGGCGACCCGCCCCATCTGACGGACCGTTGGCACACCCTGTCGCCGCGCGCCCGCAGAGCCGCGCTCGCGGCGGGCGCGATCGCCGTCGCGAGTGTCGGAGCCGTCCTCCTGTCACCCGCCCAGAGCCTCCGGCAGAGCGACCCGCGGCCACCCACGCCATGGCCCGCGAACGTCACCAACTGGCGCTACGTCGGACTCGCCCAGACCACCGACTCCCCCACCACGACCGGTTTCTTCCGCTTCGCGGTCTCCGTGGACAGCGGACCCGCGGTCACCCTGCGGGTCACCGGCGCCGCCTTCGACGGACTCATCGCCCAGGCCGTCCCGGAACCGTCCTTCACCGTGCACACCGGAGCGACCCGCCGCGTCACCGTGGAGATATCCGTTTCCGACTGTTCGGGACTGCCCCTGAATGCGGACCTCGCCTTTCTGGACGTAACGCTGCGTAACACGCGCGCAATACAACGCCACAGTTTCATCTTCGGCGCCTCCTACTCCAAGGACCTTTCCCAGCTCCTTCACAGGGCTTGTGGCACGACAAACGCCAGGCCAGGCCCACGGCCAAGCGGAAGTGCAGGTTCTCAAAATGTGGACCGCGGCTGAATTCCGCCAAACCGGCCGAGACCCACCCTCCACGATCCCCGCCAACCTGCACGTCATAACAAGAAAGTCACAAGCCAGCGCACGACGATGCCCATGCCCACAGACCGGGCTTAGAGTCACGGCCAGTCACCGCTCCATCGGGAGTTGGGTACCAGCGCAGCACCTCGCCGCTCCAGACCGGAGCGACTGTGCCTGCGGAAAGGACTGATTGTGCGACAGCGTTCTTTGGTGATACTGACCTCCGTTCTCACGACCGGAGCTCTGACCCTCACCGCCTGCGGCTCCCGGGACAGCGACAGCAAGAGCGACAGCGGGACCACCCTGACCATCGGCGTCGACGCCCCGCTGTCCGGTGAGAACTCCACCACCGGCCTCGGCATCCAGTACGGCGTCCAGATCGCCGTCGACGACGCCAACAAGAACAACTGGGTCCCCGGCGTCAAGTTCAAGGTCAAGGCCCTGGACGACAAGGCGCAGCCCGCCACCGGCCAGTCCAACGCCACTGCCTTCACCGGCCAGAGCGACGTCGTCGGCGCCGTCGGCCCGCTGAACTCCGGCGTCGCCCTGTCGATGCAGAAGGTGTTCGCCTCGGCCAACATGGTCGAGATCTCCCCCTCGAACACCGACCCCAGCCTGACCCAGGGCAAGGACTGGGCGACCAGCAAGACGCGGCCGTACAAGACGTACTTCCGCACCGCCACCACCGACGCCCTCCAGGGTGGCTTCGCCGCCGACTACGCGTTCAACGGCCTCAAGAAGAAGAAGGCCTTCGTCGTCGACGACAAGCAGACCTACGGCGCCGGCCTGGCCGGAATCTTCAACAGCGGCTTCAAGAAGCTCGGTGGCACCATCGCCGGTACCGACCACGTCAACACCGGCGACACCGACTTCAGCTCGCTCGTCACCAAGATCAAGAACTCCGGCGCCGACCTGGTCTACTACGGCGGCCAGTACGACGAGTCGGAGAAGATCACCAAGCAGCTCAAGGGCGCCGGCGTCAACATCCCGCTGTTCGGCGGTGACGGCATGTACGCCACCACCTACATCCAGACCGCCGGCAAGGCCGCCGAAGGCGACCTCGCCACCTCCGTCGGCGTCCCCGTCGACACCCTGCCCGCCGCCAAGGCGTTCATCGACACCTACAAGGCCAAGGGCTACAAGGGTGACTACGGCGCCTACGGCGGCTACTCCTACGACGCCGCCACCGCCATCATCAAGGCCGTGAAGGCCGTCAAGGACGCCAACGGCGGCAAGCTGCCCTCCAGCAACGACCTCCGCTCCAAGGTCGTCGACGCCGTCCAGAAGTCCGACTTCGAAGGCATCACCGGCAAGGTCACCTTCGACGAGTACGGCGACACCGGCAACAAGCAGCTCACCGTCTACCAGGTCACCAACGGCGCCTGGAAGGCCGTGAAGACCGGCACCTTCACCGGCTGATCCCAGCCCAGCACCACAGCACCACCGCACCACGGGCCGCGCGGAAGGAGGACCCCGACCGCGCGGCCCGTTGTCACACCCCCCACCCCCAGGCACACGCGTCTGTGCACACGACCACCAGCGACAATGGAGGCCACGCGGTGAACACCCTGCCGCAGCAGCTGGCCAACGGGCTGCTCCTAGGCTCGATGTACGGGCTGATCGCCATCGGCTACACGATGGTGTACGGCATCGTCCAGCTCATCAACTTCGCGCACGGCGAAATCTTCATGACCGGGGCCTTCGGCGCCCTCACGGTCTACGCGTACATCCTGCCCGACGGCACCGCGATGGTGGTCGCCGTACCGCTCATGCTGATCGGCGGCGGAATCGTCTCCGTCCTCGTCGCGGTAGGGGCCGAACGATTCGCCTACCGCCCCCTGCGGCAAGCACCACGACTGGCGCCCCTCATCACCGCCATCGGCCTCTCCCTGTCACTCCAGGAACTCGTCCGGAACTTCTACCCGGGCGCCGACAAGGCCCGCTCCTTCCCCAGCCTCGACGGCAACCACGACATCGGCTCCGTGACCATCTCCGACGCCGACATCTTCCTGGTCGTCGCCGCCATCGTCTGCATGTCCGGCCTCGCCTGGTTCGTCCGCAAGAGCCGCACCGGCCGCGCCATGCAGGCCACCGCCCAGGACCCGGACACCGCCCAGCTCATGGGCATCGACACCAACCGCATCATCGTCATAGCGTTCGCCATCGGCGGCTTCTTCGCCGCCGTAGCAGCCGTCTCCTACGGCCTCAAGTACGGCAACATCGACTACCGCATGGGCTTCCTGATGGGCCTCAAGGCCTTCACCGCGGCCGTCATGGGCGGCATCGGCAACATCTACGGCGCCATGCTCGGCGGAGTCGTCCTCGGTGTCGCCGAGACCCTCGCCTCCGCCTACATCAGCAAGATCCCCGGCATGGAACAGCTCGGCGGCTCCAGCTGGGCCAACGTCTGGGCTTTCTGTCTCCTCATCCTCGTACTGCTGTTCAGGCCACAGGGCCTGCTCGGCGAACGCGTCGCGGACAGGGCGTGATCACATGACCGAGACGACCAAAACCCCGGCCACCCCGCCCTCCGACGCCCCCGCGACCGAGCACCCGGGCCTCATCCCGATGCCGACCGCGGCCGCCCGCGCCCTCACCCTCGGCGGCGGCATCGCCACCGTCGTCTCCGCGTTCCTCGCCTGGACGTGGACCTCCGACTTCCCCGGCGACCTCACGGTCTACGGCTACCCCGGCGGCCTGCAATGGCTCACCGTCATCGGCGGCGTCCTCGTAGCCCTGTTCGCCCTCGCCGGATACGGCATCCGCGGCCTCGGCTGGCTCACCCCCGCCGGACCCACCGGCCCCGCCATCCTCAGCGCACTCGGCGTCTTCGCCACCACCTGGTACACGGTCATCGCGATCGCCGTGAAACTCGGCGGATTCGTCAACCTCGAACCCGGCGCGTACATCGCGGCCATCGCCTCCCTCGCCACGGCCATCGGCGCCTTCGGCCTGCCCGCCGGCGAAGGCGCGACCCAGCGAGCGAAGGAAGCGTCCAGCTCCTACCTCGCCCTCCACGGCCGCTCCCGGTGGCGACTCGTCCTCGCCGGCGTCAAGTTCCTCAACGCCTACATCGGCAAGCCCAGCTCCATCCCCGCCGCCGCACCCACCGCCCCGTGGATCCAGCGACTCGTCATCACGATCGTCGCCGCCCTCGCGCTCACCGTCTTCGCCTACGGCATCGACGCCGAGGACCAGCTCTTCATCGGCTTCCTCATCGTGGTCGTCTTCACCACCTGGGCCCTGCACAGCGCCGGCCTCTTCGACCGGTTCAGCCACCTCACGGCCACCAACCGCAGCTTCGCCCTCGCCATGGGCTTCGTCGCCGCGATCGGCTTCCCCTTCACCCAGACCAACGACCACTACGCCAACCTCGGCGTCAACATCTTGATCTTCGGCACCGTCGCCCTCGGCCTCAACATCGTCGTCGGCCTCGCCGGACTCCTCGACCTCGGCTACGTCGCCTTCCTCGGCGTCGGCGCCTACACCGCCGCCCTGGTCTCCGGCTCCGAGTTCTCCAAGTTCTCCGGCGTCCAGTTCCCCTTCTGGGCCGCCGCCCTCACCGGCGCCGCCGCCAGCCTGATCTTCGGCGTCCTCATCGGCGCCCCCACCCTGCGCCTGCGCGGCGACTACCTCGCCATCGTGACGCTCGGCTTCGGAGAGATCTTCCGCATCTCCGTCAACAACATGGACGGCGTCTCCGGCCCCGACATCACCAACGGGCCCAACGGCATCCCGTCCATCCCCGACCTGTCGTTCTTCGGCTTCAACTTCGGGGACAACCACGACATCGGCGGCTTCACCATCGGCCGGTTCGCCAACTACTACCTGCTCATGGTCCTGATCAGCGCCCTCGTGGTCACGATCTACCGCCGCGCCTCGGACTCCCGCATCGGCCGCTCCTGGATCGCCATCCGCGAGGACGAGACCGCCGCCACCGCCATGGGCATCAACGGCTTCCGCGTCAAGCTCATCGCCTTCGCCCTCGGCGCGACCCTCGCCGGCCTCGCCGGCACGGTCAGCGCCCACGTGACGTACAGCGTGGTGCCCAACCCATACCAGTTCGCCGGAGCGGCCCCGCCCAACTCCGCGTTCCTCCTGGCCGCCGTCGTCCTCGGCGGCATGGGCACCGTCTCCGGACCCTTCCTCGGCGCCGCCCTGCTCTACCTGCTCCCGGAGAAGCTCGTCGCCCTCCAGGACAAGTCGCTCCTCGCCTTCGGCATCGCGCTCATCCTCCTGATGCGCTTCCGCCCCGAGGGCATCATCCCCAACCGGCGACGCCAGCTGGAGTTCCACGAGACCGGCCAACTCGACGTACCGGACACCACGACCCTGACCGACGAACCGGCCATCACCAAGGCAGGGGCGTAGAGAGCCATGACGACACCCGTACTCGAAGCCCGTGACGTCACCATGCGCTTCGGCGGCCTCACCGCCGTCCGCTCCGTCGACTTCACCGTCAACTCCGGCGAGATCGTAGGCCTCATCGGCCCCAACGGCGCCGGCAAGACCACCTTCTTCAACTGCCTCACCGGCCTCTACGTCCCCACCGAGGGCACGGTCTCCTACCAGGGCACGGTCCTTCCCCCGAAGCCCCACCTGGTCACCAAGGCCGGCATCGCCCGCACCTTCCAGAACATCCGCCTGTTCGCCAACATGACGGTCCTGGAAAACGTCCTCGTCGGCCGCCACACCCGCACCAAGGAAGGCCTCTGGTCGGCCCTCCTGCGCGGCCCCGGCTTCAAGAAGGCCGAAAAGGCGAGCGAGGAACGCGCCATGGAACTCCTGGAGTTCATCGGCCTCGCCCACAAGCGGGACCACCTGTCACGCAACCTCCCCTACGGCGAACAGCGCAAGCTGGAGATCGCGCGGGCGCTGGCGTCCGAGCCCGGGCTCCTCCTCCTGGACGAGCCGACGGCCGGCATGAACCCCCAAGAGACGCGCGCCACCGAAGAGTTGGTCTTCGCGATCCGCGACAAGGGCATCGCCGTTCTCGTCATCGAGCACGACATGCGCTTCATCTTCAACCTCTGCGACCGCGTCGCCGTCCTCGTCCAGGGCGAAAAACTCGTCGAAGGCACCTCCGACGTCGTCCAGGCCGACGAACGCGTCGTAGCCGCCTACCTCGGCGAGCCGTTCGAAGGCACCCCCGAGGACCCCCCGCCCGCGACGGAAGCGGAGAGCACCACCAGCACCACCAGCGCCGAGGGAGAAGCCCCGTGACCGCACTGCTAGAGGTCGAGGACCTCAGGGTTTCCTACGGCAAGATCGAAGCCGTCAAGGGCATCTCCTTCAGCGTCGAGGCCGGCCAGGTCGTCACCCTCATCGGCACCAACGGCGCCGGCAAGACGACGACCCTGCGCACCCTCTCGGGCCTGCTCCAGCCCTCCGGCGGCAAGATCACCTTCGACGGCAAGCCGCTCAACAGCGTCCCCGCCCACAAGATCGTCGCCCTCGGCCTGGCCCACTCCCCCGAAGGCCGGCACATCTTCCCCCGCCTCACCATCGCGGAGAACCTCCAGCTCGGCGCCTTCCTCCGCAAGGACAAGGAAGGCATCGAAAAGGACATCCAGCGCGCCTACGACCTCTTCCCGATCCTCGGCGAACGTCAGAAGCAGGCGGCAGGCACCCTCTCCGGCGGCGAGCAGCAGATGCTGGCCATGGGCCGCGCGCTCATGTCCCAGCCGAAACTGCTCATGCTGGACGAGCCGTCCATGGGCCTCTCCCCGATCATGATGCAGAAGATCATGGCAACGATCGTGGAGCTCAAGGCGTCGGGCACGACGATCCTCCTGGTCGAACAGAACGCCCAAGCGGCCCTGTCGCTCGCCGACCAGGGCCACGTCATGGAGGTCGGCAACATCGTCCTCTCCGGCACGGGCGAGGACCTGCTGCACGACGAGTCGGTACGAAAGGCGTACCTCGGCGAGGACTGAGCCGGGTTCCCTTTCTACGACGAGGCCCGCACCCCCGACTCAGGGGGCGCGGGCCTCGTCGTATTCACCGTCCCGGGCGTCAGCCCTTCGAGGACTTCTTCTCGTCCGCGTCTTGGATGACCGCCTCGGCGACCTGCTGCATGGACATCCGGCGGTCCATCGACGTCTTCTGGATCCACCGGAACGCGGCGGGCTCGCTCAGCCCGTACTCCGTCTGGAGAATCGACTTCGCACGGTCGACCAGCTTGCGGGTCTCCAGCCGCAGTGTGAGGTCGGCGACCTCCTGCTCCAGCTGCTTGAGCTCGGTGAAGCGCGAGACGGCCATCTCGATCGCCGGTACGACGTCACTCTTGCTGAACGGCTTCACCAGGTACGCCATGGCACCGGCGTCCCGGGCCCGCTCCACAAGGTCACGCTGCGAGAAGGCGGTGAGCATCAGCACCGGGGCGATCCCCTCCTCGGCGATCTTCTCGGCGGCGGAGATGCCGTCCAGCTTCGGCATCTTCACGTCGAGGATCACGAGGTCGGGCTTGTGCTCACGGGCCAGCTCGACGGCCTGCTCACCGTCACCGGCCTCACCGACGACGGTGTACCCCTCTTCTTCGAGCATCTCTTTGAGATCGAGCCGAATCAGGGCCTCGTCCTCGGCGATGACGACACGGGTCGTCAGCGGAGGCACGTGCGACTTGTCGTCGTCGGGCGCGTCTACGGGCTGGGGCGACTCGGGGGCGGTCACGGGGGCTCCTCGTTCAGGGCAAGGGGGTAGTGCTGGGCAAGAGCCTACCTAGCTGCGATAAGGTAGGGGCACAGCGGGAGACCGCTGACCTTTGTTTCAGAGGAAGCCCCGGTAGTCCAGCGGTAGAGACAATGGATTCAAAACCCATCAAGCGTCGGTTCGAATCCGACTCGGGGCACTTTTCCTTCAAATCGAAGGCTGGCATTTAAGCGGAGGTTCACGTTCGCGTGAACCTCCGCTTTTCGCTGCGTGTCCTCGCGATCACTCTCACAGAGTGTCCACATGTACGACATCAGCACACGCAAGCGAGCCGTTTCACTGCTCGGACAGGGCCGCAGTCTCAACTCCGTGAGCCGCGAGACCGGTATCTCACGCGCCGCGATCCGCTCCTGGCAGGACCGACTCGACCCGCTGCCCGGAATCGCGTCTCCGGACCCCGGTCCACCCGCCGACGATCACGCCTACTCCTACCTCCTGGGCCTCTACCTCGGCGACGGCTGTATCAGCGCCCACCCTCGCGGCACCGGCTACTACCTCAGGATCGCGTGCGCCGACGCATGGCCCGGGCTCCTCCAACTGTGCCGCGAGGCCATCACGAAGGTGCGCCCGGGCATCGGCGTCCACGCACTCCGGAAGGAGGGCTACGCGATGGTCACCAGCTACTCCCGGCACTGGCCCAGCCTGTTCCCCCAACACGCCCCCGGCAAGAAACACGACCGCCGAATCACCCTTGCCCCCTGGCAACAAGACATCGTCGACGCCCACCCCTGGGAATTCATCCGGGGCCTCATCCACTCCGACGGCTGCCGAATCACCAACTGGACGACTCGTGTCGTAGGCGGTGAGAAAAAGCGCTACGAATACCCCCGGTACTTCTTCACCAACCTCTCAACGGATATCAGGCAGCTCTACACCGACACCCTCGACAAAGTCGGCGTCAGCTGGAAACAGGCGAACACCCAGAACATCTCCGTCGCCCGCAAATCCTCAGTGGCCCTCATGCACGCCCACGTGGGCCCCAAACACTGACCCCTCGCCCCTACTTGGGGCTGTCGTCCTCGCCGACATGGTGCACGCGGACGAGGTTCGTGGAGCCGGCCACCCCGGGAGGTGAGCCCGCCGTGATGACGACGATGTCGCCCTTTTGGCAGCGGCCGTATTTGAGGAGGAGTTCGTCGACCTGGTCGACCATCGCGTCGGTGGAGTCGACGTGCGGGCCGAGGATGGTCTCCACGCCCCAGGTGAGGGTGAGTTGGGCGCGAGTGGCCGGGTCGGGGGTGAAGGCCATCACGGGGATGGGGGACCTGTAGCGGGACAACCGCCGTACCGTGTCGCCGGATTGGGTGAAGGCCACCAGGTACTTCGCGCCGAGGAAGTCGCCCATCTCGGCGGCCGCTCGGGCCACCGCGCCGCCCTGGGTGCGGGGCTTGTTGCGTTCGGTCAGCGGGGGCAGGCCCTTGGCGAGGATGTCCTCCTCGGCGGCCTCGACGATGCGGGCCATCGTGGTGACGGTCGCGATGGGGTAGTTGCCGACGCTGGTCTCGCCGGAGAGCATCACGGCGTCCGTGCCGTCGATGACGGCGTTCGCCACATCGGAGGCTTCCGCCCTGGTCGGGCGGGAGTTCTCGATCATCGAGTCGAGCATCTGAGTGGCGACGATGACCGGCTTGGCGTTGCGCTTGGCCAGTTTGATCGCGCGCTTCTGGACGATCGGGACCTGTTCGAGGGGCATTTCGACGCCGAGGTCGCCGCGGGCGACCATGATGCCGTCGAAGGCAGCGACGATGTCGTCGATGGCCTCGACCGCCTGGGGCTTCTCGACCTTGGCGATGACGGGGAGGCGGTGGCCTTCCTCGTCCATGATGCGGTGGACCTCGTCGATGTCCTTGCCGCTGCGGACGAAGGAGAGCGCGATGACGTCGAAGCCGGAGCGCAGCGCCCAGCGGAGGTCGTCCTCGTCCTTGTCGGAGAGGGCGGGGACGGAGACGGCGACTCCGGGGAGGTTGAGGCCCTTGTGGTCGGAGACCATGCCGCCTTCGACGACCTTGGTGTGGACGCGGGGGCCGTCGACGGAGGTGACTTCGAGGCAGACCTTGCCGTCGTCGACGAGAACGCGTTCGCCGGGGGTGACGTCGGCGGCGAGGCCGGCGTAGGTGGTGCCGCAGGACTGGCGGTCGCCTTCGGCGCCCGCTTCGACGGTGATGGTGAAGGTGTCTCCGCGTTCAAGGAGTACGGGGCCTTCGGTGAATCGGCCGAGTCGGATCTTCGGACCTTGAAGGTCGGCGAGCATTCCGATGCTGCGGCCGGTCTCTTCGGAGGCCTTTCGGACGCGCTGGAAGCGCTCCTCGTGTTCGGCGTGGGTGCCGTGGCTGAGGTTGAAGCGGGCTACGTCCATTCCGGCTTCGACCAGGGCTTTGATCTGGTCGTACGAGTCGGTGGCGGGGCCCAAAGTACAGACGATTTTTGCTCGGCGCATGGTTTGAGCCTAGGCCTTACCGGCGGGTAGGGAATTGGTCGCGCATGACTACTCAACAACCTTTGGGTGAAGGGTTATTGACAAGGCTTGAATGTGCGGTGGGGTGCTCCAATGAGCGTTCGAATCGGTGAATTGGGATCTCCAGTCACAGGCTCGGGGGTGCCATCGTGAAGCGGGCGTTGACCTGGGCGTAGACGTGTTGCCGTTGGGGTTCGAGGTCGAGGGGTGCGGCGGCGGTGTCCTCGGCGGCCGCGCCGGCGAAGGACATGGAGCGCATACGGCGCTGGGGCGTGCCGTAGGTCTCGGCGTTCTCGGCGCCGATATCGGCGAGTTCCACGAGGGCGGCGAGGGTGGTGCCGAGTGCTTCGGCGTATTCGCGGGCGCGTTGGACGGCTTCGCGGACGGCTTGCTGGCGGGCCTGGCGGTGGACGGGCGAGTCGGGGCGCAGGGCCCACCAGGGGCCGTCGACGCGGGTGAGTTCGAGGTCGGCGAGGCGGGTGGTGAGTTCGCCGAGGGTGGTGAAGTCGGTGAGTTCGGCGGTGATGTGGACTCTGCCGTGGTAGCGGTGGACGCGTTCGCCGCGGCCGTGTTTGGTGAGTTCGGGGGTGATGGAGAAGCCGCCGGTTTCGAGGCGTTCGACGGCTTCGCCGTAGCTTTTGACCAGGTCGAGGACGGTGGCGTTGCGGCGGGTGAGGTCGTCGAGGGCGGTGCGGCGGTCGGTGCCGCGGGCGGCGACGGTGATGCCGATGCGGGCGATCTCGGGGTCGACTTCGAGGCGGGCTTCGCCGCGGACGGCGATGCGGGGTGCGTCGGGGGTGCCGTAGGGGACGGCGGGTTGCTGGTCGTCCGTGCTGGGGGCGGTCATACGTCCCACTCTGTCAGTCGTGCCGCCTGCTGGTCATCAGATCGAAACCTGCGGGACCTGTCGCATCCAGTAAGAAGCAAGTAAGAATCTACGCGCGTCGTTGACCGTTTCCCGAGGAGATCGAGACATGCCCTTGAACCGCCGGAAGTTCCTGAAGAAGTCCGCCGTGACGGGTGCGGGGGTGGCGCTGGCCGGTGCGGCGGCGGCTCCGGCGGCGCGGGCCGCGCAGAAGAAGCCGGGCAGGCACCCGAAGCGGTACTCGCTGACCGTGCTGGGGACGACGGACCTGCACGGGCATGTCTTCAACTGGGACTACTTCAAGGACGCGGAGTACGCGGACGCCAAGGGCAACGCGATGGGTCTGGCGCGGGTGTCGACGCTGGTGAACCAGATCCGGCAGGAGAAGGGCCGGCGGAACACGCTGCTGCTGGACGCGGGCGACACGATCCAGGGCACCCCGCTGACGTACTACTTCGCGAAGGTGGACCCGATCACCGCGAAGGGTGGTCCGGTGCATCCGATGGCGCAGGCGATGAACGCGATCGGGTACGACGCGGCGGCGCTGGGCAACCACGAGTTCAACTACGGCATCGAGACGCTGCGGAAGTTCGAGGACCAGTGCCGTTTTCCGCTGCTCGGGGCGAACGCGCTGGACGCGAAGACGCTGAGGCCTGCCTTCCCGCCGTACTTCATCAAGAAGTTCCAGGTGCCGGGGGCGCCGCCGGTGAAGGTGGCGGTGCTCGGGCTGACCAATCCCGGCATCGCGATCTGGGACAAGGCGTATGTGCAGGGGAAGTTGACGTTCCCGGGGCTTGAGGAGCAGGCGGCGAAGTGGGTGCCGAAGCTTCGGTCGATGGGGGCGGACGTCGTCGTGGTGTCGGCGCACTCGGGGTCGTCGGGGACGTCGTCGTACGGTGACCAGCTGCCGTACGTGGAGAACTCGGCGGCGCTGGTCGCGCAGCAGGTGCCGGGGATCGACGCGATTCTCGTCGGCCACGCGCACGTGGAGATCCCGGAGTTGAAGGTCACGAACACGGCGACGGGGAAGACGGTCGTGCTGTCCGAACCGCTGGCCTACGCCGAGCGGTTGAGCGTGTTCGACTTCGAGTTGGTCTTCGAGAAGGGGCGTTGGACGGTCGAGTCGGTGGCGGCTTCGCTGCGGGACGCGAAGACGGTCGCGGACGATCCGAAGATCACGCGGCTGCTGAAGGACGAGCACGCGCTGGTCGTGGAGTACGTCAACCAGGTGGTCGGTACGGCGACGGCGACGCTGACGACGGTCGACGCGCGGTACAAGGACGCCCCGATCATCGACCTCATCACCAAGGTGCAAGAAGACGTGGTGAAGGCGGCGTTGGTGGGGACGGCGTACGCGTCGTTGCCGGTGATCGCGCAGGCGTCGCCGTTCTCGCGGACCTCGGAGATCCCGGCGGGTGAGGTGACGATCCGGGATCTGTCGGGTCTGTACGTGTACGACAACACGCTGGTGGCGAAGTTGCTGACGGGTGCTCAGGTGCGGGCGTACCTGGAGTATTCGGCGGAGTACTTCGTGCGGACGGCCGCGGATGCGGTCGTCGACACGGAGAAGCTGACGAACGCGAACGGCCGTCCGGACTACAACTACGACTACGTGTCCGGGTTCTCGTACGAGATCGACATCGCGCAGGCGGCCGGTTCGCGGATCAAGAACCTGACGTACAACGGTGCGGCGCTGGACGACGCGCAGCAGTTCGTGCTGGCGGTGAACAACTACCGGGCCAATGGCGGCGGTGCGTTCCCGCATGTGGCGTCGGCGACCGAGGTGTGGTCGGAGTCGACGGAGATCCGGACGCGGATCGCGGAGTGGGTGACCGCGAAGGGTGTGCTGGATCCGGCCGAATTCGCGTCGGTGGACTGGAAGTTGACGCGGAACGGCACGCCCGTCTTCTAGTGCCTGCCGATCTTCCAGTGCCTGCTGGAGCCCTCACCTTCCTTCGACGAGGGGGGTGAGGGTGCGGGCGGCCCGGCGGGCCTGGGGGATCTGGGCCTGCGGGTCGAGGCCGAAGGTGGTGAAGGCGGTCCGGCCCGGCAGGGGGTAAGGCTCCTTGCCGGTCAGGGAGTTGAGGATGGTGGCGCTGCGCCAGGCGGCGAGGCCGAGGTCGGGGGCGCCGACTCCGTGGGTGTGGAGTTCGGCGTTCTGGACGTAGACCTGGCAGCCCGCGCCGGTGACGGAGGGGTCGAGGACGAGTCTGAACTGCTCGTCCACGCGCGGGCGTTCGGCGCTGTCGCGGCGCAGATAGGGGTCGAGTCCGGCGAGGATGCGGCCGAGGGGGCGTTCGCGGTAGCCGGTGGCGAGGACGACGGCGTCGGTGGTGAGGCGGGAGCGGGTGTTCTGCTGGAGGTGTTCCAGGTGGAGCTCGACCTTGGTGGTCGCGATCCTGCCCGCCGTACGCACACGGACGCCGGGGGTGAGGACGGCGTCGGGCCAACCGCCGTGCAGGGTACGGCGGTAGAGCTCGTCGTGGATGGCGGCGATGGTGTCGGCGTCGATGCCCTTGTGGAGTTGCCACTGTGCGGTGACGAGGCGGTCGCGGACGGGTTCGGCGAGGGCGTGGAAGTAGCGGGTGTAGTCGGGGGTGAAGTGTTCCAGGCCGAGCTTGGAGTACTCCATGGGGGCGAAGGCCTCGCTGCGGCCGATCCAGTGGAGTTTCTCGTGTCCCGCGGGCCGGTTACGGAGCAGGTCGAGGAAGACCTCGGCGCCGGTCTGTCCGGAGCCGATGACGGTGATGTGTTCGGCGGCGAGGAACGTTTCGCGGTGGGCGAGGTAGTCGGCGGCGTGGATGACGGGGACGCCGGGTGCTTCGACGAGGGGCTTGAGCGGGTCGGGAATGTAGGGGGCGGTGCCGATGCCGAGGACGATGTTCTTGGTGTAGGTCCGGCCCAGTGCCTCGGCCTCGCCGTCGCTGTCGAGCTGGGTGAAGTCGACCTCGAAGACGTCGCGTTCGGGGTTGAAGCGGACGGCGTCGACCTGGTGGCCGAAGTGGAGTCCGGGGAGGCTGTCCGCCACCCAGCGGCAGTAGGCGTCGTACTCGGCGCGCTGGATGTGGAAGCGCTCGGCGAAGTAGAAGGGGAAGAGCCGGTCGCGGGCCCGCAGGTGGTTGAGGAAGGACCAGGGGCTGGCGGGGTCGGCGAGGGTCACCAGGTCGGCCAGGAACGGGACTTGGACGGTCGCGCCGTCGATGAGCAGGCCCGGGTGCCAGTCGAAGCCGGGGCGCTGTTCGTAGAAGACGGTGTCGAGTTCGGTGAGCGGGTGGGCGAGCGCGGCGAGCGAGAGGTTGAAGGGGCCGATGCCGATGCCGACCAGGTCGCGGGGTGGATCGGGTTCGTGGCGTGGGGGGTTGGGGGTCTGGGGGTGACCCGTCGGGGGGTGGCTCATCGGGGGGTGTGTCCTTCCACCAGCTTCAGGAGGGCGGCCAGGTCGTCGGGCCGGGTGTGGGGGTTGAGGAGGGTGGCCTTGAGCCAGAGCCTGCCGTCGAGCGCGGCCCGGCCGAGCACGGCCCGTCCGTCGTGGAGGAGTTGACGGCGTACGGCGGCGACGGCTTCGTCGGTGGCTTCGGCGGGCCGGAACAGGACGGTGCTGATGACGGGTGGGTCGTAGAGCTCGAAGCCGGGGTGGTTGTGGACCATGGCGGCGAACTCCCGTGCGCGGGCGCAGACTTGGTCGACGAGCGTGCCGAGTCCGGTGCGGCCGAGGGTTTTCAGGGTGACGGCGAGTTTGAGGACGTCGGGGCGCCGGGTGGTGCGCATCGAGCGGCCGAGGAGGTCGGGGAGGCCCGCTTCGGTGTCGTCGTCGGCGTTGAGGTAGTCGGCGCGCTGGGTGAGGGCGGCGAGGTCGCGGGGGTGGCGTACGGCGAGGAGGCCGGCGGCGACGGGTTGCCAGCCGAGTTTGTGCAGGTCGAGGGTGACGGTGTGGGCGCGGTCGAGGCCGGCGAGTTTGTCGCGGTGGCGGTCGCTGAAGGTGAGGCCTCCGCCGTAGGCGGCGTCGATGTGGAGGCGGGCGCCGTGGGCGGCGCAGAGGCCGGCGATCTCGGGGAGCGGGTCGATGAGTCCGGCGTCGGTGGTGCCCGCGGTGGCGGCGACGAGGACGGAGCCGCGCGGGCCCGGGAGTGCGGTGAGGGCCTCGTCGAGGGCGGCGGGGTCGAGGGTGCCGGCGGGTGCGGGGACGACGACGGGGTCGGGCAGGCCGAGGAGCCAGGCGGCGCGGGGCAGCGAGTGGTGGGCGTTGCTTCCGCAGACCAACTGGACTGTGCCGCCGTGGGCTTCGCGGGCGAGCAGCAGGGCGAGTTGGTTGGCTTCGGTGCCGCCGCTGGTGACGAGGGCGTCGGCGAGGCCGATCTCGTGGGCGAGGGTGCGGGTGACGAGGGCTTCGAGGGCGGAGGCGGCGGGGGCCTGGTCCCAGGAGTCGAGGGAGGGGTTGAGCGCGCTGACGGCGAGGTCGGCGGCGGTGGCGACGGCGAGCGGCGGGCAGTGCAGGTGTGCCACGCAGAGCGGGTCGGCGGGGTCGGCGGCGCCTTCGGCGAGGGCGTGCACGAGGGTGCGCAGGGCGGTCGGGTCGCCGTCTTCGGGCAGTACGTCCCCTACGGCGTCCCGCATGCGGGCGGCGACCGCGTCGGGGCCGCCCGCGGGGAACGGTCCGCCTCGTGCGCGGCGTCCGGTGCCGAGCGCGTCGAGGACGGTGTCGAGCAACGGCCGTAGGGCGTCGGGGCCTTCGGCGCCTGAGGCGAGGGGCGCGTTGCTCATGGGCTGTCCTCCGGGGCGCGGGGCAGGGGCGGTTCCAGCTTGTACCTGGATGGGTCGGCGCGCCCGGGAAGAACAACGATCAGAACCCGAAAGTGTTGTGTGAGCGGTGTGGGAGGGTCACCGGAAGTCGTCCGCGTGGTCCTTCGCCCAGGTGCTGAACGGGCGGGCGGGTACGCCGGTGATCTCCTCCACCGTGGTGGTGATCTCCGGTGTCGTGCCGACGCTTCCGCCGAAGGCCCTGAGGAGGCCGGGGAGCATCTCCGGGGGTACGTGGGGGAAGAGTTCGGGGCCGACCTCGTCCACGGGGATCTCGTCGAAGCGCAGGTCGCGGCCGACGGCGTGGCCGATCGCGGTGATCTGCTGGGCGGTGGTGACCGGTTCGGGGCCGGTGAGTCGGTGGGCCGCTCCTTCGTGGCCGGGGTCGAGGAGGGCGCGTTCGGCGACGGCGGCGATGTCGTCCTCGTGGATCGGTGCCGAGACGCCGTCGGCGAAGGGGCCGCGTACGGTGTCGCCCGCGCGGATCTGCGGGGCCCACTGGAGGGCGTTGGCCGCGAAGGCGTTGGGCCGCAGGACGGTCGCCGCGAGGCCGCTGTCGCGTACCTGTTGTTCGGCCTTGGTGTGCCAGACGTGGATGGGGTGGCTGGTGTCGGCGCCCTCGCGGATGATTCCGGAGGAGAGCATGACGACGTACCGGACGCCTGCCGCGCGGGCCGCGCCGAGCAGTGCCGGGATCGTGTCGCCGGTGGCCTGGAGGTTCAGGAAGAGCTGGGTCGCGCCGGTGAACAGGGCGGCGGGGTCGTCGAGTTGGTGGCGGACGACCTCGGCCTGCCGCGGTAATCCGGCCCGCTGGGGGTCGCGCGTCAGCGCCCGCACGGGCCGGCCGGCGGCGGTGAGGCGTTCCACCAGTGCGCGGCCGACGTTGCCGGTGGCGCCTGTCACTACGATCACGGGTTCCTCCTGGGGCTGATCGTCCTTGGCGGTGTCGAGCCTACGAAGGACGATCAGCCCGCCGCATCGTCGGCAGGGACGAGGCGTGCCCGTGACGGCGTAGGGCTTCGGCCCTACGCCTCCCGTACCTTCAACGCCCTTGCGAGGTCGTCGAGTTGGTCGACGAGCTTGCGGCGCAGGGCCGGGGTGAGGTCGGCGTCGCGGAGGCATTCCTCGCCGAGGCGGAGGGTTTCGGGGTCGACGGCGTGGGTGGGGAAGGCCCAGCGGCCGGCGGCTTCGGCCATGGCGGGGCCCCGGCGGGCGGCGAGGGTGACCGCGTCCTCGTAGAAGCGGGGCACGTACTCCCGTACGAGATCGGCCTGTTCGGGTTGCCAGAAGCCCTGGGCGGTGGCGGTGAAAAGGTAGTTGGAGAGGTCGTCGGTGGTGAACATCGCCTCCCAGGCCGTGTGTTTGGCCTCGGGGTCGGGCAGGGCGGCGCGGCAGCGGGCGGCGCCTTCCTGGCCGGTGGCGGACGGGTCCCGCGCCAACTCGGCGGCGATCGCGGTCTCTTCGGTGGCGCCGAGGACGGCGAGGCGGGACAGGACGCGCCAGCGCAGCTCGGGGTCGAGTTCGGGGCCGCCGGGGACGGTGCCCTCGGTGAGCCAGGCGGCGATGGTGTCGGGGTGGGCGGCGACGTCGATGAAGTGGCGTACGGCGATGAGGCGCAGGCCGGGGTCGGAGCCGTCCTCGGTGCGGCGGATGAGGTCGCGGCACAGGGCGGTGAGGGTGGCGAGGGCGGCCGGGCGGTCCTCGGGGGTGAGGTAGCGGTCGGCGACCTGGGCGGAGGCGAAGGCGAGGACGCCTTGCACGAGGGCGAGGTCCGTCTCGTGCGGGAGGTGGGCGCGGGCGGCGTCCAGGTAGGCGGAGGCGGGGAGTTGGCCGTCGCGGACCGCGTCGCGCAGGGCGTTCCAGACGACCGCGCGGGTGAGGGGCTCGGGGAGGCCGGAGAGGCTGGTGCGGACGGTTTCGAAGGAATCGGGGTCGAAGCGGACCTTGGCGTAGGTGAGGTCGCCGTCGTTGAGGAGGAGCAGTGCGGGGCGCTTGCCGAGGGCCTGGGGGTCGCTCTGCGGGATGTCGAGGTCGAGGCGTTCACGCAGGACGAGGCGGCCGGTGTCGCCGAGGTCCTGGTCGTAGAGGCCGACGGCGATGCGGTGGGGGCGGCTGCCTGCGCGGTCGACGGTGAGGGTGTGGGTGCCGTCGTCGGCGCGGGTGATGGTGGGCGTGAGGGTGTCGACGCCCGTGGTGCGCAGCCATACGTCCGCCCAGGCGTGGACGTCGCGTTCGGTGCCGGAGGCGAGGGAGTCGATGAAGTCGGCGAGGGTGGCGTTGGCGAACTTGTGGCGGGCGAAGTGGGTGTTGATGCCGGCGAGGAAGTCCTTCTCGCCGAGCCAGGCCACCAACTGCCGTAGTGCGGAGGCGCCCTTGGCGTAGGAGATGCCGTCGAAGTTGAGGAGGGCGGAGGCGGTGTCGTCGACGTTCTCGGGGGCCACGGGGTGGGTGGAGGGGCGCTGGTCGGCGTCGTAGCCCCAGGCCTTGCGGACGACGCCGAAGTCGGTCCAGGTGTCGGTGAAGCGGGTGGCTTCGGTGAGGGTCTGGTAGCCCATGTACTCGGCGAAGGACTCGTTGAGCCAGATGTCGTCCCACCACTGGAGGGTGACGAGGTCGCCGAACCACATGTGGGCCATCTCGTGGGCGATGACCATGCCGCGGGTCTGGCGCTCGGTGTCGGTGACGGCGGAGCGGTAGACGAACTCGTCGCGGAAAGTGACCAGGCCGGGGTTCTCCATGGCGCCCGCGTTGAACTCGGGGACGAAGGCCTGGTCGTAGGAGTCGAAGGGGTAGGGCTCCTCGAACTTCTCGTGGTAACGGTCGTAGCACTGGCGGGTGATGTCGAGGATCTCCTCGGCGTCCGCGTCGAGGTGGGGGGCCAGGGAGCGGCGGCAGTGGATGCCGAAGGGCAGGCCGCGGTGTTCGGTGCGGATCGAGTGCCAGGGGCCGGCGGCGACGGCGACGAGGTAGGTGGAGACGAGGGGGGTGGTGGCGGCCTGCCAGCGGCCTTCGCCGAGGTGTTCGGTGATGCCGTTGGCGAGGACGGTCCAGCCTTCGGGGGCGGTGACGGTGAGGTCGAAGACGGACTTGAGGTCGGGCTGGTCGAAGGCGGCGAAGACGCGCTGGACGTCGTTCATGAACAGCTGGGTGTAGAGGTAGGTCTCGCCGTCGGTGGGGTCCGTGAAGCGGTGCATGCCCTCGCCGGTGCGGGAGTAGCGCATGCTCGCGTCGACGCGCAGTTCGTGCTCGCCGGCGGTGAGGGCGGGCAGCGGGAGCCGGTTCTCGACGAGTCGTTCCGGGTCGAGGGGGTGTCCGTCGAGGGTGACGGAGCGCAGCTCGGCGGGCTTGAGTTCGACGAAGGTGTCCGCGTCTACGCGAGCGGTGAACGCGATGACGGTGCGGGAGTCGAAGGTGTCTTCGCCCGTCGTCAGATCGAGTTCGATCGTGTAGCGGTGGACGTCGAGGAGCCTGGCACGGGTCTGCGCTTCGTCGCGCGTCAGTACGGACATGGTGGACATGCTGCCTGATGGCACTGACATGGCACAGAGCCGGTCCGCTACGCGGCTTATGTCCGCTCGGTGGTGGTGGCGGTGTTCTGGGGGTCGCGCTGGTAGGGAACGCGCGCGTCCGGGTGGGGCAGGGCGGGGCGGGATTCCTGGGGCTCCTTGAGGAGGGCGCGCAGTTCGCGGAGTTCCTGTTCCAGGGCCAGGTGGCGTTGGTGGGCGTCGTAGAGGTAGCGGATCTTGGTGCGCAGGGTCCAGGGGTCGACGGGTTTGGTGATGAGGTCGGCGACGCCGAGGCCGAAGGCGGTGGTGGTCAGTTCGGGGTCGAGGCCGAAGCCGGTGAGGAGGACCACGGGGATGTGCTGGGTCTGTTCGAGGCGGCGCAGATAGCGGACCACGTCCAGGCCGCTGACGCCGGGCATCCGTACGTCGAGGAGGAGCAGGCCGACCTGGCCGCGGAGCACCTGTTTGAGGGCCTCGTCGCCGCTGGTGGCGCGGGCGAGCCGGTAGCCCAGTGGGGCGAGGGCGCTCTCCAGCGCGTACAGCGTGTCCTCATGGTCGTCGACGATGAGGATCCTGGCATCCGACGGCATGACCCGAGGTCCCTCCCGCGTGGGACGACCAGCTTATGACGCAGGCGCTGACGGGGTGTGCCCGTCGGCTGACAAGGAGTGCACATGCAGGTGCACAGCGCAGCATCGCCCCGAACGCACCCCGGTGTCACGCCCCTTACGGGTCCGGCGGGCTCAGTTCGCCGTGGGTGAACCGCCGTTCACGGCGTCCTCGGCGATGCGCTCGTGGTGGCGGATCACCTCGGCGACGATGAAGTTGAGGAACTTCTCGGCGAACGCCGGGTCCAGTTTGGCGCTTTCGGCCAGGGCGCGCAGGCGCTCGATCTGGCGGGCCTCGCGGGCCGGGTCGGCGGGCGGCAGCCGGTGGGTGGCCTTGAGGAAGCCGACCTGCTGGGTGGCCTTGAAGCGTTCGGCGAGCATGTGGATGACGGCCGCGTCGATGTTGTCGATGCTGTCGCGCAGCCTGGCCAGTTCCTCGCGCACGGCGGGGTCGACGTCACCGGTTCCGTTGTTGCTGGTGGTCATGGGCGACCACCCTACGTGGAGTGCGGCCACTCGATGATCGGCCCTAGGGGGAGTGCGCCCACCCGATCGTCGGCGGATCGGCGGGATCGGGCACCTGGTCGCTCCAGCCGCCGGGGACGGTTCGGCCCTGCTGGGCGCGGAAGCGGACGGGGGGCATCCCGACGCGGCGGGTGAACAGGCGGGAGAAGTAGGCGGGGTCGTCGTAGCCGACGCGGCGGGCCACGGCCGCGACCGGGAGTTCGGTGGCGGCGAGGAGTTCTTTCGCGCGCCCCAGGCGGATGCCCAGGAGGTAGTCCTTGGGGCTGCATCCGGCGCCCCGGCGGACGGCGGCGCGCAGTGCGGCGGGGGTCATGCCGTGCCGGGCCGCGTGGTCGGCGACGGTCAGCGGCAGGCAGGCGTCGCGGGCGAGGGCCTGGAGGACCGGGTCGCCGTCCGGGGCGAGGTCCGCGCGGGCCCGCCGCAGGGCGACCAGGAGTTCATGGACGGCGGCCCCGGTCTCCACCTCCAGGAGGGGGTTTCCGCGGCGCGCGGCGCGGGCCATGCGCCCGATGACCGCGCGGGGTCCGCTCGCGTCCGAGAGGGCCACCACGGGCCGCTCCGGCTCGATGTAGCCGAGTTCGGTGTACGTCGCCGTCGCGGGCCCGGTGAAGTCGACGAAGCCCTCGTCCCAGCCGGCGCCGGGGTCGGGCGCGTAGTGGTGCGGCACTCCGGGGGTGAGCCACAGCAGCGCGGGCGCGGTGACGGTCGTACGACGTCCGTCCGGGGCGAGGTACCAGCCGCCGCCCGCGCTGATCACGACGGCCACGTGGTGGTCGAGGGTGCGGGGGCCGACGGTGGGGAGTTCGCCGTACTGGAGGCCGACGCCGAGGCAGGCGAGGCCGAGGCGGTGGTGGGCGGGCGCGGGCGTGAAGAACCGCATCCAGGTGTGGTACATCCGCGCCCCCTCACGCATTGCCCGGTTCACACGATGCTCGGTCCAAGTAGTGGCGATCTTTGTCCATGGACGTGATCGCCGCCAAGGGGAGAGAGTCGGGGCATGAGCGAGTTCACCGTGGGCGACAGGGACTTTCTGCTGGACGGGCGGCCGGTGCGGCTGCTGTCCGGGGCGCTGCACTACTTCCGGGTGCACGAGGCGCACTGGGGGCACCGGCTGGCGATGCTGCGGGCGATGGGCCTCAACTGCGTGGAGACGTACGTCCCGTGGAACCTGCACGAGCCGGCGCCGGGCGACTTCCGGGACGTGGAGGCGCTGGGCCGGTTCCTCGACGCGGCCCGGGAGGCGGGCCTGTGGGCGATCGTGCGCCCTGGGCCGTACATCTGCGCCGAGTGGGAGAACGGCGGGCTCCCGCACTGGCTGACAGGTGAGCTGGGGCCACGCGCGCGTACCCGTGACGCACGCTTCCTGGGCCACCTGGAGCGCTGGTTCGGCAGACTGCTGGCCGAGGTCGTGCCCCGCCAACTGGACCGCGGCGGCCCGGTGATCATGGTGCAGGTCGAGAACGAGTACGGCAGCTACGGCTCCGACGCGGCCTATCTGCGGCAGGTGGAGGCGCTGTTGCGCGACCAGGGGGTCACGGTCGCGCTGTGCACCTCGGACGGCCCCGAGGACCACATGCTGGGCGGCGGCTCCCTCCCCGGTGTCCTGGCGACGGTGAATTTCGGGTCCCACGCGCGCGTGGCCTTCGAGACGCTGCGCGCCTTCCGCTCCGAGGGTCCGTTGATGTGCATGGAGTTCTGGTGCGGCTGGTTCGACCACTGGGGCGGCGAGCACGTCGTCCGCGCGGCCGAGGACGCGGCGTCCGCCCTGCGGGAGATCCTGGAGTGCGGCGCGTCGGTCAACGTCTACATGGCGCACGGCGGCACCAACTTCGCCGGCTGGGCGGGCGCCAACCGGGGCGGCGGCGCCCTGCACGAGGGCCCGCTGGAGCCCGATGTGACGTCCTACGACTACGACGCCCCGATCGACGAGTACGGGCGCCCCACGGACAAGTTCTGGCGCATGCGCGAGGTGTTCGCCGAGTACGCCGACGCCCCGCCGCCCGAACCCCCGCCCGCACCACCGGTGTTGGGCCACCCGGCGGAGGCGAGCCTGACCGGCTGGGCACCCCTGGCCGACGTACTGGAGGCACGCGGTGGACCGGAGTACACGGGCCCGGTACCGCCCACCTTCGAGGAGTTGGACGTCGACCGCGGTCTCGTCCGCTACGCGGTGACCGTGCCGGGACCGCGCGCCCCGTATCCGCTCACCGCGCGGGGACTGCGGGACCTGGCGGTGGTGTACGTCGACGGGGAGCGGGCCGGGATCCTCATGGAGGGCGACGAGCAGCTCAAGGAGCCCGTCGCCGGGCACGCGCGCGTGGAGCTGTGGGTGGAGTCCCTGGGGCGGGCCAACTACGGGCCCCGGCTCGGGGAGCCGAAGGGGATCACCGGGGGCCTGTTGCACGAGCGGCAGTACCTGCACGACGTACGCGCGCGTGGGCTACGACTGGACGCGCTGGACTCCCTGGAGGACGTCGAGGGCATTGCGCTGGGGGCACTGCCCACCGGCGACTCCCCCGGTCTGTACCGGGGCACCGTCGAGGTACGGGGCGCCGGGGACGCCGTACTCGAACTGCCGGGCTGGACGCGGGGGTTCGTGTGGGTCAACGGGTTCGACCTGGGGCGGTACTGGTCGGCGGGGCCGCAGCGGGAGCTGTTCGTGCCCGGGCCCGTGCTGCGGGAAGGGGTGAACGACGTGTGGCTGCTGGAGCTCCAGGAGCGGGCTCCGGACACGTCCGCCGTACTGCTCCGGGCGGTGTGAACGCCTAGAGTGGGAACAGGTCGGGGGCGTCTTTGGGGGTACGGACGTGGCGGACGACGGACCGGTCGAGCACGGCTACCCGCACCTGGACACGGTGCGGGACTCCATCACCGCGCTCTACAAGCGGTTGTCCTACGACACCGTCCAGACGTTCGCGACCAGTGTGGCCCCCGTGGACGTGGCGTTCTGCGACACGGACGACCTGCATCTGGGGGCGCAGCGGGTGGCCCGGGAGATGGTCCGGCACTACCGGCTCCCGGATGCCCGGCTGATCGTCAGCTTCCGTGAGATGACGCATGCGGCGAACGTCGAACTCACGGCCGGGCCCGAGTACTTCGTGGAGTTGAACGACCGGTTCCGCACGCATCGCCGGGACATCGGCGCGGCGCTCGCGCACGAGGTGATGCATGTCTATCTGCACCGCCTGGACCTGTCGTTCCCCGGTACCCGGGAGAACGAGATCCTCACGGACACCGCGGCGACGTATCTCGGCGCGGGGTGGCTGCTGCTGGACGCGTACCGGGAGGACTCGGCGTCCTCGCAGAAGCTCGGGTATCTCACACCCGAGGAGTTCGGGTACGTCCTCGCCAAGCGGGCGCTGGTCTTCGGCGAGGATCCCTCGGTGTGGTTCACGAGCCCGCAGGCCTACACGGCGTACGTCAAGGGCATGGAGCAGGCCCGGCGTGACGAGCAGCAGCCTCCGCTCACGGCGGCGGGGTGGGCGGGGCGGCGACGCTACGTGCACGACCGGCGGCACGGGCCCGGCGCCCAGAAAGGGGTGCCGTACGCCTTCAGCGGGGACGGGCACGGGAGCTTGCGGGTGTCGTTCCCCTGCCCCACGTGTCATCAGCGGATCAGGGTGCCGGTGCGGGGGAGGGTACGGGCCCGGTGTTCCCTGTGCCGGACGGTGCTGGAGTGCGACACGTAGGCGGGTGTGCCCCGCTGGAGCAAAAGGGCGGGTCGGACCAGTACTACGCCCCGTACACCGCCCCCGGAACCTCTGCCTCCGCCAGCAGCTTCAGCACCGCCTCCCCCGCCTCCCCCGGGCTCCACCGCGCCCCCTTGTCCGCGCTCGGGCCCGCCCTCCAGCCCTCCATCACGGTGATGCGTCCGCCCTCCGTCTCGAAGACCCGACCCGTGACCCCCGCGCTCGCGGCCGAGCCCAGCCATACCACCACGGGGGACACGTTCTCCGGGGCCATCGTGTCGAAGCCGGAGTCGGGGGCCGCCATCGTCTCGGCGAAGGTGTGTTCCGTCATGCGGGTGCGGGCCGAGGGGGCGATCGCGTTGACCTGGACGCCGTAGCGGGACAGTTCGGCGGCCGCGACCAGGGTGAGGCCTACGATGCCGGCCTTGGCGGCGCTGTAGTTGCCCTGCCCCAGGGAGCCCAACAGGCCTGCTCCGCTGCTGGTGTTGATGATCCGGGCGGTGGGGGTGCGGCCCGCCTTGGACTCGGCGCGCCAGTGTGCCGCCGCGTGTTTCAGGGGCAGGAAGTGGCCCTTCAGGTGGACGCGCAGCACCGCGTCCCAGTCGTCCTCGTCGAGGTTGACGAGCATGCGGTCGCGCAGGTAACCCGCGTTGTTGACCAGGGTGTCGAGGCGGCCGTAGGTCTCCAGTGCGGTCGTCACCAGGGACGCGGCACCGGTGGTCGTGGCGATGTCGCCGCCGTGGGCCACCGCCTCGCCGCCCGCCGCGCGGATCTCCGCGACCACCTGGGCGGCGGGGCTGTCGGGGTCCGGGGCGCCGTCGAGGCCGACGCCGAGGTCGTTGACGACGACCTTGGCGCCCTCGGCGGCGAAGGCGAGGGCATGGGCGCGGCCCAGCCCGCGGCCCGCACCGGTGACCACGACGACCCGGCCGTCGCAGAGAGCACTGGTACTCATCTCACGTCTCCTTGTTGGCGGTTGCGGCGTCAAGAAACGCGGGGCGCTCCCCGCCCCCGTGGACCAGGAGGCTCGCGCCGCTGATGTACGCGGCGGCGGGGGAAGCGAGGAAGACCGCCGCCGCGCCCACGTCGGTGGGGTCGGCGAGGCGGCCGAGCGGGACCGTGCGGGAGACGGCCGCGATGGCGTCCTCGCCGCCGTAGTGCAGGTGGGACGAGTCCGTGCGGACCATGCCGACGACGAGGGTGTTGACGCGGATGTCCGGCGCCCACTCCACCGCCATCGAACGGGCCAGGTTCTCCAGTCCGGCCTTGGCCGCCCCGTACGCCGCCGAACCGGGCGAGGGGCGGCTGCCGCTGACGCTGCCGATCATCACGACCGAACCGCCGGCCCGCCTGAGGTGTTCGTACGCGGCGAGGGAGGCGGTGAGCGGGGCGAGGAGGTTCAACTCGATGATCCGCGCGTGGCGTTCGGCCGTCGCGTCGACCAGCGGGCGGTACGGTGCGCCGCCCGCGTTGTTGACGAGGACGTCGAGCCGGGGCAGCGCGGCGAAGAACTCCCGTACGGCGTCCGGGTCGCGGAGGTCGAGGGGGCTGAACTCGGTTCCCTGGACGGGGTCTTCGGGCGGTTTGCGCGCGCAGGTCAGCACCTGGGCGCCGGCCGCGACGAAGGCGCGCGCGATACCGGCGCCGACGCCTCGGGTGCCGCCGGTGACGAGGACGGTCCGGCCGTTCAAGGGACGGTCGGGTGAGTTGTCCACAGGGGCGTTGTCCACAGGCCCTCCCGCTCGGATTCTCCGGCTGCTAGCTTCGAAGCCTCACACCTAACAAATGTTTGGTGGAAAGGTAGCTGATGCGTCCATGGGTGTCTCCACCTCCTCCCCGGAAAACTCGTTCGCGAGCAAGGGGATCTCGGTCGTCACGGTCGACTTCCCGCCGGTGAACGCGCTGCCGGTGGACGGCTGGTTCGCGCTGGCCGACGCCGTGCGGGCGGCCGGCCGCGATCCCGGTGTGCGCTGTGTGGTGCTGGCGGCCGAGGGGCGGGGCTTCAACGCGGGCGTGGACATCAAGGAGATACAGGCGCGCGGACAGTCGGCCCTGGTCGGGGTGAACCGGGGCTGTTTCGAGGCGTTCGCCGCGGTGTACGAGTGCGAGGTGCCCGTGGTGGCGGCCGTGCAGGGCTTCTGCCTGGGCGGGGGCATCGGTCTGGTGGGGAACGCGGACGTGATCGTGGCGAGCGAGGACGCCACCTTCGGGCTGCCCGAGCTGGACCGGGGCGCGCTGGGTGCCGCCACGCATCTGGCCCGGCTGGTCCCCCAGCACCTGATGCGCGCCCTGTACTACACCTCGCGCACGGCGACGGCGGCCGAGCTGCACGCGCACGGCTCGGTGTGGCGGGTCGTACCGCGCGCTGAACTGCGGTCCGCCGCACTGGAGTTGGCGGCCGAGATAGCCGCCAAGGACGGCGAGCTGATCCGGCTCGCCAAGTCCGCGATCAACGGCATCGACCCCGTCGACGTCCGCCGCAGCTACCGCTTCGAGCAGGGCTTCACCTTCGAGGCGAACGTCAGCGGGGTGGCCGACCGGGTCCGAGACACCTTCGGGAAGGAGGGTGGTGACCAGTGAGCGACAAGACGATGACCGCCGACGAGGTCGTGTCCCGGCTGGCGAGCGGTATGACCCTGGGCATCGGCGGCTGGGGTTCCCGCCGCAAGCCGATGTCGCTGGTCCGAGCGCTGTTACGGAGCGACATCGGCGATCTCACCCTGGTCTCGTACGGCGGCCCGGACGTCGGGATGCTGGTGGCGGCCGGCCGGGTCCGCAGGCTGGTGGCGCCCTTCGTCACCCTCGACTCCATCCCGCTCGAACCGCACTACCGGGCGGGGCGCGAGCGCGGGGAGTTCGAGCTGACGGAGGTCGACGAGGGCATGTTCATGTGGGGCCTGCGCGCGGCGGCGAACCGGCTGCCGTTCCTGCCGGTGCGCGCGGGGATCGGCTCGGACGTCATGCGGGTCAACCCCGCCCTGCGGACGGTGACTTCGCCGTACGACGACGGGGAGACGTTCGTCGCGATGCCCGCGCTGCGCCTGGACGCGGCGCTGGTGCACGTCAACCGGGCCGACCGGCTGGGCAACGGGCAGTATCTGGGCCCGGACCCGTACTTCGACGACCTGTTCTGCGAGGCGGCGGACGCGGCCTATGTCTCCTGCGAACGGATCGTGGACACGGCCGAGTTGACGAAGGAGGCGCCGCCGCAGTCCCTGCTCGTCAAGCGGCTGAACGTCACCGGGGTCGTCGAGGCGCCCGGCGGCGCCCACTTCACGTCGTGCGCTCCCGACCACGGCAGGGACGAGGACTTCCAGCGGCTGTACGCGACGACACCCTGGGCGGAGTTCGCCGAGCGTTTCCTCTCCGGGGACGAGGCGGACTACCGGTCGGCAGTGCGCAACTGGCAGGAGGAACAGGGGTGATGGAGGTGCTGCGTTCCGAATACTGCGTGATCGCCTGTGCGGAGGCGTGGCGTGACGCCGGTGAGATACTGGCCAGCCCCATGGGCTTGATCCCGTCCGTCGGCGCGCGGCTGGCCCGGCTCACCTTCGCGCCCGACCTGTTGCTGACCGACGGCGAGGCGATGATCGTCCGTCCGGACGGGACACCGGAAGGCTGGTTGCCGTACCGGCAACACCTCGCCCTGGTGTCCGGCGGGCGCCGGCACGTGATGATGGGCGCGAGCCAGATCGACCGGTACGGCAACCAGAACATCTCGTGCGTCGGCGACTGGGCGCGCCCGAAGCGGCAGTTGCTCGGAGTGCGCGGGGCGCCGATCAACACCCTGAACAATCCGACGAGTTACTGGATACCCCGGCACTCGCCGCGGGTGTTCGTGGAGAAGGTCGACATGGTGTGCGGGGTGGGGTACGACCGGGTCGCCGAGCACCCGGGGACGGCCCGCTTCCACCGTATCCCCCGGGTCGTCTCCGACCTCGGTGTGTTCGACTTCGCGACCCCGGACCGCTCGATGCGGCTGGCCTCGCTGCATCCGGGGGTCACGGTCGAGCAGGTCAGGGAGGCGACCGGCTTCGAGCTGACGATCCCGGACGAGGTTCCGCCGACGCGTGAACCGACCCCGGAGGAGCTGCGGTTGATCCGTGAGGTCATCGACCCGGCCGACACCCGCCGCAGGGAGGTGGCGGTCTGATGGAGACCGCGCTGACCAGGCTGGTCGGGGTGCGGCATCCGATCGTGCAGACGGGGATGGGCTGGGTGGCGGGCCCGCGTCTGGTGTCGGCCACGGCGAACGCGGGCGCGCTGGGCATCCTGGCCTCCGCGACCATGGACACCGACCGGCTCCGGGAGGCGATCCGGGAGGTCAAGTCCCGTACGGGGGCGCCGTTCGGGGTGAATCTGCGAGCGGACGCGGCGGACGCGGGCGACCGGGTGCGGATCATGATCGAGGAGGGCGTACGGGTCGCGTCCTTCGCGCTGGCGCCGTCCGCCGAGCTGATCGCCGAGCTGAAGGAGGCGGGGGTGGTCGTGATCCCGTCGATCGGGGCACGGCGGCACGCGGAGAAGGTCGCGGCGTGGGGCGCGGACGCGGTGATCGTGCAGGGCGGGGAGGGCGGCGGCCACACCGGGGAGGTGGCGACGACGGTGCTGCTGCCACAGGTGGTGGACGCGGTGGACATACCGGTGGTGGCGGCGGGCGGCTTCTTCGACGGGCGGGGACTGGTCGCGGCGCTGGCCTACGGGGCGGCGGGCGTCGCCATGGGCACTCGCTTCCTCCTCACCTCGGACTCGACGGTCCCGGACGCGGTGAAGGCGGCGTATCTGGCGGCGACGGTCAAGGACGTCACGGTCACACGGGCGGTGGACGGCCTGCCGCACCGGATGCTCCGTACGGAACTGGTCGACGCCCTGGAGCACTCCGGCCGGGCGCGAACCCTGGCGCACGCGGTCCGCCGGGCGGCCGGATTCCGGAAGCTGTCCGGGCTCACCTGGCCGCAGTTGATACGCGACGGCCTCGCCATGAGACACGGCAAGGACCTGACCTGGAGCCAGGTCCTGCTGGCCGCGAACACCCCGATGCTGCTCAAGGCGTCGATGGTGGACGGCCGTACGGATCTCGGGGTGATGGCGTCCGGGCAGGTCGCCGGGGTGATCGACGACCTGCCGTCGTGCGCGGAGCTGGTGGCCGGGATGATGGATCAAGCGGCTTCAATTGTGGGCGAGTTGGCGTCCGGCGGTGCTTCAATGCGCGCATGACGCAAATGATCCAGGAGCCCTGGGGGCTCAGTGTTTTCGGTGCGGGCAGTGTGCGGGCGGAGCCGCAGTTGGTCCGGGTGAAGCTGACGGTCAATGTGCTGGAGCCCTCGGCCGACCGGGCGTTCCAGGAGGCGGACGCGGCGGTGGTCAGGCTGCGCGAGGTGCTGCGCGGGCACGGGATACCCGACGGGTCCGTGTCGGGTTCCCGCCTGCGGCTCAGCTCGGACTACTCCGGGTACGGGGAGGACCGGAAGTTCCTCGGGTACCGCTGCCAGGCTTCCTACGTCATCGAGACGGAGTTGCTCGACGACCTGCGGCAGTTGATCGTGGACGCGGTCGACGCCGGGGCGCACCAGATCGACAGTGTCGACTTCGACGTACGGAACAAGCCGGAGCTGCGGGACGAGGCGCGCCGCAAGGCGGTGGCCGCCGCCCGCCGCAAGGCCGAGGTGTACACGGAGGCGACGGGCGTGCCGCTGGGGCCGGTGGTGCACATCCAGGACGTGGACGCGGAGTCGTACGAGTTCCGCCAGTCCCGGGGCCACGGTTCCGCGAACGGCAGTTCGCAGGGCGATCTCGCGCCGGGGCTGGTGGAGGTGTCCGCCGGAGTGATCCTGGGCTTCTCGCTCAGCGGCTGACGGCTCCTGAGTCCTGAGCCGTCCCGGTCGCCGGGCTGACGATCAGAGCCGTTCGATGATCGTCACGTTGGCCTGGCCGCCGCCCTCGCACATGGTCTGGAGGCCGAACCGGCCGCCGGTGCGCTCCAGTTCGTGGAGGAGGGTGGTCATGAGTTTGACGCCGGTCGCGCCGAGGGGGTGGCCGAGGGCTATCGCGCCGCCGTTGACGTTGACCCTGTCGGGGTCGGCGCCCGTCTCCTTCAGCCAGGCGAGGACGACGGGCGCGAAGGCCTCGTTGATCTCGACGAGGTCGATGGCGTCGATGGTCAGGCCGGTCTTCTTCAGGGCGTGGGCGGTGGCCGGGATGGGGGCGGACAACATGCGGATCGGGTCCTCGCCCCGGACGGAGAGGTGATGGACGCGGGCGCGGGGCGTCAACCCGTGTTCGCGTACGGCCCGTTCCGAGGCGAGCAGCATCGCCGCCGCGCCGTCGGAGACCTGGGAGGAGCAGGCGGCGGTGATGGTGCCGCCGTCGACGACCGGTTTCAGGCCCGCCATCTTCTCCAGCGAGGTGTCCCGGCGCGGGCCCTCGTCGACCGCGACCGGGCCGTAGGCCACCGTCTCCCTCTCGAAGCGGCCCTCGTCGATGGCGCGCAGGGCCCTCCGGTGCGAGCGGAGGGCGAACTCCTCCTGGTCCTGCCTGCTGATGCCCCACTTCGCGGCGATCATCTCGGCGCCGGCGAACTGGTTCACCGGCTGCGTTCCGTACCGGGCGCGCCAGCCCTCGCTGCCCGCGAAGGGGCCGTCCGTGAGGCCCAGCGGCAGGGCGGCCTGGCGGGAGGCGAAGGCGATGGGGATCAGCGACATGTTCTGGACACCGCCCGCGACGACCAGGTCCTGGGTGCCGGACAGCACGCCCTGGGCCGCGAAGTGAACGGCCTGCTGCGAGGACCCGCACTGCCGGTCCACCGTCACGCCCGGCACCTCCTCGGGCAGCCCGGCCGCCAGCCAGGCGGTCCGCGCGATGTCCCCGGCCTGCGGCCCCACCGCGTCCAGACATCCGAAGACGACGTCCTCGACGGCGGCGGGATCGATCCCGGAACGCCCGACCAGTTCCTTGAGCACATGAGCCCCGAGGTCGGCGGGATGGACCCCGCTGAGCCCTCCCCCGCGCCGCCCGACGGGCGTCCGGACCGCTTCGACGATATAGGCCTCGGCCATGTCAACTCCCCATGCTTGCCCGTGAGTTACGTGCGTACGGCGATCCCGTCCAGCACCATCGACAGGTACTGCCGGGCGATCTCCTCGGCGCTGTGCTGTCCGCCGGGCCGGTACCAGGACGCGGCGACCCACACCGTGTCCCGCACGAACCGGTAGGTGAGCCGGACGTCGAGGTCGGCCCGGAAGACCTTGGCGGCGACCCCGCGCTCCAGCGTGGCCAGCCACGCCTTCTCGAACTTGCGCTGCGACTCGGCGAGGAACGCGAACCGCTCCTGCGCGACCAGTTGCTTGCTCTCCTTCTGGTAGATCGCGACGGCCGCGCGGTGCCGGTCGATCTCCCGGAACGACTCGATGACCAGCGCCTCCAGCGTCTCGCGCGGCCCCGACTCGGCGTCCAGGACGGTGTCGTAGCCGCTCCACAGCTCGTCGAGGAAGGTCCGCAGGATCTCCTCCAGCATCGATTCCTTGGAGTCGAAGTGGTAGTAGAGGCTGCCCGCGAGCATGCCCGCGTGGTCCGCGATCTTCCGTACGGTGGTGGCGTTGTAGCCCTGTTCGGCGAAGACCTCGGCCGCCGTGTCGAGGAGTTCACGGCGGCGGGCCGGGGCGGCGGTCACCGGGGGTTTCTTCTTGGTCGGCACGGACCCATTGTCGTGCCCCAGCACCGGCCCTTCGTCCCGCTACGCATGCTGGCTGCTCACCGAGACGACCTCGCCGGTCATGTACGAGGAGTAGTCCGAGGCCAGGAACACGATCACGTTGGCCACCTCCCAGGGCTCGGCGTACCGCCCGAAGGCCTCTCGCGCGGTGAGTTCGGCCAACAGCTCCGGGGTCGTCACCTTCACCAGGTGCGGGTGCATGGCGAGGCTCGGCGAGACCGCGTTGATCCGCACGCCGTACGCGGCGGCCTCGATCGCCGCGCACCGGGTCAGCGCCATCACGCCCGCCTTGGCGGCGGCGTAGTGCGCCTGTCCGGCCTGGGCGCGCCAGCCGACGACGGAGGCGTTGTTGACGATCACCCCGCCGCCCATTTCTCGCATCGCGCGCAGGGCGGCCCGGGTGCAGCGGAAGGTGCCGTTCAACGTCACGTCCAGCACCTTCGACCACTGCTCGTCGGTCATGTCGACGAGGTCCGAAGTACCGCCCAGGCCCGCGTTGTTGACGACCACGTCCAACCGCCCGTGCGCCGCTACGGCCGCGTCGAACAGGGCCCGCACCTGCGTCTCGTCGGTGACGTCGCACGGCAGCGCGGCGACCGACTCCGCGCCGAACTCCCCGGCCAGCTCGGCCTCGTACTCCTTCAGCCGCCGGGTGTGCGCGTCGCTGATCAGCACACGGGCGCCCTCCTGGAGGAAGCGGCGCGCGGTGGCCCCGCCGATCCCCGCTCCGGCGGCGGCGGTGACGACGGCGGTGCGCCCCTTCAACAGCCCGTGCCCGGGGACGTATGCCGGACTCTCGACGCCTGTCATACGGCCACGCTAACCTACCAAACACTTGTTAGGGAAGGATGGTTGGCGATGGACCTCGACTTCACTCCCGCCGAGGAGGCGTTCCGCGCCGAGGCCCGCGCCTGGCTGCGCGCGCACGTACCGGCCACGCCGCTCCCCTCCCTGGAGACGAAGGAGGGCTTCGCCGCGCACCGGGCGTGGGAGGCCCAACTCGCGGCGGACCGTTGGTCGGTGGTGTCCTGGCCGGAGGAGTACGGCGGCCGGGGCGCGGACATCGTGCGGTGGCTGCTGTTCGAGGAGGAGTACTACGCGGCGGGCGCGCCGGGCCGGGTCGGCCAGAACGGCATCAACCTGCTCGCGCCGACCCTCTTCGACCACGGCACGCGGGAGCAACGCGCGCGCGTGCTGCCGGAGATGGCGACCGGCGAGGTGGTGTGGGCGCAGGCGTGGTCGGAGCCGGAGGCGGGTTCGGACCTGGCCTCGCTCACCTCGCGGGCGGTGCGCACGGGCGGCGGCTGGCTGCTGAGCGGGCAGAAGACGTGGTCGTCGCGGGCGGCCTTCGCGGACCGCGCGTTCGGCCTGTTCCGCAGCGAGCCGGACACCCCGAAGCCCCAACAGGGCCTGACCTACCTGATGTTCGACCTGCGCGCGCCCGGCGTCACGGTCCGCCCGATCGGCCGCCTGGACGGCAAGCCGGCCTTCGCGGAACTCTTCCTGGACGAGGTGTTCGTGCCCGACGAGGACGTGATCGGCGAGCCGGGCCAGGGCTGGCGGGTAGCCATGTCGACGGCCGGAAACGAACGCGGTCTCACCCTCCGCTCCCCCGGCCGCTTCCTCGCCTCCGCCGACCGGCTCCTCAACCTCTGGCGGGAGCAGGGCAGTTCGGAAGCGCTGCGCGACCGGGTGGCGGACGCCGTCATCGGTGCCCGCGCCTACCAGCTCTTCACCTACGCCAACGCCTCCCGTTTCCTGGACGGCGAGTCCATCGGCCCGGAGTCCAGCCTGAACAAGGTCTTCTGGTCCGAGTACGACATCGCCCTGCACGAGACGGCCCTCGAACTGCTGGGCACGGAGGGCGAGTTGGCGGACACCGACTGGGCCGAGGGGTATGTCTTCTCCCTCGCCGGGCCCATCTACGCCGGTACGAACGAGATCCAGCGCGACATCATCGCCGAGCGCCTGCTCGGCCTGCCGAAGGGCCGCCGCTGATGCGCTTCCTCCTCGACCCCGAACAGCGGGCGTTCGCCGACTCGTTGAACGCGATGCTGACGGCCGCGGACACCCCGTCGGTCGTACGGTCCTGGAGCCGTGGCGAGCATGCGAGCGGGCGCTCGCTGTGGCGCCGGGTCGCGGGCGCCGGAGTGTTCGCGCTCGCCGTGCCGGAAGCCTACGAGGGGCTCGGTCCCCGGCCGGTCGAACTCGCGGTGGCGTTCGTGGAGTTGGGGCGGCACGCGGTTCCGGGGCCGCTGGTGGAGACGGTCGTGGCAGCCGCGCTGCTGACCGAACCCGCCCCGGCCAAGCGCCTGTTGCCCGCGCTGGCGGCGGGCGGGGCGATGGCCACGGCGGCACCGGCGGGGTCGTACGCGCTGGACGGTGACGTGGCGACGATCCGGCTGAGCTGGGACGCCGACGGGCTGCGGCTGGCGCCCGGGCACGAGGGACCGGTGCGCGCCTCCCTCGACCCGGCGCGCCGTCTCACCCGGCTGCTCCCGGGCGGTGAACTCCTCACTGCGGAGCCGCCGTTGGCGCACGCCCTCACCTGGGCCCGGCTGGCCACCGCCGCGCAGGCGCTCGGCGTCGGTCTCGCGCTGCTCGACAGGACCGTCACCTACGTGAAGCAGCGCACCCAATTCGGGGTCCCCGTCGGCTCGTTCCAGGCGGTGAAGCATCAACTGGCCGACGCGAAGATCGCGTTGGAGTTCGCGCGTCCGCTGGTCTTCGGCGCGGCGCTCACCATGGACCCGGCCGATGTGGCCGCCGCGAAGGTCACGGCGTGCGAGGCGGCGTACAGGACCGCCCGTACAGCGCTTCAACTGCACGGTGCGATCGGGTACACCGCCGAGTACGACCTGTCCCTGTGGTTGACCAAGGCCCGTGCCCTGCGCGCGAGTTGGGGCTACCCTGACGAATGCCGGGCGATCGTGCTCAGTGGTGATGGTCCCCGCTGGTGAGTTCCTTGTACTCCTCCACCGTCGGCTTCGCGATCCGCGTCTCCGGTCCGAACATCGCCTTGGCGAGCCGGGCCCGCACCCGCTGCCCGCCCTTGACCTGCCGTTCCACGCCGTTCGCGTCGACGAGCGGCCCGATGGCGTAGGGCGGTTCCTGTTCGTGCTGGGTGAGTCTGAACAGCTCGTCCTGCGCGAGGGGTTCGTGGACCTCGACGTACTCGCCGTGCGGCAGCATCTTGATGAGGCCGGACTCGCGGCCGTGCAACACCTTGTCCCGGTCCCGGCGTTGGAGCCCCATGCAGACGCGCTTGGTGACGAGGAAGGCGGCCACCGGCATCGCGAAGAAGGAGACCCGTACGAACCAAGTGATCGCGTTGATCGAGAGGTTGAGATGGGTGGCGACCACGTCGTTGCCGCCGCCGATCAGCAGCACGCCGTACAGGCTCAGCCAGGCCACGCCGAGGCCGGTGCGCACGGGCATGTTGCGCGGGCGGTCCAGGATGTGGTGTTCGCGTTTGTCGCCGGTGATCCAGGCCTCGATGAAGGGGTAGGCGCCGATGGCGGCGAGGATCAGCGGGAAGAGCGTGAAGGGGATGAAGACGCCCAACTCCAGTGTGTGGCCCCAGGCGTCGATCTCCCATCCCGGCATCACACGGATCAGTCCCTCGGAGAAGCCGAGATACCAGTCGGGCTGGGCGCCGGTCGTCACCAGGTCGGGCCGGTAAGGGCCGAAGGCCCACACGGGGTTGATGCTGGCGATGCCGCCCATGATGGCGAGCACCCCGAAGACGAGGAAGAAGAAGCCGCCCGCCTTGGCCATGTAGACCGGCAGGAAGGGCATGCCGACCACGCTCTTCTGGTCCCGTCCGGGCCCGGGGTACTGCGTGTGCTTGTGGTAGAAGACCAGGATCAGATGCGCGACCACCAGACCCAGCATGATCCCCGGAAGCAGCAGGACATGGACGGGGAAGAGCCGCGAGATGATGTCGTGCCCCGGGAACTCCCCGCCGAACAGGAACATCGACATGTACGTCCCGACGATCGGCACGGACAGGATCGCGCCGTCCGCGAAGCGGATGCCGGTGCCGGAGAGCAGGTCGTCGGGGAGCGAGTAGCCGGTGAGTCCGGTGATGATGCCGAGGAACAACAGGGTCCAGCCGAACACCCAGTTGAGCTCGCGCGGCTTGCGGTAGGCGCCGGTGAAGAACACCCGCATCATGTGGATGAGCATGCCGGCGATGAAGACGACGGCCGCCCAGTGGTGGATCTGCCGGATCAGCAGTCCGCCGCGCACGTCGAAGCTGATGTCGAGCGTGGACTCGAACGCCCGGGTCATCGGGATGCCGTTCAACGGCGTGTACGAGCCGTGGTAGATGACCTCGACGCCGCTCGGCTCGAAGAACAGGGTGAGATAGATGCCGGTGAGGATCAGGATGATGAAGCTGTAGAGGCAGATCTCGCCCAGCATGAAGGACCAGTGGTCCGGGAAGACCTTGCGCATATTGGCCTTGGCCAGCGCGTACAGCCCGAGCCGTCCGTCCGCCCAGTCGGCGAGCTTCTCCCCTTTGCCGGCCTCGCCCGGCCGTCCGCCGCCCGCTGTGCCGTTCACCGATCGTGCGCCGTCCATACGTTCGCCGCCTCCCCGTCCGGATCACCCCACAGGGTGTCACGGGGGCCGGGCTAAGCCAACGGTGCGTCAGCAGGCAATGACAGCCCGATCACGGCGGTACGACCCCGGGCGTGCAGGACAGCTCCCTCGCCCAACTGCACTGCGTCATAAGGCCCGAGAGTCGCTCCGGCCACCTCGGCGACTCCGTCCAGCGCCACGACCAGGGCGCCCGCGCCCACCCGCAGCCGTCCCCGGACGACGGCGACCGTGGGGGCCGTAGCGCCCGCGCCCCTGCGCCACATGACGTTGAGGTTGACGACCGGGCCGTCCAGCAAGCGGCCCTCGGTCGGCAGGTCGCCCCTGAAGTCGTGTGGAACATAAGGGGAGTTGACGAGTACCCGGGTGCCGCCCACGGTGAGGTCCATGCCGGCGCCCTCGACAACCGTGAGGGTGCGGTCGATGTCGGGGAAGGCGGAGAACGGTCCGTCCGCGCCGACCTCGGCGAGGCTCACCCGCCACGCGAAGTCGTCCATGCCGGAGCCCTCGGGCCAGGCGGCGATCTCCCGGGTCACACCGCCACCGTTCTTCCAGGGCACGGCGGTTCGCGCCGAGGCGGGCAGGAGACGGGTCACTGGACGATCCCCTGTTCCCGCGCCGTCGACAGCCACTGCGGGAACTCACCCACCAGTCGGTCGTAGAGCTCCGCGTCGGACATCTTCAGCGGGTCCGAACCGGCGTGGAAGAAGCCCGCGTTGTCGACCGGGCGCTTCTGCGGCACCGCCAACTCGTCGAGTTTGCGCAGGAATTCGAACTGCTTGCTCTTCGCGTCGCCGAATCCGACGAACTGCCAGAACATCGGCAGCTTGGCGGCCTTGCACACATAGCGTTCCGCGGCGAGCTTGTTGATCGGGCCGCCGTCGGTCTGGAAGACGACGAGCGCGGGCTCCTTGGAGCCGCTGTCGAGATAGTGGTCGATGACGGCGTCCATGGCGAGGTGGTAGCTCGTCTTGCCCATGTGTCCAAGTCCGGCCACGACGCGGTCGATCCGGCCCGCGTGGTCGGCGAGGGCGATGTCCGTGACGGCGTCGACGTCGGTCGAGAAGAAGACGACCGGCACGGTCCCGTCGTCGTCCAGGTGGGCCGACAGGCCCAACACCCGGTCCGCCAGCGCCTGCACGCTGCCGTCCTTGTAGTACGGCTTCATGGAACCCGAGTAGTCGACCACCAGGTAGACGGCCGCGCGCTGCCCGTCCAGCCCGTGCTTGCGGAGCGAGACCCCGGCACTCTTGTACAGGCTGACCAGCGCGGGCGCGGTCTCCTCGACCTTGCTGAGCGAGATCGCGGACACAGGGGCTCCCTTCGGATCACGGCGAAAGGATCGAGATTACGCCACGCAGGTCCGGCAGTCCCAATGTCCCCCCAACCCCCGGAATAAGGGACGTAACCGCCCCTACTCTGGGCCCCATGAAACGCGTCGGCGTCCTGATCCTCGCCGCCGTACCCGTCGTCCTCCTCGCGGCGACGGCCTACGGCTCCTCAACCACCGCCCACGACGACCCGCGGCCAGCGCAGCCGTCCGCCGCGGCGCAACGGAGAGCGCCCGAGGGGCTGGCCGCGCCGGCCATGAAGAACCTCGCGCAGGAGCTGGTGGCCAGCGCAGAGAACTCGACGCTCAACTGGCGCAGCGCGTACGGATATGTGCAGGACATCGGAGACGGCCAGGGCTACACCGCGGGCATCATCGGCTTCTGCACCGGCACCCACGACCTGCTCGTCCTCGTCGAGCGCTACACCGCAGCCCACCCCGACAACGGCCTCGCCCGCTACCTCCCCGCCCTGCGCAAGGTCGACGGCACGGACTCCCACCAGGGCCTGGACCCCGGCTTCCCGGCCGCCTGGCGCGCCGAGGCGAAGGTCCCCGCGTTCCAGGCGGCGCAGGACGCGGAACGCGACCGCATCTACTTCGACCCGGCGGTCAGCGCCGCCAAGCGCGACGGCCTGGGCCCGCTGGGGCAGTTCATCTACTACGACGCGATGGTCTTCCACGGCCCGGGCACGGACGGCTTCTACGGCATCCGCACGCGCGCGACGCAGCGGGCCGAGCCCCCGGCCCAAGGCGGCGACGAGAAGGCCTACTTGAGCGCCTTCCTCGACGTCCGCCGCGCCGCGATGCGGGCCAAACACCCCGGCATCGACACCTCCCGCGTCGACACGGCCCAGCGGAAGTTCCTGGACGAGGGGAACCTGGGGCTGCGGACGCCGTTGGTGTGGAAGGTGTACGGGGAGACGTACCGAGTGCCGTAGAAGTGAGGGCGGACGCGCCGCGGCGCCTGCCGGTCCGGTCGGGGACTGAGCAGGCGCCGCGCTCTGTTCCGCACGCCATTGTGCGGGACGTCTGTTGAGGGGATTCCCCCTCGTTGTACTCGCTGCCGTCAGACCATCAGTGAGCGGTCCGTCGGGCGGATCGGGGCCGGGAGTTCGCTGGCGCCGGTGAGGAAGCGGTCGACGCCGCGGGCGGCCGAGCGGCCCTCCGCGATGGCCCAGACGATGAGGGACTGGCCTCGGCCCGCGTCACCGGCGACGAAGACGCCGGGGACGTTGGTCTGGAACTCGGCGTCACGGGCGATGTTGCCGCGCTCGTCGAGGTCCAGGGCGAACTGGTCGACCAGGCCGTTCTCGCGGTCCGTGCCGGTGAACCCCATGGCCAGGGTGACCAGTTGGGCGGGGATCTTGCGCTCCGTGCCCGGCTTCTGGGTCAGCTTGCCGTCGACGAACTCGACCTCGACGAGGTGCAGCCACTGGACGTTGCCGTCCTCGTCGCCCTCGAAGTGGGTGGTGTTGACGGAGTAGACCCGCTCACCGCCCTCCTCGTGCGCGGACGTCACCTTGTAGAGCATCGGGAAGGTCGGCCACGGCTGGGAGACCGCGTTCCGCTCGTCTCCGGGGCGGGGCATGATCTCCAACTGCGTGACGGACGCGGCCCCTTGGCGGTGTGCCGTACCCACGCAGTCCGCGCCGGTGTCGCCGCCGCCGATGACGACGACGTGCTTGCCCGCGGCCGAGACCGGGGCGGTGACGTAGTCGCCCTCCTGCACCTTGTTGGACAGGGGCAGGTACTCCATCGCCTGGTAGACACCGGTCAACTCCCGCCCGGGGACGGGGAGATCACGCGCGGTGGTGGCACCGGCGGCGATGACGACCGCGTCGTAGCGCTTGCGCAGGTCGGTGGCCTTGAGGTCGACGCCGATCTCGATGCCGGTGCGGAAGCGGGTGCCCTCCGCGCGCATCTGCTCGATACGGCGGTTGATGTGCCGCTTCTCCATCTTGAACTCGGGGATGCCGTAGCGCAGGAGGCCGCCGATGCGGTCCGCGCGCTCGTACACCGCGACCGTGTGGCCCGCCCGGGTCAGCTGCTGGGCGGCGGCGAGGCCCGCCGGGCCCGAGCCGACGACCGCGACGGTCTTGCCGGAGAGGCGCTCCGGGGCCTGGGGGGCGACGTCGCCCGTCTCCCAGGCCTTGTCGATGATGGAGACCTCGACGTTCTTGATGGTGACCGGCGGCTGGTTGATGCCCAGCACGCACGCCGACTCGCAGGGAGCCGGGCACAACCGCCCAGTGAACTCAGGGAAGTTGTTGGTGGCATGGAGGCGCTCGGAAGCCGCCGTCCAGTCACCGCGGTAGGCGTAGTCGTTCCACTCGGGGATCAGGTTCCCCAGCGGACAGCCGTTGTGACAGAACGGGATACCGCAGTCCATGCACCGGCCGGCCTGCTTGCCGATGATCGGCAGCAGCGAACCGGGGACGTAGACCTCGTTCCAGTCCTTCAAACGGACGTCCACCGGACGGGACTTGGCGACCTCGCGCCCGTGGTTCAGAAAGCCCTTCGGGTCAGCCATTGATCGCCGCCTCCATCATCTTCTCGGTGATCTCGGTCTCGGAGAGACCCGCTCGCTCGGCGGCGTCCTTGGCGGCGAGCACTGCCTTGTACGCACTGGGGATGATCTTGCTGAAGCGGTCCACGGAGACGGCCCACTCGGCGAGCAGCTTCTCGGCGACCGTGGAACCGGTCTCCTCGGCGTGGCGGCGCACCACGTCGTGCAGCCACTGCTTGTCGGTGTCGTCCAACTCGCTTACGGCGCCCGCGTTTCCGACATTGACGTTGTCGGGGTTCAGGTCGATGACGTAGGCGATGCCGCCGGACATGCCCGCCGCGAAGTTGCGGCCGGTCTCGCCGAGCACGACCGCCCGGCCGCCGGTCATGTACTCGCAGCCGTGGTCGCCCACGCCCTCGGAGACCACCGTGGCACCGGAGTTGCGGACACAGAACCGCTCGCCGGTCCGGCCGCGCAGGAACAGTTCGCCGCCGGTCGCGCCGTAGGCGATGGTGTTGCCCGCGATGGTGGAGAACTCGGCGAGGTGGTCGGCGCCCCGGTCGGGGCGGACGATCACCCGGCCGCCCGAAAGACCCTTGCCCACATAGTCGTTGGCGTCGCCCTCCAGGCGCAGCGTGACACCGCGCGGGAGGAAGGCGCCGAAGGACTGACCGGCGGAACCCGTGAAGGTGATGTCGATGGTGTCGTCGGGCAGGCCCGCCCCGCCGAACTTCTTCGTCACCTCGTGGCCGAGCATCGTGCCGACCGTGCGGTTGATGTTGCGGATCGCGATCTGCGCGCGGACCGGCTGGGCGTCGGTGGCGCTGGACGCGGCGAGGGCGTCGGCGGCGAGCTTGATCAGCTCGTTGTCGAGCGCCTTCTCCAGGCCGTGGTCCTGCTGGATGACCTGGTGGAGGGCTGCGCCGTCCGGGAGTTCGGGGACGTAGAAGAGGGGGGCCAGGTCCAGGCCCTGCGCCTTCCAGTGGTGGACGGCGCGCTCGACGTCGAGCGTGCCCGCCTGGCCGACGGCCTCCTCGATGGTGCGGAAGCCCAGCTCGGCGAGGATCTCGCGGACCTCTTCGGCGATGAACTGGAAGAAGTTCACGACGTATTCGGCCTTGCCGGCGAACCGGTCGCGCAGCACCGGGTTCTGCGTGGCGATGCCGACCGGGCAGGTGTCCAGGTGGCAGACACGCATCATGACGCAGCCGGAGACGACGAGCGGCGCGGTCGCGAAACCGAACTCCTCGGCGCCGAGCAGCGCGGCGATGACGACGTCACGGCCGGTCTTGAGCTGGCCGTCGGTCTGGACGACGATCCGGTCGCGCAGGCCATTCAGAAGGAGCGTCTGCTGAGTCTCGGCGAGGCCCAACTCCCAAGGCCCACCAGCGTGCTTGAGGGAAGTCAGCGGGGACGCGCCCGTACCGCCGTCGTGGCCGGAGATCAGGACGACGTCCGCGTGCGCCTTCGACACACCCGCGGCGACCGTGCCGACACCGACCTCCGAGACCAGCTTGACGTGGATCCGCGCCTGCGGGTTCGCGTTCTTCAGGTCGTGGATCAGCTGGGCGAGGTCTTCGATGGAGTAGATGTCGTGGTGCGGCGGCGGGGAGATGAGGCCGACACCGGGGGTGCTGTGCCGGGTCTTCGCGACCCACGGGTAGACCTTGTGGCCGGGCAGCTGCCCGCCCTCACCCGGCTTCGCGCCCTGGGCCATCTTGATCTGGATGTCGTCCGCGTTGACCAGGTACTCGGAGGTGACGCCGAAGCGGCCGGAGGCGACCTGCTTGATGGCGCTGCGCCGGGCCGGGTCGTAGAGCCGGTCCGCGTCCTCGCCGCCCTCACCGGTGTTGGACTTGCCGCCCAACTGGTTCATGGCGATGGCGAGGGTCTCGTGCGCCTCCAGGGAGATGGAGCCGTACGACATGGCGCCGGTGGAGAAGCGCTTGACGATCTCGGAGACGGGCTCGACCTCGTCGATGGAGATCGACGGGCGGTCCGACTTGAAGCCGAAGAGTCCGCGGAGCGTCATGAGGCGCTCGGACTGCTCGTTCACGCGGTCCGTGTACTTCTTGAAGATGTCGTAGCGGTTGGTGCGCGTCGAGTGCTGGAGGCGGAAGACCGTCTCCGGGTCGAACAGGTGCGGCTCGCCCTCGCGGCGCCACTGGTACTCGCCGCCTATGTCGAGGGCGCGGTGCGCGGGCGCGATGCCGGAGGCGGGGTACGCCTTCGCGTGCCGGGCGGCGACCTCCTTGGCGATGACGTCGATGCCGACGCCGCCGATCTTGGTGGCCGTACCGCTGAAGTAGTTGTTGACGAACTGCTCGTCGAGGCCGACCGCTTCGAAGACCTGGGCGCCCCGGTAGGAGGCGACCGTCGAGATGCCCATCTTGGACATGACCTTGAGGACGCCCTTGCCGAGCGCGTAGATCAGGTTGCGGATGGCCTGCTCGGCCTCGATGTCGGTGAGGAAGGTGCCCGCGCGGACGAGGTCCTCGACGGACTCCATCGCCAGGTACGGGTTGACGGCCGCCGCGCCGAAGCCGATGAGCAGCGCGACGTGGTGGACCTCGCGCACGTCACCGGCCTCCACCAGCAGGCCCACCTGGGTGCGCTGCTTGGTGCGGATGAGGTGGTGGTGGACGGCGGCGGTGAGCAGCAGCGAGGGGATCGGCGCGTGCTCGGCGTCGGAGTGCCGGTCCGAGAGGACGATCAGGCGGGCGCCGTTCTCGATGGCCGCGTCGGCCTCGGTGCAGATCTCGGCGAGGCGGGCGGCGAGGGCGTCGCCGCCGCCGGAGACCCGGTACAGGCCGGAGAGGGTCGCGGCCTTCATGCCGGGCATGTCACCGTCGGCGTTGATGTGGATGAGCTTGGCCAGCTCGTCGTTGTCGATCACCGGGAAGGGCAGGGTGACGCTACGACAGGACGCGGCCGTCGGCTCCAGCAGGTTGCTCGCGGGCCCGAGCGACGAGCGCAGGCTGGTGACCAGCTCTTCGCGGATCGCGTCCAGCGGCGGGTTGGTGACCTGCGCGAACAGCTGCGTGAAGTAGTCGAAGAGCAGGCGCGGGCGGGCGGACAGCGCGGCGATCGGCGAGTCGGTGCCCATCGAACCGATCGGCTCCGCACCGGCCTTGGCCATCGGCGCGAGGATGACGCGCAGCTCCTCCTCGGTGTAGCCGAAGGTCTGCTGGCGGCGGGTGACCGAGGCGTGCGTGTGCACGATGTGCTCACGCTCGGGCAGGTCGGACAGCTCGATCTCACCGGCTTCGAGCCAGTCGCCGTACGGCTTCTCGGCGGCGAGGCCGGCCTTGATCTCGTCGTCCTCGATGATGCGGTGCTCGGCGGTGTCCACGAGGAACATGCGGCCGGGCTGGAGGCGGCCCTTGCGGACGACCTTCGCGGGGTCGATGTCGAGGACGCCGACCTCGGAGCCGAGGACGACGAGGCCGTCGTCGGTGACCCAGTAGCGGCCGGGGCGCAGGCCGTTGCGGTCGAGGACCGCGCCGACCTGGGTGCCGTCGGTGAAGGTGACACAGGCCGGGCCGTCCCAGGGCTCCATCATCGTGGCGTGGAACTGGTAGAAGGCGCGGCGGGCCGGGTCCATGGAGTCGTGGTTCTCCCACGCCTCCGGGATCATCATCAGCACGGAGTGCGGGAGCGAACGCCCGCCCAGGTGGAGGAGTTCGAGCACCTCGTCGAAGGACGCGGAGTCGGACGCCTCGGGCGTACAGATGGGGAAGATCCGGTCGATCTTCTCCTGGTCGCCGAACAGGTCCGAGGCGATCTGGGACTCGCGGGCCGCCATCCAGTTGCGGTTGCCCTTGACCGTGTTGATCTCGCCGTTGTGCGCGACGAAGCGGTACGGGTGGGCGAGCGGCCACGACGGGAACGTGTTCGTGGAGAACCGGGAGTGCACGAGCGAGATCGCGGAGGCGAAGCGCCGGTCGGACAGGTCCGGGAAGAAGGGCTCCAGCTGGCCGGTGGTCAGCATGCCCTTGTAGACGATGGTCCGCGCGGAGAGCGACGGGAAGTAGACACCGGCCTCACGCTCGGCGCGCTTGCGCAGCGCGAAGGCCTTGCGGTCGAGGTCGATGCCCTGGGTCTCGCCGTCGCTCACGAAGACCTGCCGGAAGAGCGGCATGGTGGAGCGGGCGGTGGCACCGAGGAGTTCGGGCGCGGTCGGGACCTCGCGCCAGCCGAGGACGGTGAGGCCCTCTTCGGCGGCGACCGTCTCGATCTGTGAGACGGCGGCGTCCGCGCCGTCCGGGGGCAGGAAGGCGATGCCGACCGCGTATCCACCGGCGGCGGGCAGTTCGAATCCGGCCACCTCGCGGAAGAAGGCGTCAGGGACCTGGGACAGGATGCCCGCGCCGTCGCCGGAGTCGGGCTCGGCGCCCGTCGCACCGCGGTGCTCCAGGTTGCGCAGCACCGTGAGCGCCTGCTCGACCAGCGCGTGGCTCGCCTCGCCGGTGAGGGTGGCCACGAAGCCGACGCCACAGGCGTCGTGCTCGTTGCGGGGGTCGTACATACCCTGCGCGGCAGGGCGAGCATCCATGAAGGACCACTTCTGGCCATTCGTGGGCTGCTGGGACGGCTGGCGCGGCGTACGCATCGGCTCTCCCGTCGTCGTCGTGGCATATGCATGGGCATAGGGACGACGTTGGCCCTCTGCGGGTAAGCGCAAAATTTCGTGCAGGTTACATGATGGAACGGTTCTCGGGAACCGGATACTCCGTTCCAACATGCGGACGCCGCGGGGTGGCGGCGGTGCACCGCGTCAGCGGTGGAGATGAAGGGGACCAAAGCGGACAGATCGATGTCCGCCGGACCAAGGCAGAGGGAGCGTCGTCGCCCATCCCGCGGGTGCGCCCCAGGCGTCGTTGCCCGAAGCGCTTACGGCTCATGCCCAGTGGTTAAGCGTTCGAAACCAGCGGGTAACGGCTACTTATGCAGACCACCGCATAAGTGCGCGTCGAGCTATCCTACGACCGTTCCGAACAAGGTGCCCAGGGCGTACGTCACACCGGCCGCCGCACCACCCAACGCGAGCTGCCGCAGCCCGCTGAACCACCAGGTCCGCGCGGTCACCCGGGCCACCACCGCACCACAGCCGAACAGCCCGACGAACGCGAGCAGCAGCGCGGGCCAGAGAGCGGTCGCCCCGAGCAGGAACGGCAGCACGGGAAGCAGCGCGCCCAGCGCGAAGGACCCGAAGGACGACACGGCGGCGACGAGCGGCGAGGGCAGATCGCCCGGGTCGATGCCCAGCTCCTCGCGGGCATGTATCTCCAGGGCCTGCTCGGGGTCGCGCGAGAGCTGCCGGGCGACTTCACGGGCGAGTTCTTTCTCCACCCCGCGGGAGACGTAAAGGGAGGCGAGTTCGTCCTCCTCGTCCTCCGGGTGCTTGCGCAACTCCCGCCGCTCGACGTCGAGTTCGGCCTCGACGAGTTCCCGCTGGGAGGCCACGGAGGTGTACTCGCCCGCGGCCATGGAGAAGGCACCGGCGGCAAGCCCGGCCAGCCCGGTGATGACAACGGTCTGATGACTGACGGCACCGCCGACGACACCGGTCATCAGAGCGAGGTTGGAGACGAGACCGTCCATCGCGCCGAACACCGCGGGGCGCAGCCAGCCGCCGTTCACATCGCGATGGGTGTGGTTGTCGCGGTGCGCTTCGTGGAGCGTCGCCTCGGTCTCGATGATGGCCATGCGGTGATCCCCCAGGAGCTAAGGTAAGGCTAAGTTTAGACAAGTTCTACTCTTCGACAACACCGAACATACGCCTTTCATTTCCCGCCCACCAGCAAGGAAAGGCTGCGCTAACCAGCACGTTTACCCTCGAACGCTCATCCGAGCCGCTAGCCAATCAAATGTCGACCGGGTGATGCTGCGCTCCGTCAGGCTCTGCCGAAGGCCTCCCGTGGGAGACATCCGCAAAGGGTTCCGCGCCCTGAGGCGCTCTGAGGGAACCCCGTAGGGAGAGGCCGCGTATGGCATCGATCGCCTGCATTCCCCCGGTCCCGGCGCCCAAGAACGCCACCGAACTCCGCGAACGGGCACGCGGCGCGCTGCTCGGCCTGGCGGTCGGGGACGCCCTGGGCGCACCGGCGGAGAACATGAAACCGTCCGAGATCCGCGCCCGCTGGGGCCGTATCGAGGGATACGTGGCGGAGAACCCGGCGGGCACGGACGACACCGAGTACGCGATCTTCTCCGGCCTCCTCCTGGCCCGCCACGGTTCGGCACTCACCCCCTCCCATGTGGAGGCGGCCTGGCACGAGTGGATCGCGGACCGGGACGAGGGCCCGTTCCGGGGCGCGGGCTTCAGCGAACGCGGCACCCTGGAGAACCTCCGCCGGGGCCTCGCCGCCCCCATCTCCGCCCAGCACCGGCACGCCTGGAGCGACGGCCTGGCCATGCGCGCGGCCCCCTTCGGCGTCTTCGCGGCGGGCCGCCCGGCGGAGGCGGCCCGGCTGGTCGCGATCGACGGTTCGGTGAGCCACGACGGCGAGGGCATCTACGGCGGCCAGGCGGTCGCGGCCGGTGTAGCGGCGGCGATGGCGGGCGCCCCGACGATCGCGGTGGTCGCATCGGCCCTGGCCGTGGTCCCCGACGACTCCTGGACGGCCCGCTCCCTGCGCCGCGCGGTGGCGGTCGCCCACCGCGGCGAACGCGCGGTCCGCTCCGCGGTGGTCATCGGCGGCTACCCCTGGACCGACCTGGCCCCCGAGGCGGTCGCCCTCGCCTTCGGCGCGTACGCGGCGGCGGACGGCGACTTCGTGGAGTCGGTCCTCACGGCGGTCAACATGGGCCGCGACGCGGATACGACGGCGGCGGTGGCGGGCGCGCTGGCGGGAGCGACACGGGGCGTCTCGTCGATCCCCTCCGACTGGGCGTCGGCGATCGGCCCGGCACGGGGGAGTTGCCTCCCGGCGATGGCCGGCCACCATGTGCTGGACATCGCGGAGTTGCTGGTCCCGGGGGAGGGCGGCAAGTGGGGTCGCCAAGGGGAGTACGTACTGGCGGCGGACGAGGACGAGGTGCACCCATGAGAACAACCCACGGCGAAGGGCTGACCGCGGAAGACGCGAACACTCCGCAGTTCCCGGGGGAAGCGGCAGCGGCAGACGGCGACTCCGCCCCACAGGGACCCCTCACACCCCACGAACTCCCAGCCGCCGACGGCGAATCCACACCCAACCCCGCTCACCCCACCCCCCACAGACCCCCAGCCGCCGACGGCGATTACCCCCCACTGGGGCCACCCGCACCCGACAACGAAAGTCGCACGGGCGGTGCGGGTGGGAGAACAAAAGGCGATGGCGGAGCCGAGGTGTGTCGGATCGAGGGGCTGCTGCTCGGGCTCGCCGCAGGGGATGCCGCCGGTTGGCCCGCCGCAAGGCACCGCGCCGCTCGGATGCCGGAGTGGACCCGCCGCCTCACCCGCGAACTCGACACCTTCGCCGAACAGAACGCGACCACGACACTCCCCGTCCCCATCGCCCTCAACCAACCCCCCGAGCCGCTCCGCCTCGGCCCCTCCGACGACGCCGAATGGGCAGCGTTCGCCGCGGAAGCCGTACTAAGAGCGGGCGACGACACCGTCCTCGGCGACCTCAGCAGAGAGCGCCGGATGCGCGCTTCCATCGACCTCAGCTGGAACGCCGTAGCCAGCGAAGTAGCCGCCGCAGCGGACCGCGCCCCCGAGGTCGAGTCCGCCGTACTCCCCCTCCGCGCCCGTATCTCCGTACGAGCGGGCCTCGGCAACCTCGCCGCCGGCCTCCGCCCGCCCGCCACCGGCCACGACAACCCCCACTACTTCGACGACGCGGCCTGCATCAGGGCCTGCGTACTGGCGGTGGCGCACCCCGGCGATCCCCAACGTGCCGCCGCCCTCGCCGAGTTCGACGCCCGCTACACCCAGGACGGCGACGGAGTCCACGGCGCCAGAGCCATGGCGGCGGCCCTCGCACTCGCGCTCGTCGGCGCGGACGTGGACGAATGCGTGGCGGCCGCGCTCGCCGAACTCCCCGAAGCCACCGAGATCGGCCGCAACGCCCGTCACGCCATGAAGTTGGCCCGGGACAGCGACAACGCGTTCGCTCTGATCCCCCTCTTGGAACATCAGATCGTGGACCACGTCTACAGCTACGGCATCGCCGCCGCCGAAACCGTCCCGGTCGCCCTCGCCCTCGCCACCGCGTCCCGCGGCCGTATCGCGGAAGCGGTCCCGGCCGCGGCCTGCCTCTCCCGCGTCGCGGACTCCGCACCCGCCCTCGCGGGCGCCCTGACCGGCGCGTTGAGCGGCGGCGCGGCCATCCCCGCCACCTGGCGGGACGCCTGCCGCACCCTCTCCGGCTGCGCCCTTCCCCGTCTCACCGGCACCGACCTCGTAGAACTCGCCGAACTCCTGGAAGCCACACAACCACCCCCACCAGGAGGATGATTCGGGGCATGACGCCCAAAGAATCCAAAGAATCCAAAGGACCTAAAGAGCCGGATAGCGGCCTCGACGAGAAGATCACCGGAGCCCTCGTCGGTGCCGCGGTCGGCGACGCCCTCGGCGGTCCCGTCGAGGGCTACTCCCCCGACCAGATCCTCGAACGTCACGCCGGTCGCGTCCACGGCATCGTCGGCCCCTGGAACGGCGACGCGTGGCGCACCGCCCGCCCCATCGCGCCGTACCACAAGGGCGACGGCCACGTCACCGACGACACCTTGATGACCCACGCGCTGGTACGGGTCTACGCGACCGTCCGCGACCACCTCGACGCGTACGCGATCGCCGACCACCTGGTCCCGGACCTGATGCAGAACCCGCGCTGGATCCCGGAGTTGGAGGCGGAGGCCATCCCGCTCCAGCGCGTCTTCCTCGCCGAGAAGTGGCTCGCGACCCGCCTCCACTACGGCCATGTCGACCCCCGCGAGGCCGGCGTCGGCAACATCGTCAACTGCGGTGCCGCGATGTACATGGCGCCGGTCGGCCTGGTCAACGCGGCCCATCCGGCGGGTGCTTACGCCGAGGCCATCGACATCGCGGGCGCACACCAGTCGTCGTACGGCCGTGAGGCGGCCGGTGTCTTCGCGGCGGCCGTCGCCGCGGCCTGCGTACCGGGCGCGACCCCCGACTCCGTGGTCACGGCCTGCCTCGCCCTGGCGAAGGACGGCACCCGCACGGCCATCGAGAAGGTCTGCGAAGTGGCCGCCCGTTACTCGGACTTCGAGTCGGCGCTCGTTCCGCTGCGGGAGGCGGTCGCACCGTACGACACGGTGGGCCCCGACTACCGTTCCCCCTCCCTGGACGCCCGCCGCCCCTCCCGTACCCGTGCGATCGAGGAACTCCCGGTCGCGCTGGGCATGTTGGTGGTGGCCGGTGGCGACTACCGGCACGCGGTGCTGGGTTCGGTGAACTACGGCCGGGACTGCGACTCGATCGCGACGATGGCGGGCGCGGTGGCCGGTGCGCTCGGTTCGCCGGTTCCGCAGGAGTGGTCGAAGACGGTCGCCGAGGCCAGCCGCCTGGACCTCTGGGAACCCGCGGTCACGCTCACCGCCGTCACCCGCGAGGTCTTCGCCCAGGACGTCCGCCGACGCCGGGCCCACGAGGCCGCGTTCACCGGGATCGGAGGGGAGCGGTGCTCCGACTGACCTGGGTCCAGCCGGAGGATCTGCTCGGCCACGAACTGCGCCAGGCCGCCCAGGACGGCCGCGAACCGTCGGCGATCGCGACGCGTTGGCGCGCGGCGGGCGGTGCCGAGGCTCCGGACCGGGCGGGCGCGTCCGCCCAACCCCCCACCCGTTACCTCCGGTTGCTCGCCGAGGACCTGCTGGACGAACTGGCCGACCTGCCCAGCCGGTTGGCGCACCAGGAGCCGACGGACCTCGCCAGGATCAAGGCCCTCTGCCCCAACTGGCCCGCCCCACAAGCTACTTCCCCACCCCGCCCGGCCACCCGTCCCGCCACTCTCCAGGCCGCCTGGCTGGGCCGCGCCGTCGGCTGTCTCCTCGGCAAACCGGTCGAGAAGCTCCCTCTCGACGGCATCCGCGAACTCGCCCGTGCCACCGGCAACTGGCCCCTCACCAGCTACTTCACCGCCCGGGGCGTCCCCGCCGAACTCCTCGCCGCCCACCCCTGGAACCGCCGCTCCGCCCCCACCTCCCTCGCCGAGAACATCGACGGCATGCCCGAGGACGACGACCTCAACTACCCCCTGTTGAACCTCCTGTTGCTGCAACGCCACGGCAAGGGCTTCACCACCGCCGACGTGGCGAAGCTCTGGCTCGACGAACTCCCCGCGGGCCGCACCTTCACCGCCGAACGCATCGCCTACCGCAATCTGCTCTCCGGCCTGGAACCCCCGCGAACGGCCCGCCACCGCAACCCGTTCCGCGAGTGGATCGGCGCCCTGATCCGCGCCGACGTGCACGGCTGGACCAACCCCGGAGACCCGGGCGCGGCAGCCGAACAGGCCCACCGCGACGCCACCCTCACCCACACCGCGAACGGCGTCTACGCGGCGATGTTCACGGCCGCCGTCATCGCCACCGCGGCCACCGGCACCGATGACGTCCACACCTGCCTGCGCACCGGCCTGACCGTCGTCCCGCCAGGCTCCCGCCTCGCCAAGGCGATCCACCACGCCCTCCAACTCGCCAGGAAACACCGGGACTTCGACGAGGTCGTGGACGAACTCCACACGACCTACTCACCCACCCACCACTGGGTCCACGCGATCCCCAACACCGCCCTGATCACCGCCGCCCTCACCCACGCGGACGGCGACTTCACCGGCTCCATCTGCCGTGCGGTGTCGGGCGGTTGGGACACCGACTCCAACGGGGCCACGACAGGCTCCATCTCGGCCCTGCTGGCCGGCAGTCCGGCCGCGCTGCCCGACCGCTGGACGTCCCCCCTCAAGAACCGACTCGCCACCTCCGTAGGCGACTTCAACGGCATCGGCTTCGACACCCTCGCCCGGCTCACCCACCAGGAGACCGCCCGCCCATGACCCTCATCGCCGTGCTCGGCAGCACGAACATGGACCTCGTCGCCTACGTCACGAAGGCCCCGCGGCGCGGAGAGACCGTGACGGGGCGGGAGTTCCGTACGATCCCCGGCGGCAAGGGCGCCAACCAGGCGATCGCCGCGGCCCACGCGGGCGCCGACGTCACCATCATCAGCGCGGTCGGCAACGACATCTACGGCGCCCAACTCCGGTCCACCTTCGAGCACTCCGGCGTCGACACCGACCATCTGCGCACCGTCGAGGGCGCGTCCGGCACCGCGCACATCGTCGTGGACGACGAGGGCGGCAACTCCATCGTCGTCATCCCCGCCGCCAACGGCACCGTCGACCACCTCGCCCCCGGCGACGAGGCCCTCATCGCCTCCGCCGACGCCCTGCTCCTCCAGCTGGAGATCCCCCTCGCGGCAGTCGTCGCGGGTGCGGAGGCGGCCCGCCGCCACGGCGTCCGTACGATCCTCACCCCCGCCCCCGCGCAACCCCTCCCGCCCGAACTCCTCGCCGCCACCGACCTGTTGGTCCCCAACGAACACGAGGCCACCGCCCTCACCGGACACACCGACCCGCACGAGGCGGCAGCCGTCCTGCTCGACCTGGTGCCCGAGGTGATCGTCACCCTGGGCTCGGCGGGCAGCCTGTACGCGGCCCGGGGCGCCGAGCCGTTCACCGTCCCCGCGCCTCAAGTGACCGCCGTGGACTCGACCGGGGCGGGCGACACCTTCGTCGGCGCGCTCGCCGTGGCCCTCGCCGAGGGCCGCCCGATCCGGGACGCGCTGGGCTGGGCGGCAGCCGCGGCGGCGCTGTCCGTGCAGCGGCCGGGTGCGACGGCGTCGATGCCGTACCGCGCGGAGATCGACAAGCAGTACGCCTCATGACCGAGCCGACAACCACAACTCCCCTGTCCGGCCTGCGCGTTCTCGACCTCGCCACGCTGTTCGCCGGTCCCCTCGCCGCCACCATGCTCGGTGACTTCGGTGCCGAGGTCATCAAGGTCGAGCACCCGACGAAGCCCGACCCGTCCCGGGGCCACGGCCCCTCCAAGGACGGCGTCGGCCTGTGGTGGAAGCTGCTGGGCCGCAACAAGCGCACCATCACCCTCGACCTGTCGAAGCCGGGCGGACGCGCCACCCTCCTCCGCCTCGCCGCCACCGCCGACGTGATCGTCGAGAACTTCCGCCCCGGCACCCTGGAGAAATGGGACCTCGGCTGGGCCGAACTCTCCGCCTCCAACCCGAAGTTGGTGCTCGCCCGGGTCACCGCCTTCGGCCAGTTCGGGCCCTACGCGCACCGCCCCGGTTTCGGCACCCTCGCCGAGGCGATGAGCGGCTTCGCCGCCATCACCGGCGAACCGGACGCACCCCCGACGCTCCCGCCGTTCGGCCTCGCCGACTCGATCGCGGGCCTGGCGACGGCGTACGCGGTGATGACGGCCCTCGCGGCCCGCGACCGCACGGGCGAGGGCCAGGTGGTGGACATGGCGATCATCGAACCGATCCTGACCGCCCTCGGTCCCCAGCCCCTCTGGTACGACCAGCTCGGCCACGTCCAGCCGCGCACCGGCAACCGCTCGCAGAACAACGCCCCGCGCAACACCTACCGTACGGCGGACGGCAGTTGGGTCGCCGTCTCCACCTCGGCCCAGTCGATCGCCGAGCGCGTGATGCGTCTGGTCGGCCGCCCGGAACTGATCGACGAACCGTGGTTCGCGACCGGCGCGGACCGGGCCCGGCACGCCGACATCCTCGACGCGGCGGTCGGCGACTGGATCGCGCGGCGCTCGCGTTCCGAAGTCCTGGCCGCCTTCGAGAAGGCGGAGGCGGCCGTGGCCCCCATCCAGGACGTACGGGACGTGATGGCGGACCCGCAGTACCAGGCCCTCGACACGATCACCACCGTCGACGACCCCGAACTCGGCCCGCTCCGCATGCAGAACGTCCTCTTCCGCCTCTCCGCCACCCCGGGCGCCATCCGCTGGTCCGGCCGCCCGCACGGCGCCGACACGGACACGGTCCTGACCGAACTCGGCCTGACCGAGGCCGAGTTGGCCACTCTCCGGCAGGAGGGCGCCCTGTGACCCCGTACCCGCTGACCTGGCTCTACGTCCCCGGCGACCGCCCCCCGATCGTCGCCAAGGCCCTCGCCGCCGGCGCCGACGTGGTCGTGATCGACCTGGAGGACGCGGTCGCCCCTGACCGCAAGGACTACGCCCGCGCGGCGACGGCGGAACTCCTCGCGGAGCCTCAACTCAACGTCCACGTCCGGGTGAACGCCCTGCACAGCCCGTGGGCCGCGGCCGACCTCGGAGCACTCGCACCCCTGCCGGGTGTGTCCGGCCTACGGATCCCGAAGGTGATGTCCGCCGAGGAGGTCGTAGCCGTGGCGGAGAAGACGGATGGCCTTCCCCTGTACGCCCTCCTGGAGACGGCCCTCGGCATCGAGCGGGCCTTCTCGATCGCCGCCGCGCACCCCGCCCTGCACGGCATCGCGCTCGGCGAAGCGGATCTACGGGCCGACCTGGGCGTGCGCGACGACGCGGGGCTCGACTGGTCGCGCTCGCGGGTGATCGTCGCGGCCCGGGCGGCAGAGCTGGCTCCGCCGCCGCAGTCCGTCCACCCGGACATCCGCGACCTGGAAGGCCTGGCGGCCTCCTGTGCGCACGGCCGCGCCCTCGGATTCCTGGGGCGCGCGGCGATCCATCCCCGTCAACTCCCGGTCATCGAGAGCGCGTTCCTCCCGACCGACCGCGAACTCGAACAGGCCGAGACGATCGTCAAGGCGGCCGTGCGCGAGGAGGGTGCTCAGGCTCTTCCGGACGGGCGGTTCGTCGACGCGGCGGTGGTGGCGGCGGCGCAGCGCACGCTGGCGTTGGCGCGCCGGACCTGACATGCGACGAGGGCGCCCTGTCGATCGCAGGGCGCCCTCGTCGTCGTAGAACCAGTTGTCAGCTCTTCTTGGCCGACTCGGGCTCGTCCTTCTTCATGTCCACGGCCGCCTCTTCGGTTTCCGGGGTGTCTTCCTCGGTCTCCGGGGCTTCGGCCTTGTCGGTCTTCGGGTCTTCCGCCGAGACCTCGTCGTCGCCGCCGTCGGTCGGGTCCTCGGCCGCTTCCGGCTCCACGACCTCTTCGCGGCCCGGGCGCTTCTTCGCCGAGATCACGAAGTAGGTCACCGCGAGGATGAAGACGATCATCGCGGTCCAGTCGTTCAACCGCAGGCCCAGGAAGTGGTGGGCGTCGTCGACGCGCATGTACTCGATCCAGCCGCGGCCCACGCAGTACGCGGCGACGTACAGCGCGAACGCCCGGCCGTGGCCCAGCGTGAAGCGGCGGTCGGCCCAGATGACGAGGAAGGCGACGCCGACGCACCACAGGGACTCGTACAGGAAGGTCGGCTGGTAGTAGCCCGGGACGCGGCCGTCCGTCGAGGACGTGATGTGCAGCGCCCAGGGGAGGTGCGTCTCGCGGCCGTACAGCTCCTGGTTGAACCAGTTGCCCCAGCGGCCGATGGCCTGGGCCAGGGCGATACCGGGGGCGAGGGCGTCGGCCCAGGCGGGCAGCGGGATGCCACGGCGGCGGCAGCCGATCCACGCGCCCACCGCGCCGAGCGCGATCGCGCCCCAGATGCCGAGGCCGCCCTGCCACACCTTGAAGGCGTCCACCCAGTCGCGGCCCTCGCTGAAGTACAGCTCGTAGTCCGTGATCACGTGGTAGAGGCGACCGCCGACGAGGCCGAACGGCACGGCCCAGACAGCGATGTCGGCCACCGTCCCGACCTTGCCGCCGCGGGCGACCCAGCGTTTGTTGCCGAGCCAGACGGCGACGAAGACGCCGATGATGATGCAGAACGCGTAACCGCGCAGCGGAATCGGGCCGAGGTGGATGACCCCGCGCGACGGGCTGGGAATGTAGGCAATGGTTTCCATGGCAGGGTCGACGCTACCGTGCCGGACCGTGACCGCGGCAAGCGGCCCGGCTACGGCTCCATAACGGGCCGGTGTGAAAACCGGCCCGCCACTTACCCCTTGTTGGCGGCTTGGACCAGCTGCTTCAGCTTCGCCGGGGTCATCGTCTGGTCCGCGTAGATGTTCTTGCCGTCGAAGAGGACGGTCGGGGTGCCGGTGAATCCGCCGGCCTGGAACGCGGCGGCGGACTTGGTGACCCAGCTGTCGTGCGTACCGCTGTTGACGCACTTCTGGAAGGCGGGCGTGTCGAGACCCTTCACCTTGCCCGCCAGCTCGATCAGCTTGGCGTTGCTGGAGAAGGCGTCGTCCGTCTCCTTGGGCTGGTTCTCGTACAGCACGTCGTGGAAGTCGCGGAACTTTCCGGCGTCCTGGGCGCAGGCCGCCGCGTTGGCCGCACGCTTCGAGCCGGTGCCGCCGAGGTTGCCGTCGATGATCGTGACCAGGTGGTACTGCACCTTGAGCTGCCCGGAGTCGGTCAGTTCGTGGAGCGTCGAGCGGTACGCCGTCTCGAAGGCCTGGCAGGCCGGGCAGCGGAAGTCCTCCCACACCGTGAGCGTCGGCTTGGCGCTGTCCTTGCCGACCTGGATCGCCAGGCTGTCCTTGCCGGTCGCCCCGGAGGGCGCCACGACCGGGCCCGCGCTCTTGCTGCCGCCGTCGTCCTTGCCGTGGTTCGCGGCGAGCACGCCGATCACCGACGCCAGACCCAGCACGCAGACGACGCTCGCGGCCACGATCAGCGTGCGCCGCCGCCTCTCCGCGGACTTCTGCTTCTCACGCTCGACCGCCAGCCGCTCGCGGGCGGTGCGCTTTCCGTCACGGTTCTTCTCGCTCACACCCCGCAGAACGAACCGGGGAGGCGCAGCGCGCCTCCCCGGTCCCAGGTCCACCCATACGGGGGACGGTTGTTCTTTTGTGCCGATGCGCTACGCCTGTCCGCGCACGCCCTTCGCGAGGTCGGCCGCGAGGGCGCGGACCGCCTCGACACCGGCCGCGTCGTCCGGCGCGTCCAGCATCCGCTTGACGAAGGCCGAGCCGACGATCACGCCGTCCGCGAAGCGGGCCACCTCGGCGGCCTGCCGGGCGTCGGACACGCCGAGGCCGACGCACACGGGCGTGTCGGTGGTGGCCCGGGTGCGCTCGACGAGGTCCTGCGCCTGCGCGCCCACCGATTCACGGGTGCCGGTGACGCCCATGAGCGAAGCGGCGTAGACGAAGCCGGTGCCGACCTTGGTGATCTCGGCGAGGCGGGCGTCCTTGCTGCTGGGCGCGACCACGAAGACCGTGGCGAGCCCGTGCTTCTCCGCGTGCTCCCTCCACAGCCCGGCCTCCTGGACGGGCAGGTCGGGCAGGATGCAGCCGGCGCCGCCCGCCTCGGCCAGTTCGGCGGTGAAGCGCTCGACGCCGTAGCGGTCGATGGGGTTCCAGTACGTCATGACGAGCACCGGCTTGCCGGTCGCCGCGTGGGTCTCGCGGACCGTGCGCATGACGTCCGCGATCTTGACGCCGCCGCGCAGGGCGATGTCGTCGGCGGTCTGGATGACGGGACCGTCGAGGACGGGGTCGCTGTGCGGCAGGCCCACCTCGACGATGTCGGCGCCGCCGTCGAACGCGGCCTTGATGGCCTCGATGCCGCCGTCCACGGTCGGGAATCCGGCCGGGAGGTAGGCGATGAGCGCGGCGCGTCCCTCGGCCTTGGCGGCGGCGAGGGTGTCGCTCAACAGCTGGATGTTGCCGCTCACTTGGCGTCCCCCTCGATCTCGGCGGTGTCGGCCGCGTTGGCCGCGACGGTGGCGTCGGCTTCGGTTTCGTACAGGCCGAAGTAGCGTGCGGCGGTGTCCATGTCCTTGTCGCCGCGCCCTGACAGGTTGACGACGATCAGGCCGTCCTTGCCCAGCTCCCTGCCGACCTCCAGCGCGCCCGCGAGCGCGTGGGCGCTCTCGATGGCCGGGATGATCCCCTCCGTGCGCGACAGCAGGCGCAGGGCCTGCATCGCCGCGTCGTCGGTGATCGCGCGGTACTCGGCGCGGCCACTGTCCTTGAGGTAGGAGTGCTCGGGGCCGATGCCCGGGTAGTCCAGTCCGGCCGAGATCGAGTACGGCTCGGTGATCTGGCCCTCCTCGTCCTGGAGGACGTAGGAGCGGGAGCCGTGCAGGATGCCGGGCTCGCCGGCGGTGAGGGTCGCCGCGTGCTCGCCGGTCTCGACGCCGTGTCCGGCCGGTTCACAGCCGATGAGGCGTACGTCCGCGTCCGGGATGAAGGCGTGGAACAGGCCGATGGCGTTCGAGCCGCCGCCGACACAGGCGATCGCCGCGTCGGGGAGGCGTCCGGCGCGCTCCAGGATCTGGCGGCGGGCCTCGACGCCGATCACGCGGTGGAAGTCGCGGACCATGGCGGGGAAGGGGTGCGGGCCCGCGACCGTACCGAAGAGGTAGTGGGTGCGGTCGACGTTCGCGACCCAGTCGCGGAACGCCTCGTTGATCGCGTCCTTGAGGGTGCGGCTGCCGGACTTCACGGCGATGACCTCGGCGCCGAGCATGCGCATGCGGGCCACGTTCAGGGCCTGGCGCTGGGTGTCGATCTCGCCCATGTAGATGGTGCATTCGAGGCCGAACAGCGCGCAGGCGGTGGCCGTCGCGACGCCGTGCTGGCCTGCGCCGGTCTCCGCGATGACCCTGGTCTTGCCCATGCGCTTGGTGAGCAGGGCCTGGCCGAGGACGTTGTTGATCTTGTGGGAGCCGGTGTGGTTCAGGTCCTCGCGCTTGAGGAACATCCGGGCGCCGCCCGCTTCCGCGGCGAAGCGGGGTACTTCGGTGAACGCGCTTGGCCTGCCGGTGTAGTTGACCAGGAGGTCGTCCAACTCGCGGGCGAACTCGGGGTCGTGCTTGGCCTTGTCGTACTCGACGGCCACCTCGTCCACGGCGGCGACGAGCGCCTCCGGGATGAACTTGCCGCCGAAGGCGCCGAAGTAGCCTTCGGGACTGGGGATTTGACCGTCGGGGTCGGGGATGAAGAACTCGCTGGGCATGCGGAAACCTCACGGTGAGTTTGGGAAATGCCTAATCGCCGTGGGGCGGGGGGTTGTTAGTTGGCTGCGGGCCCGTTGGGGCTGGTCGCGCAGTTCCCCGCGCCCCTAAAGGCCCGTTGCCATCGGCGCCCGTTTACTTGCCCAGGTTCGTCACCGATGACGTAGCGCACCCGACGACCGTGAACTCGCCTCGCGGGCGCACGGCAACCCCTTGGACGGCAGCCACGCGCGAGGCGGGCGTGCCGGTCCATGGGGGTCAGGGTGAGTGTCATCGGGGGCAGCCTAGCGGGTGATCAGCCGCGGCCGTGGCGCAGTGCCGGGTGTTCGCCCGCTGCCACCAGGTCGGAGACCGCGGACTTGGGGTCGCGGCCGGTGACCAGGGACTCGCCGACCAGGACCGCGTCGGCGCCGGCGTTGGCGTAGGCGATGAGGTCGTGGGGGCCGCGGACCCCGGACTCGGCGATCTTGACGATGTGGGCCGGGATCTCGGGGGCGACGCGCTCGAAGGTGGCGCGGTCGACCTCAAGGGTCTTGAGGTTGCGGGCGTTGACGCCGATGATCTTGGCGCCGGCGTCCACCGCGCGGTCGACCTCGTCCTCGTCGTGGACCTCGACGATCGGGGTCAAGCCGATCGACTCGGCGCGCTCGATGAGGGACTCCAGGGCGGGCTGGTCCAGGGCCGCGACGATCAGCAGGGCGAGGTCGGCGCCGTAGGCACGGGCCTCCCAGAGCTGGTACGACGTGACGATGAAGTCCTTGCGGAGGACCGGGATGTCCACCCGCGCGCGGACGGCCTCCAGGTCGGCCAGGGAGCCGCCGAAGCGGCGCTGTTCGGTGAGGACGGAGATGACGGCGGCGCCGCCCGCCTCGTAGTCCGCCGCGAGGCCCGCCGGGTCGGCGATCGCCGCGAGCGCGCCCTTGGAGGGGCTGGAGCGCTTGACCTCGCAGATGACCTTGACGCCGTCACCGCGCAGGGCCGCGACGCCGTCCTTGGCCGCGGGTGCCTTCGCCGCGCGCTCCTTGAGCTCGTCGAGGCTGACGCGCGCCTGCCGTTCCGCCAGGTCGGCACGGACTCCGTCGATGATCTCGTCGAGCACACTCACGCGAGCGGCCCCCTTCCGGACGGTGAAAAGCAATGGTCACATCTGACCTCGATGGTATCCGGAGGAAGGCGTAGCCCTCGCATCCGGTTGACGCCGGTCCCACTACCTGGACATCCGCCGGTTGATCAAGGATGTAGCCAGCCACCGAACGGCAGGTTCCGGACAACCGTGAAGACCAGCACCAATGCGCCCAGAGTCCAGAGCTGGACCCCGCCGAGATCGATCCGCACCGGTCGGCCGCGTGCCGCGCGGACCACCCAGACGGTCCATACGACCGTGAAGGCCAGATAGCCCACCACGGCGATCGCGTTGTCCTGGAGAGCGGCGAGGAAGTCGCCGTGGATGAACTCGTGCGCGCTGCGCAGTCCGCCGCAGCCGGGGCAGTACAGGCCGGTGAGGCGGTACAGGGGGCAGACGGGGTAGTGGCCGGGCTGGTTCGGGTCGACCGTGCCGACGTACGCGAAGGCTCCGACGACGGCCGCGAGGATTCCGGCGGGTACGGCTACGCGGTTCAGCACGGAGGCGGAACCGGGGGCGCGGGTCTTCGGCATGCTCCGGCTGTCGCTGTCGGCGTTCACGTCTCGCATTGTGCCCCCTGGCCCCTTCGTGCGGCACGCGCGCGTGAGGGGCGGTCCCCGGTGTGTCCGGGACCGCCCCTCCACGAAGTGGTGGCCGACAGCGGCTACGGCTCAGCTGTCGGCGTGCGCCGTCTTGCCGAGCAGCTCGGTCAGGTCCTGGGGACGGTCCTTGGGCATGCCCATACCCATCGCGCTCATGACCCAGCCGACGATGCCGCCGATGATCACGATGCCCATACCGGCCCAGAAGCCGACCGGCTGCGCCATGACCATGAAGGCGCCCGCGACCAAGAAACCGATGAAGATGATGGTGGTACCGGTCCAGGCGGCCAAAGTGTGACCGTGGCTGTTGCCCGCCATGACGTGCTCCTCGTTGCTGTGTGCGTGTGTGAGCAGACGCTCGGAGTTCATTGTTCCGCACGCGTGCGTGTGCGGTGCTTCGGGGTGGGGCACTCGCGCGTCGGCCCGGCTACGCCCCTGTGGGGTCCTCGCCGCGGTCCAGGGCCTTCCAGATGTCCTCGGGACGGTCGGGGTCCACCACCGGAGCCCGCCGGGGGCGAGGCGCGCCGTTGCGTTCGTAGCGGCCGGACATCGCGGGCCAGCGGCGGCCGTAGAGGAGGGCGAGGAGGCCGGCCAGCAGGATCAGGGCGCCGCCGACCGCGGCGACGTAGGGCCAGGCGGTGTGGTCGAAGGCGTGCACGGCGGACGAGGTGCCGCCGGAGGCCTGGGTGGCCTTGTCGTCCAGTGCCGAGCTGTCGGAGGCGCCGAGCAGGGCGGCGACGGTGATGCCCGCGCCGGAGAGCGCGAGGAGGGCGGAGACCGCGAAGCGGCCGGTCCTGCGGACGGCGAAGACGGCGACGAGCGCGGCGAGGCCCACTATGGCGAGCGCCGCGGGCACACCCGTGACGTCGCTGCCCTTGGCGGACAGCGGGAACGGGTCGCCCGCCACCGTCGCGATCCCCTCCGACCAGCGCTGACGGGTGGCCAGCAGCGCCACGGCCGCGCCGAGCGCACCGCTCATCAGCGCTACGGCGAGGCTGCGGCGGCCGGCGCGTGCGGGGCCTTCGCCTTCGGAACGGGGGGGAGGAACAGCTGCAGTCACGTAGTCCACTATCGCTCGAACCCCGGGCGAACCGTCACCCGGGGTTCATATGACCCTCGTCCTATTGCCCGAGCCGGTTCGCCGTGTGCACCGCGCGGAGGACCGCCGCGGCCTTGTTGCGGCACTCCTGGTCCTCCAGATCCGGGTCCGAGTCGGCGACGATTCCGGCGCCCGCCTGGACATAGGCCGTGCCGTCGCGGAGGAGGGCCGTACGGATGGCGATGGCGGTGTCGGAGTCGCCCGCGAAGTCGAGGTAGCCGACGCAGCCGCCGTACAACCCCCTTCTGGAGGGCTCCAGTTCGTCGATGATCTGCATCGCGCGGGGCTTGGGCGCGCCGGAGAGGGTGCCGGCCGGGAAGCAGGCGGTGAGGACGTCGAATGCGGTGCGGCCGGGGGCGACGCGGCCGGTGACCGTGGAGACGATGTGCATCACGTGGGAGTAGCGCTCGACCGACATGAAGTCGACGACCTCGACGGAGCCGGGCTCGCAGACGCGTCCCAAATCGTTACGGCCGAGGTCGACCAGCATGAGGTGTTCGGCGCGCTCCTTGGGGTCGGCGAGGAGTTCGTCGGCGAGGGCCTGGTCCTCCTGCGGGGTGGCGCCGCGGTGCCGGGTGCCGGCGATGGGGTGGACCATCGCGCGGCCGTCCTCGACCTTGACTAGGGCCTCCGGGGACGAGCCGACGACATCGAAGCCGTCGAAGCGGAACAGGTACATGTACGGCGACGGGTTGGTCGCGCGCAGCACCCGGTACACGTCCAACGCGCTTGCCGTGCACGGGGTTTCGAAGCGCTGGGAGGGGACGACCTGGAAGGCCTCGCCCGCGCGGATGCGCTCCTTGATGTCCTCGACGGCCTCCTTGAAGTCGGGGCCGCCCCACAGCGCGGTGTACTCCGGAAGCTCGGAGGGCGGGAGCTGGGCGGGCGGCTGGGCCACCGCGCGGGAGAGGTCCGCCTCCATGGAGTCGAGGCGGGCCACCGCGTCCGCGTAGGCCTCGTCGACGCCGGTGTCGAGGTCGTTGTGGTTGATCGCGTTGGCGATCAGCAGGACCGAGCCCTCCCAGTGGTCCATCACGGCGAGGTCGCTGGTGAGGAGCATGGTCAGCTCGGGGAGCTTGAGGTCGTCCCGCTCGCCGGGGCCGATCTTCTCCAGGCGGCGGACGATGTCGTAGCCGAGATAGCCGACCATGCCGCCGGTGAAGGGCGGCAGGCCCTCCTGGTGAGGGGTGTGCAGGGTGTCGATGGTGGCACGCAGGGCGGCGAGGGGGTCGCCGTCGACCGGGACGCCGACGGGCGGGGTGCCGAGCCAGTGGGCCTGGCCGTCGCGGGCGGTGAGGGTGGCCGCGCTGCGGACTCCCACGAACGAATAGCGGGACCAGGAGTGGCCGTTCTCCGCGGACTCCAGGAGGAAGGTGCCGGGGCGCTCCGCGGCGAGCTTGCGGTAGAGCGCGACCGGAGTGTCGCCGTCGGCGAGGAGCTTGCGGGTGACCGGGATGACCCGACGGTCGGTGGCCAGCTTGCGGAAGGTCTCAAGGTCCATGGCGGCTGACCCTACTGATCCGAGGCGGCGGTGCCGGAATCAGCGCCGTCCTTGAGGTGAGCCTCTTCGAGGAGCACGTCCGCGTCGAAGCAGGTGCGGGCGCCGGTGTGGCAGGCGGCGCCGATCTGGTCGACCTTCACCAGGACCGTGTCCGCGTCGCAGTCCAGGGCGACGGACTTCACGTGCTGGAAGTGGCCGGACGTGTCGCCCTTGACCCAGTACTCCCGGCGGCTGCGGGACCAGTAGGTGCAGCGGCCGGTCGTCAGGGTGCGGTGCAGCGCCTCGTCGTCCATCCAGCCGAGCATGAGCACCTCACCGGTGTCGTACTGCTGGGCGATGGCGGGGACGAGCCCGTCGGCGCTCCGCTTGAGGCGGGCGGCGATCTCGGGATCGAGGCTGCTGGACTGGGGCGCGCTGGTCATGGGGCCATTGTGCCGCGCGGCACCGACAGTCCCGGTCGACGTCCACTGTGCGGACCGGCCAGGCGTCCACTGTGCGGAGCGGACGGGCGGTCGTAGGCTGACGGTATGTCGACCTTCGCCAAGCGTGAACGACTTCTTCTCGCCGACCTCCTGGAGACGACGGGCCCGGACGCCCCGACCCTCTGCGAGGGCTGGCGGACCCGTGATCTGGCCGCGCACGTGGTGGTGCGCGAGCGCCGCGCGGACGCCGCCGGCGGCATCATGATCAAGCAGCTCGCGCCGCGTCTGGACCGGGTGATGGCGGAGTTCGCGGCGAAGCCGTACGAGGAGCTGATCCAGCTGATCCGTACCGGCCCGCCGCGCTTCTCGCCGTTCCAGCTCAAGCAGCTCGACGAGGCGTCCAACACGGTCGAGTTCTACGTGCACACCGAGGACGTGCGGCGGGCCCAGGAGGACTGGACTCCGCGCGAGCTGGACCCGGTGTTCCAGGACGCCCTGTGGTCCAAGCTGGAGCGCATGGCCAGGCTGGTGGGCCGGAGCGCGCCGACCGGGCTTGTGCTGCGCCGCCCGGACGGGCAGACGGCGGTCGCCCACAAGGGGGCGCCGGTCGTGACGGTGACCGGTGAGCCCTCGGAGCTGCTGCTGTTCGCGCACGGCCGGCAGAACGTGGCCAAGGTGGAGCTGGACGGCGACGAGAACGCGATCGCCAAGCTCCAGGAGGCCAAGCAGCTGGGGATCTGAGAGGTCGGGTAAGCCCCGACCGCCAGGCGGCCGGGGCTTACAACACCGCTGATGACACCCGCTGATGACATCCGCCAATGACACCTCTACGGGTGTCACCGCACCGGATGTCCCGCTTCCCTGAGCGCCTGCTTGACCTCGCCGATCCGCAGATCGCCGAAGTGGAAGACGGAGGCCGCCAGCACCGCGTCCGCGCCCGCCGCGACCGCGGGCGGGAAGTCGGCGAGCTTGCCCGCGCCGCCGGAGGCGATGACCGGGACGGTCACGTGCTTGCGGACGGCCGCGATCATCTCCAGGTCGTAGCCGTCCTTGGTGCCGTCCGCGTCCATCGAGTTGAGCAGGATCTCCCCCGCGCCCAACTCGGCGGCCCGGTGCGCCCATTCGACGGCGTCGATGCCGGTGCCCTTGCGGCCGCCGTGGGTGGTCACTTCGAAGGACCCGCTGTCTGTCCTCCGCGCGTCCACCGACAGGACCAGCACCTGGCGGCCGAACCGCTCCGCGATCTCCTTGATCAGCTCCGGCCGGTTGATCGCCGCCGTGTTGACGCCGACCTTGTCCGCGCCCGCGCGCAGCAGCTTGTCCACGTCCTCGGCCGTGCGGACGCCGCCGCCGACCGTGAGTGGGATGAAGACCTGCTCGGCGGTGCGGCGGACCACGTCGTACGTCGTCTCCCGGTTGCCGGAGGACGCGGTGATGTCCAGGAAGGTCAGCTCGTCGGCGCCCTCGGCGTCGTAGACCTTGGCCATCTCGACGGGGTCGCCGGCGTCGCGCAGGTTCTGGAAGTTGACGCCCTTGACGACCCGGCCGTTGTCGACGTCCAGGCAGGGGATCACGCGTACGGCGAGGGTCATGAGGAACCCTCCCCGCGCGGCGCGGCCGGGTCCCGGTACGCCTCCACCTCGACCTCGACGACCAGGCTGGGGTCGACGAAGCCGGACACGATGATCATCGAGGCGGCGGGGCGGATCGCGTCGAAGAGTTCCTTGTGTGCGCGGCCCACGTCCTCGACGTCCCGGGCGTGGGTGATGTACATACGGGTGCGCACCACATCGGCGGGGCCGAGGCCCAGGTGTTCCAGCGCCGCGAACGCGACGTTGAACGCGTTGACCGTCTGCTCGTAGGGACCGCCCCCGGCGATCTCGCCGTCCACTATCGACGTGCACCCGGAGATCAGCACCAGGCCGTTCGGCAGTTCCACCGCGCGGGAGTAGCCGAAGGCGTCCTCCCAGGGCGCGCCGGTCGACACGCGTCGTAGCTCGGTCACCGGGCCACCGCCTCCAAGGCCTCTTCGAGAGTGAACGCCTTCGCGTAGAGGGCCTTCCCGACGATGGAGCCCTCGACACCGAGGGGTACCAGCTCGGCGATGGCGCGGAGGTCGTCGAGCGACGACACGCCGCCGGAGGCCACGACCGGGCGGTCGGTCGCCGCGCAGACGTTGCGCAGCAGCTCCAGGTTGGGGCCCTGGAGGGTGCCGTCCTTGGCGATGTCGGTGACCACGTAGCGGGCGCAGCCCTCGGAGTTGAGGCGGTCCAGCGTCTCGTAGAGGTCGCCGCCGTCCCGGGTCCAGCCCCGGCCGCGCAGGGTCGTGCCGCGTACGTCGAGGCCGACCGCGATCTTGTCGCCGTGCTCGGCGATGACCTTGGCGACCCACTCGGGGGTCTCCAGGGCGGCGGTGCCGAGGTTCACCCGGGTGCACCCGGTGGCGAGGGCGGCGGCGAGGGTGTCGTCGTCGCGGATGCCGCCGGACAGCTCGACCTTGATGTCCATGGCGCCGGCGACCTCGGCGATGAGCTTGCGGTTGTCGCCGGTGCCGAACGCGGCGTCCAGGTCGACGAGGTGCAGCCACTCGGCGCCGGAGCGCTGCCAGGCGAGGGCGGCCTCCAGGGGGGAGCCGTAGGAGGTCTCGGTCCCGGACTCGCCGTGGACGAGGCGGACGGCCTGGCCGTCGCGGACGTCGACGGCGGGGAGGAGTTCGAGCTTGGCCATGGTCTACAGGGTTCCGATCCAGTTGGTGAGCAGCTGCGCTCCGGCGTCGCCGGACTTCTCGGGGTGGAACTGGGTGGCCCACAGGGCGCCGTTCTCCACGGCGGCCACGAAGGGCTTGCCGTGCGTCGACCAGGTCACCAGGGGGGCGCGCATCGCCGGGTTCACGACTTCGAGGGACCAGTCGTGGACGGCGTAGGAGTGCACGAAGTAGAAGCGCGCGTCGGCGTCCAGCCCTGCGAAGAGCTGGGAGCCCGCCGGGGTGTCGACGGTGTTCCAGCCCATGTGGGGCACGATCTCGGCCTGGAGGGGCTCGACCGAGCCGGGCCACTCGTCCAGGCCCTCGGTCTCGACGCCGTGCTCGATGCCGCGCGCGAACAGGATCTGCATGCCGACGCAGATGCCCATCACCGGGCGCCCGCCGGCGAGCCGGCGGCCGACGATCCAGTCGCCGCGCGCCGAGCGCAGGCCCTCCATGCAGGCGGCGAAGGCGCCGACGCCGGGCACCAGCAGCCCGTCCGCGTTCATGGCCTTGTCGTAGTCACGCGTTATCTCGACCTCGGCGCCCGCGCGCGCGAGGGCACGTTCGGCGGACCGGACGTTCCCGAAGCCGTAGTCGAAGACGACTACCTTCTTCGCTGGACTCAATTCCACACCTCCAGCCTCATGACCCCGGCCACCAGGCACAAGGCGGCGGAGACGGCGACCAGCACGATGAGCTGGCGCGGCATCTTCTGCTTGACGAAGGAGTAGACCCCGCCGAGCAGGAAGAGTCCGACGACGATCAGGATGCTCGACAGGCCGGTCACAGCGCGCCCTTCGTGGAGGGGAGGATGCCGGCCGCGCGCGGGTCGCGCTCGGAGGCGTAGCGCAGGGCGCGCGCGAGGGCCTTGAACTGGCACTCCACGATGTGGTGCGCGTTGCGCCCGTACGGCACGTGCACGTGCAGGGCGATCTGGGCCTGGGCCACGAAGGACTCCAGGATGTGCCGGGTCATCGTGGTGTCGTACTCGCCGATCATCGGCGCCATGTTCTCGGGCTCGGTGTGCACGAGGTAGGGGCGGCCGGACAGGTCGACGGTCACCTGGGCGAGGGACTCGTCCAGCGGGACCGTGCAGTTGCCGAACCGGTAGATGCCGACCTTGTCGCCGAGCGCCTGCTTGAAGGCGGCGCCGAGGGCGAGGGCGGTGTCCTCGATGGTGTGGTGCGAGTCGATGTGGAGATCGCCCTCGGTCTTCACGGTGAGGTCGAACAGACCGTGCCGGCCGAGCTGGTCGAGCATGTGATCGTAGAAGCCGACTCCTGTCGACACGTCGACCTTGCCGTGTCCGTCGAGATCGATCTCGACGAGGACCGAGGTCTCCTTCGTCGTCCGCTCCACTCGTCCAACGCGGTTCATGCGCTCTGCTCCTTCTTCAGTTCACGGACCGCGTCGAGGAACGCGTCGTTCTCTTCGGGGGTTCCGGCGGAGACCCGCAGCCACCCCGGGATGCCGTTGTCCCGGACCAGGACACCCCGGTCGAGGATCGCCTGCCAGGCGGTGTGGGAGTCTTCGAACCGCCCGAACTGCACGAAGTTGGCGTCGGACTCGACGACTTCACACCCGAGAGCCCGCAACTCCCGTACCAGCCGGTCCCGTTCGCCCTTCAGCTGCTCCACATACCCGAGCAGGGTGTCGGTGTGCTCCAGGGCGGCCAGCGCGGTCGCCTGGGTGACGGCCGACAAGTGGTAGGGCAGCCTTACGAGTTGGACGGCGTCGACGACCGCCGGGTGCGCGGCGAGATAGCCCAGGCGCAGCCCTGCCGCCCCGAACGCCTTCGACATCGTCCGCGAGACGACGAGATTCGGCCGACCTTCGAGCAGCGGCAGCAGCGACTCGCCGTGGCTGAACTCGATGTACGCCTCGTCGACGATCACCATCGACGGCTTGGCGGCCTGCGCGGCCTCGTAGAGCGCGAGGACCGTCTCGGGCGGAACGGCGTTGCCCGTGGGGTTGTTGGGGGTCGTGATGAACACGACGTCGGGCTTGTGCTCCGCGATCCAGCGCTCGGCGGCGGCGAGATCCATGGTGAAGTCCGCGTTGCGCGGCCCGGAGATCCAACCGGTCCCCGTGCCGCGCGCGATGAGCGCGTGCATCGAGTACGACGGCTCGAAGCCGATCGCGGTGCGGCCGGGGCCGCCGAAGGTCTGGAGCAGTTGCTGGATGACCTCGTTGGAGCCGTTGGCCGCCCACACGTTCTCGGCGCCGACCCGGTAACCGCCGGTCTTCGTGAGGTAGTTGGCCAGCTCGGTGCGCAACTCGACCGCGTCCCGGTCCGGGTAGCGGTTGAGGCTGCGGGCGGCCTCGCGGACCCGCTCCGCGATCCGCTCGACCAGCGCCTCGGGCAGCGGGTAGGGGTTCTCGTTGGTGTTCAGCCGTACGGGGACGTCCAACTGGGGCGCGCCATAAGGGGACTTGCCGCGCAGTTCGTCCCGTACGGGAAGATCGTCGATGCCGGTCACTTGCTCTCTGGAACCTTCCATCCGAACCTCGCCTTGACCGCCGCGCCGTGCGCCGGCAGGTCCTCCGCCTCCGCCAGCGTCACCACGTGATGCGCTACGTCGGCGAGGGCGTCGCGGGTGTAGTCGACGATGTGGATGCCGCGCAGGAAGGACTGCACGGAGAGCCCGGAGGAGTGGCAGGCGCAACCGCCGGTCGGCAGCACGTGGTTGGAGCCGGCCGCGTAGTCGCCCAGCGAGACGGGCGCCCAGGGGCCGACGAAGATCGCGCCCGCGTTCCGCACCCGGTCGGCGACGGCGGCGGCGTCCGCCGTCTGGATCTCCAGGTGCTCCGCGCCGTACGCGTCGACGACCCGGAGCCCCTCCTCGATGCCGTCGACCAGGACGATCGCGGACTGCCTGCCCGCGAGGGCCGGGGCGATCCGGTCCTCGATGTGCTTGGTGGCCGCGACCTGCGGTTCGAGTTCCTTCTCGACCGCGTCCGCGAGCGTGACGGAGTCCGTGACCAGGACAGCGGCGGCGAGCGGGTCGTGCTCGGCCTGGCTGATCAGGTCGGCGGCGACGTGCACAGGGTCGGCGGTGTCGTCCGCCAGGACCGCGATCTCGGTGGGTCCGGCCTCGGTGTCGATGCCGATCTTGCCCGTGAAGTAGCGCTTGGCGGCGGCGACCCAGATGTTGCCGGGCCCGGTGACCATGTTGGCGGGCGCGCAGGACTCGGTGCCGTGGGCGAACATCGCGACGGCCTGGGCGCCACCGACGGCGTAGACCTCGTCGACGCCGAGCAGCGCGCACGCGGCGAGGATCGTCGGGTGCGGCAGCCCGCCGAAGTCCGCCTGCGGCGGCGAGGCGAGCGCGACGGAGCCGACGCCTGCCTCCTGCGCGGGGACGACGTTCATGATCACGGACGACGCGTAGACCGAGCGCCCGCCGGGCGCGTACAGCCCCACCCGGTCGACCGGCACCCACTTCTCGGTGACGGAACCGCCGGGCACGACCTGCGTGGTGTGGGTCGTACGGCGCTGCGCGCGGTGGACGAGCCGGGCGCGCCGGGCGGACTCCTCCAGGGCCGCGCGGACGGCGGGGTCGAGCTGTTCCAGAGCCTCGCTCAGCGCCTCGGCCGGGACCCGTACCGATTCCAGCCGCACGCCGTCGAACTTCTCGGCGAAGTCGATCAGCGCCGCGTCGCCCCGATGATGCACGGCCTCGCAGATCGGACGCACCTTCTCCAGGGCGGCCGAGACGTCGAAGTCGGCTCGGGGCAGCAGGTCGCGCAGGGCGGGCCCTTCGGGGAGGGCGTCACCGCGCAGATCGATTCGGGAGATCACGCGCCAATTCTCTCAGACGGCGATCGGGCGTCGTCCGCGCGTATCAATGGCTGATACAGAACGTGGCCGGAACCCGGAAGATCCCCTTCACGTCTAGTGTTCCGGGCGTTACTCAGCGGGCATGAACAGCTGTGCGAAACCCGTGAGCAGTCGAGAGGGATGACAGAGCAGTGACCGAGGGTGCCGGCCTCCGCGCGGGGGATGTGCCGGACGATGCGAGCGCCGCCGAGGCCGGGATGTGGCAGGCCTTCCGCAACGGCAGTGTGTACGACCTGAGCAGCGGCGACACCGTCGTCGACGATCCGCACGGCGGACATCCGTGGGGCCCGGAGCGGACCGTACGGGCCCGGTTCGTGTGCTGGCTGCTCCTGGACGGGCCGCCCGCGCTGTCGGGCCGGGTGGCCTCGCTGAAACTCACCGGAGTGCAGATCAGCGGCACCCTGGACCTGGCGGGCGGCACGATCCACCCGTTCGTCGAGCTGAAGGGCTGCCGCTTCGAGCACGAGATCCTGCTGCCGGAGGCCCGCTTCCAGACCGTACGGCTGGTGGACTGCTCGGTGCCGCGGCTGGAGGCGGCGCGGGTGCACACGGAGGGTGACCTGCATCTGCCGCGCTGCCGGTTCCACAACGGGGTACGGCTGACCGACGCGCACATCGGCACCGATCTGCTGCTCAACCAGGCGATCGTGTACCGGGACCGCACGGGCCGTTCGATCGCCGCGGACGGCATGACCGTGGGCCAGGATCTTCAGGCCGAACTCCTGGAATCGCACGGTGAGTTGAGCCTGCGCAGCGCGAAGGTCGGCGTCTCGCTGAGTCTGCGCGGTGCCCGGCTGGCCAACCCGTACTCCCGACTCGCCCTGAACGCGCCGCAGTTGACCGTCGGCCGCACCCTGTACCTCACCCCGGCGGGCGTCGGCGGCCCCTGGCTGAGCGGCACCACACCCGCGCGCGGGACCCGCATCCAGCGTTTCACGTGCCAGGGCGGAGTGCGCCTGGACGACGGGCGGTTCGGGGACGCGGTGGACCTGGAGCGGGCCCGGTTCACCTTCACGGACGACCAGGAGCTGTCGCTGCTGCGCGTCCAGGCGCCCGAACTGCGCTTCCTCGGGGAGAGACCGCGGCGCGGGAAGGTGGTGCTGTCGGGGGCGCGGGTCGTCAACCTCATTGACGGCAAGGACAGTTGGCCGGGTCCGGGCAACCTCCACATGGGCGGCTTCGGGTACGAGAACCTCGTACCGCAGGGCCCGTTCCCGCTGGCGGCCCGGCTCGACTGGGTGGCCGCCGCGACCGCCGAGTACAACCCGGAGCCGTACGAGCGGCTCGCGACCGTGCTGCGCAACGCCGGTGAGGACGAGGACGCGCGCGAGGTGCTGCTCGCCAAGCAGCGGCGGCGCCGGGAGAGCCTGCCCGTCGCGGCGAAGCTGTGGGGGTTCGCGCAGGACTGGACGGTGGCCTACGGGTACCGGCCGGGCCGGGCCGCCGTATGGATGGCGGTGCTGTGGGCGGCCGGTTCGCTGGCCTTCACGCACGCGGACCATGTGCCGGTGAACCCGAGCGGGCATCCGCCGTGGAGTCCGGCGCTGTTCGCGCTGGATCTGCTGCTGCCGGTGATCGACCTGGGGCAGGTGGGGCAGTGGCAGTTGCACGGGGGCTGGCAGTGGCTGTCCGTGGCGCTGATCCTGCTGGGCTGGATCCTCGCGACGACGGTGGCGGCGGGGGCGACCCGGCTGCTCAGGCGCGGATGACCAGTGGCCGCGCACAGCACTCGAACAGGTGAGCAAAAGTCACCTTTTACCGGGCCTTGACCGAGACGCGTACAACTTTCCACGGGGTGCTCAAACGGTCTGGCGCACTCCGGATCCCGGTCATTCAATGGTCGGCACCATGGCTCTGCTGCGCGACTTCATCCGCACCGCCCGGATGGCAAGGAGCACCTCGCGGCCCGCCGCCGGACTGCCGGCCGACGACGAGGTCCTCCTCGACGCGCCCGACGACCGGCTCGGCCCCGCGCTGGTCGCGGCCGGACGCGGCGAGTACGGGCCGGCCGCCGAGCTGCTGGCCGCCACCCGCGCGTCCGCCGAGTGGGAGGACCGCGACCGTTACACGCGCCGCCTCTCGGCCTTCGCCCGCTCCCGCCCCGAGTGGCTGGCCGCCTGGCACGCCGCCGACCCGCACGACCCCGACGCGCTGCTGGTCGGCGCCCAGCTGGCGGTGGACCGCTGCTGGGTATCGCCCGCCCGCGTCGAACTGCTCGGCGAACTCGGCCCGTTGATCGCGGCGGCGGCCGAGGCCGAACCGCGCGACCCGGTGCCCTGGCGGATCGCCCTGGACCACGCGCGGGGCACCCACGCCGGCCACGCCGCGTTCGAACGGCTGTGGGGCGAGGCGGTCCGCCGCTCCCCGCACCACTACGGCTGCCATGTGGCCGCCCTCCAGTACCTCTCGGCCGCCAGCCGCACCCCGCACACCGCGCGGCACTCCCACCGCGAGTGCTTCGACTTCGCCGAACGGGCCGCGCAGGACGCCCTGCCCGGCTCCCTCGTCCAGGCGCTGCCGGTGCGGGCCGCCTTCGCCTGTCTGACCGACGGCTGCGGCGCGACGGTGCCGCGCGCCCGGCTGGACACGGCGGCCGACCTCGGGATCGCCCTCTCGGCGGGCTACGCGGCGGCCGACCCCTGGCCCGCCGGGGTCCGCAACCTGCTGGCCTACGTCCTGGTCCGCCTCGAACGCTGGCCCGACGCCCTCGACCAGCTGCGCCTGATCGGCCCGTACGCCACGTCCTTCCCCTGGGACCGGATCTCGGACGACCCGCTCGGACAGTTCCTGGAAGTACGCGACGGAGTGCGGATCGCGGTCGCCTCGCACCTGCCGCTGGGCGGGCCGGTTCCGCCCTGTCTCACGGCGATTCCGGCGCAGCCGAGGGGCTTCGAGGACGCGCCGCCGTATCCACGGAGTGGGCACGACGGTCGCGCCCGCTCCCGCGACCACTAGGCTTTTGCGCCGTGACCACCGTCCGGCTGCCGCTCTTCCCCCTGAACTCGGTTCTGTTCCCGGGGCTCGTGCTTCCTCTGAACATTTTCGAGGAGCGCTATCGCGCCATGATGCGCGAACTGCTCAAGACCCCCGAGGAGGAACCGCGCCGATTCGCCGTCGTCGCCATCCGTGACGGCCACGAGGTGGCCCAGACCGCCCAGGGCATGCCGGACCAGACCGCCGTGCCCGAACGCGGGCCCACGGCGGGCTTCGGCCCCGACCCGCTCAAGGCCTTCCACTCCGTGGGCTGCGTCGCCGACGCGGCCACGATCCGCGAGCGCGCCGACGGCACCTTCGAGGTACTGGCGACGGGCACGACCCGGATGCGGCTGCTCACCGTGGACGCCTCGGGCCCGTTCCTGACGGCCGAGCTGGAGGAGCTGCCCGAGGAGAAGGGCGACGAGGCCGGCGCGCTGGCCGAGGGGGTGCTACGCGCGTTCCGCCAGTACCAGAAGCGCCTGGCGGGCGCCCGCGAGCGCTCCCTGTCGACCGGCGACGCGGAACTCCCCGACGAACCGGCGGTGGTCTCCTACCTGGTGGCCGCCGCGATGATGCTCGACACATCGACAAAGCAACGTCTGCTCCAGGCCCCCGACACCGCCTCCCGCCTGCGCGACGAGCTGAAGCTCCTGCGCTCCGAGACCGCCATCATCCGCAACCTGCCGTCCCTGCCCGCGTCCGAGCTGACACGCAACCCGACAAGCCTGAACTGAGACCCCGATGGCCAAGAAGTCCAGGAAGCAACAACAGCCCCAGTCCGGCGGCACTCCGGCGACCGTGGCCCTGACGGCCGCCGGAGTGCCGTACGAGGTGCACGCCTACGAGCACGACCCCGCCCACCCGTCCTACGGCGAGGAGGCGGCCGAGGCGATGGGTGTCTCCCCCGACCGCGTCTTCAAAACACTCGTCGCGGACGTGGACGGCACACTGACGGTGGCCGTGGTCCCGGTGGCGGGCCAGCTGGACCTGAAGGCCCTGGCGACGGCGGTGGGCGGCAAGCGCGCGGCGATGGCCGACCCGACCCTCGCCGAACGCACCACGGGCTATGTCCGCGGCGGCATCTCCCCGCTCGGCCAGCGCAAGAAGCTCCGCACGGTCCTCGACGACTCGGCCACCGCCCACCCCACGATCTGCGTCTCGGCGGGCCGCCGCGGCCTGGAGGTGGAACTCTCCCCCGAGGACCTGACCACCCTCACGGCAGCGGTACTGGCCCCCATCGGCCGTGCGTGTTAAGTACAAGGGGCATGTCGAAGAAAACCAGGAAACGAAAGTGGCGCATCAAGAAGCGCCGCTCGAACCATGGACACCGGCCGGCATAGAAACGCGGGTCGGCTATATCCAGCCCGTCCGGCGTTTGAGGACGAGGCCCCTTCAGGGCCGATCGGGGGTCTGGGGGCGCAGCCCCCAGTGACGGGACGGGAAGGGGCGGCGGGGGCGAAGAAACCCCCCGCCCCTACGACAGCGGCGCCCCGTACCCGTCCGTCGGAACCCCCTGCGGCTCAGGATCCCGCGGCCCGAACAACGCGGTCAGCCCCAGATGGACGACCAGCGCCGCGATGGACCAGGCCAGCAACGCCCCCTTCGCCCCCAGCTTCAGCGGCGCGGAGAACGTGACCCCCTTGCCCACGGACTTGGCATGCGCGAGCACGTCCTTCGTCGGCCCCAGCCACATCCCCAGCCGCCACGCGAGCAGCGAGGCGAGCAGCCCGCCCACGGTCAGCGCGACCACCAGCGGCACTCCCCCACGCCGCCGCAGCAGGAACGCGGCGACGGCACTCAGCACCCCGAAACCCACCCCGAGCAGAGTGAACGTTCCGTCCACCCCCACCGCCTGCTCGCCCTCGGAGTCCTTGAGGTAGACGACCCAGCTCTTGTCGACCACGTCCCCGACCAGCGGCACATGCGGGGCCAGCCACCACCACAGCAGCCCGAGCAGCACCCCGCCGAGCGCCACGACGACCGTGGCGACCACGGCCTCGATCAGCTCGGTCTTCATTCCGGGCCCGTCCGCGCCGTAGGAGACGTCCTGCGGGGCGTACACGGGATACCCGGCGCTCGGGTCACTGGAGGCGCCGGAAGTGCCCTGGTCACCCGGCGGCTGCCACGGGTCGTGCGGGGACTGGTCACGCGGCGGCGGGGGCGGAGTCAGCGGTGCGGTCACAACGCCATCGTGCCAGGCCCGGCTGTGCGGCGCGTCACCGGACGGCGGCCCGACGGTAGGCCCAGGCGGCGACGGCCAGCGAAACGACGCCGACCGCGGCGCATACGGCGAGGTCACCGAGGACCAGTGCCCAATCGGGGTGCGCCGCGAAGGTCTGCGCGAAGGCCTCCACGCCGTAGGTGGAGGGCACCAGGTCCCGCAGGAACCGCACCGCGTCGGGCATCCGGTCGGCCGGCAGCACCCCGAGCAGCAGTGCCGCGGACATGCCCAACTGGCCGAGCAGCGTGGCGAGTTCGGGGCGCGGCGCGAGCAGCCCCAGAGCAGCGCCGAGCCCGGCGAGGGCGGCTCCGGCGAGCGGGATCACGGCCGCGAGGATCCAGATGTTGCCCATCGGCAGCCCGAACAGCACACACCCGAAGACGGCGGTGAGCACGGTCCCCGGCACGGTGAAGGAGGCGTAGGCCCCGGCCGCGCCCAGCACCACCGCGGCGGGCGGCACCGGCAGGGTGGCGTAGTGGTCGAGCCCGCCGCTGCCGCGCAGCTGACCGAAGTACTGCGCGAGCAGGTTCAGCCCGACGTAGGCGACGACCAGCACGGACGAGCCCGCCACCACGAACCGGGCGTCGTGGCTCCCGCCGTCGACGACCCCGCGCATCATGATCAGGATGCCGACCGACTGGAAGGTCGCCACGAACAGCAGCGGGATCCGCGCGACCCGCGCCCGGGACAGCTGCGCCCGGTACACGGCGGCCAGCGAGGGCCACAGCCGCGCCTTCGGCCCCAGCTCGGCGGCGCCTGCCCCGGCGGCCTGTGGCACGGCCAGCGGGCCACTCGGCAGAACATCGGCGGATACGACACTCACGTCGCGCTGCTCCTCTCGACGCCGGCAGTCGCCCTGTCCCATACGGATACGACGGCCCGTGTACTCATGCCTTCACCAGCCCCTGTCCGTTGCCGCCCAGTGTCAGGTAGACGTCCTCCAGGCTGGGCGTGGCCAGGGTGAAGTCGTCCAGGGCGGCGAAGGCGGCCCCGCCGGTCACCGTGGCGACGGCCACCCGGGCCTCCTCGGGGGCGAGCCGGAGCGTCCAGCGGCGGCCGGACTCGACGGCCCGGTCCCGCAGCGCGGCGACCTCCGGGACGTCCAGCGGCGGTTTCTCCCGCCACACCAGCTCGACCCGGACCTCCCCGGCGACCTGTTCCTTGAGCCCGGCGGGGCTGTCGCAGGCGATGACCCGGCCCTGGTCGAGGACGGCGACCCGGTCGAGGACGGTCTCGGCCTCGATGACGTTGTGGGTGACGAGCAGCACGGTGGACCCGCGCTCGGCCCGGCGCCGGTCGACGGCGGCCCACACGGCCCGCCGGGCCACCGGATCCATCCCGGTGGTCGGCTCGTCGAGCACCAGCAGCGGGCGTTCCCCGACCAGCGCGGCGGCCACACACGCCAGCCGCCGCTGCCCGCCGGACAGCTTCTTCAGCGGCCGTCCGGCAATGGCCGTGAGCCCCAACTCGTCCAGTACGGCGTCCCGTTCGGCCCGTGCGTCGCGCAGGTCGAGGCCGCGCAGCCGCGCGGTGGTCTCGGCGGCGAGGGACACGGTGAGTTCGTCGAGCGCGGTGGACTCCTGGCCGAGGTAGGCGAGGATCCGCGCGGCGCGTTCCGGGTGGCGCACGATGTCGTGTCCGAGGATCTCGACGCTGCCGGCGTCGGGCCGCATGAGCCCGGTGAGCTGGCGTACGAGGGTGGACTTGCCGGCGCCGTTGGGTCCGAGCAGGCCGAAGATCTCGCCCCGGCGGATGTCGAGGGTCACCGCGTCGGTGGCCCGTACCTCGGGGGTGCCCGGCGCACCGCGTCGTCCGCGCACCGCCGGGTAGGTCTTGCTGAGTCCGCGCACCGCGCACACGACATCACCAGCGTGTCGAAGTGCCTGTCCCGCGCGCGTACTCACAAAGGACGAGAGTACGGGGTCCGCGGCCCCCGCCCGTTCGCGGGTGGGTCGAGAACCGCAAATACCCCGGTAAAGAGCGTCAATCCCCCGCGGGGGCGTGCTCGGCCGCCGTGCGGACGTCGATCTCGCGCCAGAACCCGGCCCGGATCGCGTACCTGTCGTGCTCGTCGATCTGGTCGTCCTTGTGGGCGAGGAGTCCGAAGCGGGCCGCGTAGCGGAGCAGTTCCCCGTCGATGCGGTGCGGGACGCGGGGGTACATCCCGGAGAGTTTCTGGAGGTGGGCGCCCTGGTCGCCGAGGCGGCCCATCCAGCGGCGGGCGAACACCTGTCCGACCTCGAAGGGGTCGCCGCCGACCGTGGTGATGTCCTCCTCGCGGTCGGCCCAGCGCTGCTCGGCGGTGGTCAGCTGCGCCAGCGTCGGCATCGAGGCGACCTCGGGCGGTTCGGTGGCGCCGCCCGGCCTGTCGACCCACCCTTTGTCGGAGGACCAGCGCAGGGTGGCGCTCGCGGGATGCGGCGCGGGCGCGGCGGCTCCCGGGGCCTTGAGGCTCGCCAGGTCCTTCGGGGTGGGCACGCCCTTGGGCGCGGGCACCCGCTCCTGTGTGCCGTTCTCCGAGCCTGCCTCGGCCGCCGCGTGCTCGCCGTCCTCGGCCACCCGCTCGCGCGTCGTGGGCGCGGACTCGGGCAGCGGCGCGGACAGGATCGCGGCGATCTCCGGCCGCGGCACGGGCTGCGGCGCACACACCCCGCCGAGGTCCTTCGCCCGTACGGCCTTGGTGATCCACGTCCGGTCGAGCACCCGCCGCTCGTCGGCCTCGGCGACCAGGTCCTCGGACTGGTTGTAGTCCCCGTCGGCGGCCTGCACGGCCCACAGGTGTACGGCGACGCCGTGCTCCTTGGCGGCCATCATGCCCGGCAGCAGGTCGCCGTCGCCGGTGACGAGGACGACGTCGGAGCAGGCGCGGTTGCGGGCCAGCTCGGTCAGTTCGGCGTGCATGGCGGCGTCGACGCCCTTCTGCGCCCAGCGGCCGTCGCTGCGGGTCAGGGCGCCGAGGCGGACGGTGACCCGGGGCATCACGCGCAGCCTGCGGTGCTCGGGCTGCGGGACGCGGTCGGGGGCGCCGTCGAACCAGTAGATGCGGAGCAGGGGCCGTTCCGTGTCGGACTCGGCTCGCTCGCGCAAACCCTGGATGAGGGCGGCGTGATCGACGGTGATACGGGAACGCGAGGGCTCTCCGGCGAGGAGACTGGCGGCTGCCCCCAGCAGATACCCGGCGTCCACCAGGACGATGCAGCGGTCCACGCGACTCACCCTCTTCCCGGTCGGTTTTGCTTCGGGCTCGCTTCGAGTCTGCCCGACCGCACTGGGGTTAACGGCCCGAAACTCGATCTTCGGCGTGGCGTTTCGGCGCTTCCGTCTCGCACCAACCATGTCACACACGGTAATTATCCGAAATGCGTTCTTCGTCAGCCTATGTGAATCTGGTCGCGGTCCCGGCCCCTAGTTCCCCCCTCAGGAGGCAGATCACCATGGCCAAGAACAAGCATCGTGACCGTAAGCAGCCCCAGTCCGAGCGCGCCCAGGAGCAGGCCACGTCGTCCTCGATGGAGGCACAGGCCGAACAGCGGATATCCCAGGCGACGCCGAGCGACATGGCCCGCAAGGGCAAGCAGAAGCGCTTCGGCCACAACTGAGGCCTGTGACAAGAGTTGTTGAATGACTGAGGGGCGCGTCCGTTGGCGGACGCGCCCCTCAGTCACTTCTGCAAGTCCCTTGCTCAGCCCGCCAGGCAGGCCGGGCCGAGCAGCACCTTGAGGTCGCCGAACAGGGCCGGGTCGGGCTTCACCCGGTGCCGGTCCAGGCGCAGCACGGTGGTCTTGGTCGGGCCCTGGAGCCTGATGCGGACCTCACTGTCGCCGCGGTGGTGGCTGAGGATCTCACCGAGCCTGCTCACCATCGGCGGGGTGACCCTGGTCGCCGGGATGGTGAGGATCACCGGTGCGTTGGTGCCCACGTTCGACACGTCCGGGACCTGCATCTCCATCGCGACCAGGCGGGGCACGTCCTCGCGCTTGTCGAGGCGGCCCTTGACGAACACGATGGTGTCCTCGACGAGTTGGGTCGAGATGAGCTGGTAGGTCGCCGGGAAGAACATGCACTCGATGGAGCCCGCGAGGTCCTCGACGGTGGCGATCGCCCAGGCGTTGCCCTGCTTGGTCATCTTGCGCTGGAGGCCCGAGATGATGCCGCCGATGGTGACGACCGCGCCGTCCGCGTGCTCACCTCCGGTGAGCTGGGCGATGCCCGCGTCGGCCTTGTCGGACAGCACGTGCTCCAGGCCGAACAGCGGGTGGTCGGAGACGTAGAGACCGAGCATCTCCCGCTCCTGGGCGAGGAGATAGGTCTTCTCCCACTCGTCGGTGGTGAACTCCACGTCGAGTCCGAAGCCGGGCTCACTGGTGTCCTCGTCGCCCATGCCGCCGAAGAGGTCGAACTGCCCCTCGGCCTCCTTGCGCTTGACCGCCACCACGTTGTCGATCATCGGCTCGAAGTGCGCGGTGAGGCCCTTGCGGGTGTGCCCGAGGGTGTCGAACGCCCCTGCCTTGATGAGGGATTCGGTGGTGCGCTTGTTGCAGGCGGCGGCCTCGACCTTGTCGAGGTAGTCGGGGAAGGAGCCGTACTTCCCCTTCGCCTTGCGGGACCTGATGATCGAATCGACCACGTTCGTGCCGACGTTGCGCACGGCCTCCAGGCCGAAGAGGATCACGTCGTCGCCCTGGGCGGCGAAGTTGTGCACCGACTCGTTGACGTTCGGCGGGAGCACCTTGATCTTCATGCGGCGGCACTCGTTCAGGTAGATCGCGGACTTGTCCTTGTCGTCCTTGACCGAGGTGAGCAGCGCCGCCATGTACTCGGCCGGGTAGTTGGCCTTGAGGTAGGCGGTCCAGTACGAGACCAGGCCGTACGCGGCGGAGTGCGCCTTGTTGAACGCGTAGCCGGCGAAGGGGACCAGGACGTCCCACAGGCCCTGGATCGCCTCGTCGCTGTAGCCGTTCTTCCGGGCGCCCGCCTGGTAGATGGTGAAGTTCTTCGCCAGTTCCTCGGGCTTCTTCTTGCCCATCACGCGGCGCAGGATGTCGGCCTCGCCGAGCGAGTACCCGGCGACGATCTGGGCGGCCTTCTGCACCTGCTCCTGGTACACGATCAGGCCGTAGGTCACCGCGAGGACCTCTTCGAGAGGCTCCTCCAGCTCCTTGTGGATCGGGGTGATCTCCTGGCGCTTGTTCTTGCGCTCGGCGTAGTTGATGTGCGAGTTCATGCCCATCGGGCCGGGGCGGTACAGGGCCGAGACGGCGGAGATGTCCTCGAAGTTGTCGGGCTGCATCTGGCGCAGCAGCGAACGCATCGGGCCGCCGTCGAACTGGAACACGCCCAACGTGTCGCCGCGGCACAGCAGTTCGTACGTCGCCGGGTCGTCCAGCGGGAGGGCGAGCATCTCCAGGTCGATGCCCTTGTTGGACTTCACCATCTTCACGGCGTCGTCCATGATCGTGAGGTTGCGCAGCCCCAGGAAGTCCATCTTGATCAGGCCGAGCGACTCGCACTGCGGGTAGTCCCACTGTGTGATGGTCACGCCGTCCGTGTGCCGCACCCAGATCGGGGCGTGGTCGACGATGGGCTCGCTGGACATGATGACGCCGGCCGCGTGCACACCCATCTGCCGGACCAGGCCCTCGACGCCCTTGGCGGTGTCGATGACCTTCTTGACGTCCGGCTCGTTCTCGTACATCCCGCGGATCTCGCCCGCCTCGCCGTAGCGCGGGTGCTTCGGGTCGGTGATGCCGGAGAGGTCGATGCCCTTGCCGAGGACGTCGGCGGGCATCGCCTTGGTGAGGCGGTCGCCCATCGCGTACGGGTAGCCCAGCACGCGCGCGGAATCCTTGATCGCGTTCTTGGCCTTGATCTTGCCGTAGGTGCCGATCATGGCGACCTTGTCGGCGCCGTACTTCTCGGTCACGTACCGGATCACCTCGACGCGCCGGCGCTCGTCGAAGTCGATGTCGACATCGGGCATGGAGACGCGCTCGGGGTTGAGGAACCGCTCGAAGATCAGGCCGTGCGGGATCGGGTCGAGGTCGGTGATGCCCATGGCGTACGCGACGATCGAACCGGCCGCGGAACCACGCCCTGGACCGACCGCGATGCCGTTGTTCTTCGCCCACATGATGAAGTCGGCGACTACAAGGAAGTAGCCGGGGAAGCCCATCTGGATGATGACGTCCAGCTCGTAGTCGACCTGCTTCTGGCGGTCGTCGGGGACGCCGCCCGGGAAGCGACGCTCCATGCCGAGGCGCACCTCCTCCTTGAACCAGGTGACCTCGGTGTAGCCGTCCGGGATGTCGAATTTCGGCATGAGGTTCTTGGCCTCGAACATGCCGGTGGTGTCGATCTGTTCGGCGACCAGGAGGGTGTTGCGGCAGCCCTCCTGCCAGGCGTCCGAGGAGTCCACGGCGTACATCTCGTCGGTGGACTTCAGGTAGTAGCCGGTGCCGTCGAACCGGAAGCGGTCCGGGTCGGAGAGGTTCTTGCCGGTCTGGATGCAGAGCAGGGCGTCGTGCGCCACGGACTCGTGCGCGTACGTGTAGTGCGAGTCGTTCGTCACCAGGGGCGGGATGCCGAGCTTCTTGCCGATGTCCAACAGGCCGTCACGGACCCGGCGTTCGATCTCGATGCCGTGGTCCATCAGCTCCAGGAAGTAGCGGTCCTTGCCGAAGATGTCCTGGTACTCGGCCGCCGCCTTGAGGGCCTCTTCCTCCTGCCCGAGGCGCAGCCGGGTCTGGAGTTCGCCCGAGGGGCAGCCGGTGGAGGCGATGAGCCCCTCGGACCACTGGGAGATGGTCTCCTTGTCCATGCGCGGCCACTTCTGGAGCCAGCCCTCGGCGTACGCGTCCGAGGACAGCTTGAAGAGGTTGTGCAGGCCCGTCTTGTTCGCCGCCCAGATCGTCTTGTGGGTGTAACCACCGGAACCGGACACGTCGTCGCGCTTCTGGTGCGGCTGGCCCCACTGGATCTTGCGCTTGTTGCGCCGGGACTCGGGGGCGACGTACGCCTCGATGCCGATGATCGGCGTGACCCCGGCTTTCTTCGCGGTATGGAAGAAGTCGTAGGCCCCGTGGAGATTGCCGTGGTCGGACATCGCGATATGGGTCATGCCCATCTCGTTGCACGCGTTGAACATGTCCTTGAGCCGCGCGGCACCGTCCAGCAGCGAGTACTGGGTGTGGACGTGCAGGTGCGTGAACGGCGGCTTTGACACGGCTTGGCCTCCAGGGATAACAGGGGAAACGATCGACGAAGAGCAGCGGACGGTCTGGGGGGACGAGACCGAATCCTATGCCTCGCCACTGACACAAGCGGGGCACTCCCACGTACCTTCGAGCGTTGGAAGGTGACGACAGACCCGTCACATGTCACGCACCACCCGTACCAGGAGGCACAGAGCGATGTCGGTTCCGCAGCTCAACGACGAGCACCGCGGCGAGGAGATCCTCGCCGTCTTCGACACCGCCTTCGGCGAGCTCCTGGCCGCCGACCCGGCCGCGTTCCGCGTGAAGTTCCGGAAGATGGCGGCCTCCGCCTTCGCCTTCTACCGGGGCACGGCGGCCCTCTTCTACCACGATCTCGACGCGGAGAAGCGGGGCGGCCCGTACCTGGACGACCGCACCTCGCGCGTGTGGATCCACGGCGACCTGCACGCCGAGAACTTCGGCACGTACATGGACTCCAACGGCCGCCTGGTCTTCAACGTGAACGACTTCGACGAGGCCTACGTCGGCCCGTTCACGTGGGACCTGAAGCGCTTCGCGGGGTCCATCGCGCTCCTCGGGTACGCGAAGGCGCTCAGTGACGAGCAGATCACCGAGCTGGTGAAGATCTACGCGGGCGCCTACCGCGAGCGGGTGCACGCGCTGGCGACCGGCGCGAAGAGCGACGAGGTGCCGCCGTTCACCCTGGACACCGCCGACGGCCCGCTCCTGGGCGCGCTGCGCACCGCCCGCTCGCTGACCCGCTTCGAGCTGCTGGACTCGATGACGGAGATCCGCGACTACGAACGCCGGTTCGCTTCGGGCGGCGGCTCCATCGAGCTGGACGCGGCCACCCGCTACAAGGTCCTCGCGGCCTTCGACGGCTACCTGGAGACGCTCCCGGATTCCTCCCTGGACCGCCCGGACTCGTACCGCGTGAAGGACGTCGTCGGCCGCCGCGGCATCGGCATCGGCTCGGCGGGGCTGCCGTCGTACAACATCCTTCTTGAGGGCAACAGCGACGCCCTGGAGAACGACGTGGTGATCTACATCAAGCAGGCGCAGACGCCGGCCGTCTCCCGGCACATCACGGACGCGGCGATCCGGGACTACTTCCAGCACGAGGGCCACCGCACGGTGATCTCGCAGCGGGCCCTCCAGGCGCACGCGGACCCGTGGCTGGGCTGGACCGAGCTGGACGGTTCGGGACAGCTGGTCGCCGAGGTGTCGCCGTACGCGGTGGACCTGGACTGGAGCGACATCGACGACCCGGAGGAGATCGCCGCCGTCGTCGCCGACCTCGGGCGGGCCACGGCCACCATGCACGCGGCGGCCGACGACCAGTCCGGCGAGTCCCTGGTGCCGTTCTCCACCGAGCGCGCCATCGACGCGGCGATCGCGGCCGACGAGGACGGCTTCGCGGGCGTCCTGGTCGACTTCGCGCACGACTACGGCACGCGCGCGCGTGCCGACCACCAGATTTTCGTCGACCTGTTCCGCAACGGCCGGATTCCGGGTCTGTAACCATCCGTACGCTCACAGGAACCCTTTAGGGGTCCCCTACCGGAGCACATGACAGACTCACCCACGCTATGGACATATCCGGGATCCAGCTCAGGGCCGTACGCGCGGCGCTGTTCACGGCACTGGTCGTGACGCTCAGCACCGCGTCGCACGTGCTGCTGTCCCGGGTCCCCCTTCCGTTCGGCACGGTGGCCGTCATCGCGGCCACCGTGTTCGTCCTCGCGTACGCGCTGGCGGGCCGCGAGCGCGGCTTCGGCCGGATCGCCGCCCTCCTGATCCCGCTGGAACTGGCCGCCGACACGGTGTTCACCACCGGCCAGCACGCCTGTTACGGCAGGGCGGGCGGCCCGGTCGCCGGACCGCTGCGCGCGGTCGGCCTGGACGTGCTGTGCAGCGGCGGCAGCGTGGGCACCCCGCTGGCCCGGATGACCGACGATCCCCAGCAGGCGGCGGCGCTGCTCGCGCACACCGACGCCACCGCCGCCTGGCTGCTGCTCGGCGCGCACATCGGTGTGGGGCTGCTGGCCGCCGCGTATCTGCGCCGCGGCGAGCGCGCGCTGACCGAACTGCTGCGCGCGGCCACGGCGATGGGCTTCCGCCCGCTGCTCCTGGCCGTCGCGGCGGTGAACGCCCGGCGCACCTCACCGGTCCGCCGGCTGCCGCGCACCACGCACCGTACGGCCACCGCCCGTGAGCGGCTGCTGGTGCACTCCCTGGGACGGCGTGGACCGCCGTGCTCGGTCCTCCTCGCGGCCTGAACAGGCCCGCGCACCGCACCTGAGCACCTCCAGTAGTCCCGAGCAGTCCCCCCATACGTATTCCGCGCACACCCTGTGCGCGTCCCTGATGGAGATCACCACCATGAGCAAGCGGAACAGCGCGGCGGCCAAGACGCAGGCCCGTGAGCGGCTGCGCGCCGAGCGCGAGCGCCAGGCCAAGCGCGCGAAGGTCAAGCGGCAGCTCATAGTCGCCGGTTCGGTCGTCGGCGTCCTCGCGATAGCCGGCGGCATCGGCTACGCCGTCGTGCAGAACAACAAGCCCAGTTACTGGGAGGGCCTGAAGGACGCCAAGGTGACCGCCCCGGCGAACACTTCGGGCACCAAGGGCACGACGGTCGTCATCGGCAAGTCGACGGCCAAGAAGACCCTCAAGGAGTACGAGGACCCGCGCTGCCCCGTCTGCGCCCAGTTCGAGCAGACCGTCGGCTCGACCGTCATCAAGGACATCGACGACGGCAAGTTCAAGATCCAGTACATCGGTGGCACGTTCATCGACAACAAGGACAACGGCGTCGGCTCCAAAAACGCGCTGAGCGCCCTGGGCGCCGCGCTGAACGTCAGCCCCACCGCGTTCCTGGAGTACAAGTCGGCGCTGTACTCGACGAAGTACCACCCGGACGAGACGACCGACAAGTTCAAGGACGACAGCTACCTCATCAAGGTCGCCGACACGGTCTCCGCGCTGAAGGGCAACACGAAGTTCCAGACCGCGGTCAAGAAGGGCACCTACGACGCCTGGGCGATGGCCATGTCGAAGACCTTCGACACCAACAAGGACGGCGTGACGGGCACCCCGAGCTTCGTCATGGACGGCAAGATGCTGACCGCCGACACCGCGGGCAACGCGCCCATGACGGTAGCTGACTTCACCAGGGTGGTGGACGCGGCCCTGAAGGGCTGAGTCAACGGCCGGTGGAAGAGCGGGCGAACTTTACGAGTTCGCCCGCTCTTGTTAATACCGGTCAGTAACCTGGTCGCTCGTGACCAGTCGATACAGAGCACCCGAGAGCGTCAACTCGCCCTCCCCGCGCCGCCGTACGGTCGTCAAGGCCGCTGCCGCCACCGCCGTGCTGGCCGGCCCGCTCGTCGCCGCGCTGCCCGCCGGGGCCGCGACCGAGACCCCCGCCTTCCTCCATGGGGTCGCCTCCGGGGACCCGCTCCCGGACGGCGTCCTGCTGTGGACCCGAGTGACACCCACCGCCGAGGCGGTCCCGGGTTCCGGGCTCGGCCCGGACACCGAGGTGAGCTGGACCGTCGCCACCGACAAGGCGTTCACCACCATCGTCTCCAGGGGCTCGCTCACCGCGACCGCCGCCTCCGACCACACCGTCAAGGCCGACATCCGCGGGCTGGCCCCGGCCACCGACTACTGGTTCCGCTTCTCGGCCGGCGGCACCGACTCCCCGGCGGCGCGCACCCGCACCGCGCCGGCGGCGGACGCCACTGTGTCCGGCCTCCGCTTCGGCGTCGTCACCTGCGCCAACTGGGAGGCGGGCTACTTCTCCTCGTACCGCCACCTCGCGAACCGCAACGACCTCGACGCGTGGCTGCACCTAGGCGACTACATCTACGAGTACAAGTCCGGCGAGTACGGGACGCGCGGCACGGTCGTACGGCCGCACGCGCCGCTGAACGAGATCATCACGCTCGCCGACTACCGCACCCGGCACGGCAAGTACAAGACCGACCCCGACCTCCAGGCGCTGCACGGCAAGGCGCCGGTCATCGCGATCTGGGACGACCACGAGTTCGCGGACAACGCCTGGTCGGGCGGCGCGGTCAACCACACCGAGGGCGCCGAGGGGACCTGGACGGCCCGTCAAGCGGCCGCGAAACAGGCCTACTTCGAGTGGATGCCGGTCCGTCCCGCGATCGCGGGCACCACCTACCGCCGCCTCCGTTTCGGCAAGTTGGCGGACCTCTCCCTCCTCGACCTGCGCTCCTTCCGCTCCCAGCAGGCGAGTTCGGGCAGCGGTGCGGTCGACGACCCGGACCGTACGATCACGGGTCGCGCCCAACTCGACTGGCTGAAGGCCGGGTTGAAGGCGTCGGACACCAAGTGGCGGCTGGTCGGCAACTCGGTGATGATCGCGCCGTTCGTCATCGGCTCGCTCACCGCCGACCTGCTCAAACCGCTCGCCAAGCTGCTGGACCTGCCGCAGGACGGCATCGGGATCAACACCGACCAGTGGGACGGCTACACCGACGACCGCCGTGAACTCCTCGCCCATCTGCGCTCGAACGCGATCGGCAACACGGTCTTCCTCACCGGCGACATCCACATGTCCTGGGCCAACGACGTGCCCGTGGACGCCGGTACGTACCCGCTGTCGGCATCCGCGGCAACGGAGTTCGTGATCACCTCGGTGACCTCCGACAACCTCGACGACCTGGTGAAGGTGCCCGAGGGCACGGTCTCCGCGCTGGCCGCCCCGCTCATCCAGCTCGCCAACCGGCACGTCCACTGGGTCGACACGGACCGCCACGGCTACGGCGTCCTCGACATCACCGCCGACCGCGCGCAGATGGACTACTACGTCCTGTCCGACCGCACCTCGCCCACCGCGACCTCGTCCTGGGAACGGTCGTACCGCACGCGCAGCGGCACGCAGAAGGTGGAGCGGACGTACGACCCCGTATAGCTACAGGCTGTCGAGGAAGCCGAAGGCCACCCGCCAGGTGGCCTCGGCGGCCTCCTCGTCGTAGTCGGGCAGGCCGGGGTCGGTGTACAGGTGACCGGCTCCGGCGTACCGGTAGATCTCCACATCCGCACCGGCCTTGCCCATCTGGAGATACCAGGAGCTGAGCCAGTCGTCGGTCTCGAACTGGTCCGGCTCGGCGACATGCAGCTGGACCGGGAGGTCGTCGACGGAGGCGGTGGCCGCGATGTCCGAGGTGCCGTGCAGAAGCAGCAGCCCGCGGGCCTTCTCGTCGCCGAGGGCGAGGGTCTGGGCGACGGAGGCACCGAGCGAGAACCCGGCGTAGACGAGCCCGCGCTCGGAGTAGGGAGCGGCGGCCAGCACGGCCCGCTTCAGCAACTCGTCCTTGCCGATCCCGTCGTTGAAGGCCATGCCCTCCTCGACCGTCTCGAACGTATGCCCCTCGAAGAGGTCCGGCGTCCACACCTCGTGGCCCGCGGCGCGCAGCCGGTCGGCGGCCTCGCGCACCGCCGGGCGGAGTCCGTACGTCGAGTGGAAGAGCATGATGTTCATGAAGCCATCGTGCCAGTACGGTCGGACACATGGAGAACGTACTGCGCCCGCTGATCGTCATCGGCGGTTCCGTGGTCCTCACGCTGCTCATCGGCTGGGTCACCGACCTACTGCTGCGCAAGGCGGACGCCCGCCACGACGACACCACGCTCTGGGGCCTGCTGCGCCGAGGCCGAGTCCCCTACCAACTACTGCTCTGCGCGGCCTTCCTCAGAGGCTCCTACGACCAGGCGCAACTCCTTGAGGAACACCGGATCGGCATCGGCCAGACCCTGACCCTGGTACTGATCGGCGCCACCGCCTGGCTGATGATCCGGGTCGCGGCGGCGATCGTGGAGTCGTCGTACGCGCGCTACGCCCGCGCCTCCCGCGACGCGGCCCGGGTCCGCCGGGTCCGGACCCAGGTGACGCTGATCACGCGGGTGGTGGCCGCGATCGTCGGGGTGGTGGCGGTGGCCGCGATGCTGCTCACCTTCCCCGCGATGCGCGCGGCCGGCGCCTCGCTGCTGGCCTCGGCGGGCGTCCTGGGCATCGTCGCCGGTGTCGCCGCGCAGTCCACGCTCGCCAACCTCTTCGCGGGACTCCAGATCGCCTTCGGTGACATGGTCCGCATCGGCGACACCGTGGTGGTCGACGGCGAGTGGGGCACGGTCGAGGAGATCACCCTGACCTTCCTCACGGTACGGACCTGGGACGAACGCCGGATCACCATGCCGGTGTCGTACTTCACGTCCAAGCCGTTCGAGAACTGGTCGCGCGGCACCCCGCAGATGACCGGCATCGTCTACTTCCAGGTCGACCACTCGGCCCCGGTCGACGCGATGCGCGAGCAGCTCCGCGAGATCCTGCGCGCCTGCCCCGAGTGGGACGGCCGCAGCTACGGCCTGGTCGTCACCGACACCACCCCCAACACCATGGAGGTACGGGCCCTGGTCACGGCGAAGGACGCGGACGACATCTGGACGGTACGGGTCACGGTCCGCGAACAGATGATCCGCTGGCTGTACGTGGAGCACCCGTACGCCCTCCCCCGCGTCAACACGGCGGACGCGGCACCGGTGCCGGGCGAGGACACGTCGCCCAACGGGGGTGCGGGGCGGTCGGCTCATGAGCCGCCGGGGGCGGGGCGCCTCAACACCTGAGTCGGCCCCCTCAACGCCCCCGCTCAGCCCCGCCGTTGACCTGGATCACCTGCGAAGTGACATGCCCCGCGGCCGACGAGGCGAGCCAGTGCAGGGTCGCGGCGATATCCCCAGGTGTCCCGGCCCGTCCGGTCGACGTGTCGCGGATCATCCGCTCCCGCCGGGCCTCCGCGATCTCCGGCCCGAAGAACTCCGTGTCCTCGACATACCCGGGCGCGACCACGTTCACGGTGATACCGCGCGGCCCCAGATCCCGGGCCAGATCATGGGCGTACGGATGCAGCGCGGCCTTGGCCGCGCCGTACGCCCCGCTCCCCGACCCCCGGTACGCGGCGATGGAGCTGACGAACAGCACCCGCCCGCCCGGCTCCGCGAGCCGCGGCCTGAGCGCCTCGGTGAGGAGCGCGGCGCTGAGGGTGTTGCCGCGGAAGTTGACGGTCCAGTCGTGCGCGACGGCGTCCAGCGCGTCGCCGCCGCTCGCGGGTTCCAACGTCCCGTTGCCACCCGCGCTGTGCACCAACACGTCCACCGTGCCGAACTCCTCGGCCACGAACCGCGCGACCCCGCGCACCACTTCGGGCTCACTGAGATCCCCGGCGTACGTCAGCGCCCCCGGCACCCCGGCCTTCTCCAGCACCTCACGCCGCCGCCCCAGCAGCAACACCTGATCCCCGCCGGCCACGAAGGCATGCGCCGCGGCGAGCCCAATTCCCGTACCCCCACCACTGATTACTACGTTTCGAGCCATGGCGCGAGCTTACAAAGGAAACCGGGAAGTCCTCTCCCGCATTTACACAACTGCCATGCCATGCGTGTACACGAGGCTCACCTCAAACTGCGCACATCGAGATGCCGAAGCACCCGGTCCACGATCTCCGGATCCGCCCCTGGCTCGCTCCGCGCCGCCAGCACCTCGTGCCGGGCCGCGCTCATCATCTCCGACTGGATCCGCCGCATCCGCTTCACCCGCTGCACCCGCTTCTCGTACGCCTCCCGCCGCTCCCCGTCCCCCACCTCGGGAGAGATCCGCACCCCGATGTCGAACGCCCGCCGCAGCAACTGCTCGGACACCTCCTCGGGCAGCTCCTCCACGTCCTCGATCTCCCGCAGCCGCCGCTTCGCGGCCTTCGCCGCCCGTACCGCGAGTTCCTTCTCGAAGGCCTTCTCGCTGTCGGTGTCGGCCCGCACCCCGAGCCGCTTCACCAGCCACGGCAGCGTGAGCCCCTGGAGCACCAGCGTCGCCATGATCACGCCGAACGCGATGAACACGATCTCGTCCCGGTCGGGGAACGCCGACCCGTCGTCCATGGTCAGCGGAATCGCCAGCGCCAGCGCGACCGACGCCACGCCACGCATCCCGGCCCACCACATGATCACGGTCTCCCGCCAGGACGTCGGGATCTCCTCGTCGTAGTCCCGCTTGGCGTGCAGCCGTTTGGTCAGCCAGGTCGCCGGCAGCAACCACGCCAGCCGTACGACCACGACGACCCCGACGATCGCGGCGGCCCAGCCGAGCATCTCGCCCCAGCGTCCGGACGCCGTACGGATCGCGTTGTGCAGTTCGAGCCCGATCAGCCCGAAGGCGACCCCGGTGACCAGCGTGTCCACCACGTCCCACACCGTGGCCCCGGCGAGCCGGGTCAGCACGTCGTCGGCGCCGAGCGAGTACTCGGCGAGGAACAGCGCGGTGGTGAGCACCGCGAGCACACCGGAACCGTGCAGTTCGTCGGCCAGGACGTACGAGGCGTACGGCACCAGGAGGGTCAGCCCGATCTGGAGGGTGGCGTCGTCGAGGACCGACATCAACTTGTTCGCGGCCCAGCCGAGAGCAAGGCCGATCGCTACGGCGACGACGGCGGACAGTACGAAGTCGAGCCCCGCGCGCCAGGGGTTGAACGATCCGCTCACGGCCGCGGCGATCGCCACGTGGTAGAGCACGATGGCCGTGACGTCGTTGAAGAGGCCCTCGCCCTCCAGGATCGACACCAGCCGCCGCGGCAGCCCGAGTTGGCCGGCTACGGCGGTCGCGGCGACCGGGTCGGGCGGCGCCACCAGCGCCCCGAGCGCGATGGCCGCGGCGATCGGCAGCCCCGGCACGATCGCACTCGCGACGAAGGCCACGGCGAGAGTGGTGACGAAGACGAGCGCGACGGCGAGCAGGAAGATGGGCCGGATGTTGGCGGTGAACTGCCGCCAGGAGGTGCGCCGTACGGCCGCGTACAGCAGCGGTGGCAGCAGCAGGGGCAGGATCAGCTCGGGCGGGACGTTCACGTTCGGCACGAAGTCGGCCACCGCGAGGACTATCCCGAGGAGCGTCATGAGCACCGGCGCCGGCAGACCGAACCGGTCCCCCAGCGGGACGCTCACCACGGCCCCGAGCAACAGGACGAAAAGCAGGGCCAATTGATCCACGGTCAGGGCTCCGGCGGGATCTCGACGTTCACACAGCGGACGCCCCAGCCTGCCACGCCGCCCACCAGACCAGCTCTTTCGACGCCCTACGGTTGGTGAAGTGCGCGCCGCATCGCCCGGTGCGAGATGCCCGCGTCCGGGAACTCCGGGCCGTACGCCTCGTAACCGAGCCGTTCGTAGAACCCCAGCGCGTGCGTCTGGGCGTGCAGGTCGACCGCGGCCAGCCCACGCGCGCGTGCCGCGTCCTCGACGGCCCGCACCAGCGCGACCCCGACCCCGAGCCCCCGCGCCTCCTTGGCGACGGCCAGCCGCCCCAGGGAACCCACGGCGAGATCACCACCGGTCTTCTCGGCGGCCACCTCGCCGTACAGCAACCGCCCGGTGCCCAACGGCAGCCCGTCCTCCCGCACGGCGAGCACATGTGTCGCTACGAAGTCGTACACGTCGTACTCAAGCTCCTGGGGCACGCCCTGCTCGACGACGAAGACCTCCTTGCGCACCGCGAAGCAGGCCTCGCGGTCGGCCGGGTCCTCGGCGACGCGCACCACGTAGGAGGGCGTCGGACTCATGCGTACGTCTCCTCGCGCACCAGGTCCAGGGCCTGCTGGAGGTCGTCCGGGTAGCCGCTCTCGAACTCGACCCACTGGCCGTCGGCGGGGTGCTCGAAGCCGAGCCGTACGGCGTGCAGCCACTGGCGGGTCAGGCGCAGCCGCTTGGCGAGCGTCGGGTCGGCGCCGTACGTCAGGTCGCCGACGCACGGGTGCCGGTGGGCTGCCATGTGCACGCGGATCTGGTGGGTGCGGCCGGTCTCCAGCTTCACATCGAGCAGGGAGGCCGCGCGGAACGCCTCGATGAGGTCGTAGTGCGTGACCGACGGCTTGCCCTCGGCGGTGACCGCCCACTTGTAGTCGTGGTTCGGGTGGCGGCCGATGGGGGCGTCGATGGTGCCGCTGGTCGGGTCGGGGTGGCCCTGGACCAGCGTGTGGTAGCGCTTGTCGACCGTGCGCTCCTTGAACTGGCGCTTCAGCGAGGTGTACGCCCGCTCCGACTTGGCGACCACCATCAGGCCGGAGGTACCCACGTCCAGGCGGTGCACGATGCCCTGGCGCTCGGCGGCACCGGAGGTGGAGATGCGGTACCCGGCGGCGGCGAGCCCGCCGATGACCGTCGTGCCGGTCCAGCCGGGGCTGGGGTGGGCGGCGACGCCGACCGGCTTCACGATCACGATCACATCGTCGTCGTCGTAGACGATCTCCATGCCCTCGACCGGCTCGGCGACGATCTGCACGGGCGCGGGCGCCTGCGGCATCTCGACTTCGAGCCAGGCCCCGCCGTGCACGCGCTCGGACTTCCCGACCACCGAGCCGTCGACCGTGACCTTCCCCGCCGAGGCCAGCTCGGCGGCCTTCGTACGGGAGAAACCGAACATCCGGGAGATGGCGGCGTCGACACGCTCGCCCTCCAGGCCGTCGGGCACGGGCAGGTTTCGGATCTCGGGAACTGTGCTCACTCGGTCGAGTATGCCGGACGGGTCCGACACCGCCTTACCTGAGCCCGTGCGCGCAGGCCTCGTGGACCTGTGCTCAGCCGTCGTGACCCGCGCTCAGTCCTTGTGGACCGTGCCGTCCGGGTCGAGGCCGCGGAAGGAGAGCAGCACGATCAGGATGCCGCCGCAGACGATCGCCGAGTCGGCGAGGTTGAAGACGGCGAAGCCCTTGGGCGCGATGAAGTCGACGACCTCGCCCTGGAAGATGCCGGGCGAACGGAAGATCCGGTCGGTGAGGTTGCCGAGCGCGCCGCCCAGCAGCAGCCCCAGCGCGATCGCCCAGGGGAGGCTGTAGAGCTTGCGGGCCAGCCGCGCGATCACCACGATCACGGCGGCGGCGATCATCGTGAAGATGACCGTGAAGGCCGCGCCGAACCCGAAGGCCGCCCCGGGGTTGCGGATCGCGTGGAACTCCAGCCAGTCCCCGAAGACCTCGATCGGCGCGTGGTGCTCCAGCTTCGCCACCACGAGCAGTTTGCTGACCAGGTCGAGGGTGTACGCGAACGCGGCCACCGCGAACAGCACGGCGATCCGGCGCTTTCCCCTGGGGCGCGCGGTCTCGCCCCGCTCCGGGTCGGCCCCCGCCGCCTCTGGGGTATCCGGCGTACCGATGATGCGCTCCGCCTCTGCCACGTGAGTCCCTCGAACCTAGGTACCTGACTGAGGAAGAGGGTACGGCACACCTCTCGGCACCCTCTGTACCGGCGTTCAGTACCGGCGCTTGGTACCGGCGTTCAGTACCGGCGTTCCTGCTTCTGCTTGCACTCGACGCACAGGGTGGCCCGCGGGAAGGCCTGCATGCGCGCCTTGCCGATCGGGTTGCCGCAGTTCTCGCACAGGCCGTAGGTGCCCGCGTCCAGTTTCCCGAGGGCGCGCTCGGTCTGGATCAGCATCTCGCGCGCGTTGGCGGCGAGCGCCATCTCGCTCTCCCGCGTGATGTTCTTGGTGCCGGTGTCGGCCTGGTCGTCGCCGGCACCGTCCCCGGAGTCCCGCATCAGACCGGCCAGCGCCCGCTCGGTGGACGTGATCTCCTCGCTCAGCCGCTCGGCGTCGGCCAGCAGCTCGGTGCGGGCCTCCTCGACCTCCTGAGGCGTCCAGGGGTCCTCGCCCGGGCGGACCGCCAGCTCGCCCGGCCCGGCCGCCGCGGCGAGCCGCGCCTTGGGAACGGGTGTCTTCGCCGCCGTGGCCGTACCAGGAGTCTTCTTCGCAACCACCGTCGTGGCTCCCGTCTGCTCCGCGGCCCGCGCCGCGCCCGCCGTTGCCTTCTTGGCCGCACTCTTCGTGCGCTTCGCGCTGTTCGTCGTCGTCCTGGCGGTCGCCGCCGACTCGGCCGTCGACTTCGCGACCGCCTTCTTCGCGACCGCCTTCTTCACGGTCGGCTTCTTCACGGCCGACTTCGTGGTCGTCCTGGTCGCGGTGCCCTTCGGGGACTCGTTCAGGGCGACGGCCGCCTTCGGGGCCGCCGTCTTCTTCACCGCCGCCTTTTTCGATGCCGTCTTCGTCGGAGCCGTCTTCTTCGCGTCCACAGCCGTCGCCTTCGCGGCCGTTCTCTTCACCGTCGTCTTCTTCGAACCGGTTCCCTTCTCGGAACCGGTCGCCCGCTCGGAACCGGCCGCCCTCTCGGAACCGGCCGCCCTCTCCGAAGCGGTCGCTTTCTCCGAGGCGGTCGTCTTCCTCGAACCGGTCGCCTTCTCCGAAGAAGCCGCCTTCGTAGCGACCGCCTTCCTCGCCGCGGTCTTCTTCGTTGCGGTCTTCTTCGCCACCATGGCCGCGGCCCCTTCACATTTTGTGATCACGCACGCGAATCGTGGTGGGACGATAAATCGACTTGAGTCCCGCGGCAACGGGGCACGCCGCCCGATTCGTCCACCCTTCCGGCCCCGCGCGGCGAGCCTTCAAGCGTTGTGCCCAGCTCCCCGCCGGGTAATCCGCCGAGCTCGGCACCCTGGACCTCGAACGCGCGTTCAGCGCCATTCGAGTCATACGACGGGCCGGGAAGCCTCCGCGCGAAGCACCCGCCGAGGCCCCCGCAAAACCGGTCGGCCGCTGTCGGCGCGGGCCCGTACACTGGGCGGAGCGAGAAGCGTGGATGGGGACGAGTAGCGGCGTACGCAGCCCAGAGCGACCCGGGGACGGTGGAAGCCCGGGGGCCGGCGCGACGTGAAGATCACCCCGGAGCCGCCGGAAGAAAGCCGCAGCCGACCGGCCGTGGCGAGTAGACCCGGTATCGCGACCCCAATGAGGGGGCTCACTGGTGCGCAGGGTGCACCGGGGAGCCAAGGAGGGTGGTACCGCGGGAGCGCGCCGCACACGGCGTACGGAAAGTCGTAGCTCTCGTCCCTCCGGACGGAAGGCAGAAAGTCCGCCGGAGGAAGCTCGCTGATGACAACGCCGACGTACCGCCAGGTGCCCGCCCAGGTCGACCTGCCCGCGCTGGAGCACGCCGTGCTCGACTTCTGGCGCGAGCAGAAGATCTTCGCCAAGACCCTGGACCAGTCCGAGGGGCGCCCCGAGTGGGTGTTCTACGAGGGCCCGCCCACTGCCAACGGCATGCCGGGCGCCCACCACATCGAGGCGCGCGTCTTCAAGGACGTCTTCCCCCGCTTCCGGACCATGCGCGGCTACCACGTGGGCCGCAAGGCCGGCTGGGACTGCCACGGCCTCCCGGTGGAGCTGGCGGTCGAGAAGGAGCTGGGCTTCACCGACAAGCAGGACATCGAGGCGTACGGCATCGCCGAGTTCAACGACAAGTGCCGCGCCTCCGTGACCCGGCACACCGACGCCTTCACCGAGCTGACGACCCGCATGGGGTACTGGGTCGACCTCGACGACGCCTACCGGACCATGGACCCGGAGTACATCGAGTCGGTCTGGTGGTCGCTCAAGGAGATCTTCAACAAGGGCCTGCTGGTCCAGGACTACCGCGTCGCCCCCTGGTGCCCGCGCGACCAGACGGGCCTCTCGGACCACGAGCTGGCGCAGGGCTACGAGACGGTCGTCGACCCCTCCGTGTACGTCCGTTTCCCGCTCACCTCCGGTCCGCTGGCCGGCCGCGCCGCGCTCCTGGTCTGGACGACGACGCCCTGGACGCTGGTGTCCAACACGGCCGTCGCCGCCCACCCCGGGGTCACCTACGTCGTCGCGACGAACGGCGAGGAGCAGCTCGTCGTCGCCGAGCCGCTGCTCGCCAAGGCCCTCGGCGAGGGCTGGGAGACCACCGGTGAGACCTTCACCGGCACAGAGATGGAGCGCTGGACGTATCAACGTCCGTTCGAGCTGGTTGAGTTCCCGGAACCCGCCCACTACGTGGTGAACGCAGAGTACGTGACGACCGAGGACGGTACGGGTCTGGTCCACCAGTCCCCCGCCTTCGGCGAGGAGGACCTCAAGGTCTGCCGCGCGTACGGCCTGCCGGTCGTGAACCCGGTCCGTCCGAACGGCACGTTCGCCGAGGACGTCCCGCTCGTGGGCGGTGTCTTCTTCAAGAAGGCCGACGAAAAGCTCACCGAGGACCTGAAGGACCGCGGTCTGCTCTTCAAGCACGTGCCGTACGAGCACAGTTACCCGCACTGCTGGCGCTGCCACACCGCGCTCCTGTACTACGCGCAGCCCTCCTGGTACATCCGCACCACGGCCGTCAAGGACCGCCTCCTCCAGGAGAACGAGAACACCAACTGGTTCCCGGACACCGTCAAGCACGGCCGGTACGGCGACTGGCTGAACAACAACATCGACTGGGCGCTGTCCCGCAGCCGCTACTGGGGCACCCCGCTGCCGATCTGGCGCTGCGCGGACGACCACCTCACGGTCGTGGGCTCCCGCGCGGAGCTGACCGAGCTGACCGGCACCGACCAGTCGGAGCTGGACCCGCACCGCCCGTTCATCGACGCGGTCACCTTCGCCTGCCCCCAGTGCGGCGAAACGGCCACGCGCGTGCCCGAGGTCATCGACGCCTGGTACGACTCGGGTTCGATGCCGTTCGCGCAGTGGGGCTACCCGTACAAGAACAAGGAGATGTTCGAGTCCCGCTACCCGGCGCAGTTCATCTCCGAGGCGATCGACCAGACCCGCGGCTGGTTCTACACGCTGATGGCGATCGGCACCCTGGTCTTCGACAAGTCGTCGTACGAGAACGTGGTGTGCCTCGGCCACATCCTCGCCGAGGACGGCCGCAAGATGTCCAAGCACCTGGGCAACATCCTGCAGCCGATCCCGCTGATGGACCAGCACGGCGCGGACGCGGTGCGGTGGTTCATGGCGGCGGGCGGTTCCCCGTGGGCGGCCCGCCGGGTGGGTCACGGCACCATCCAGGAGGTCGTCCGCAAGACGCTCCTGACGTACTGGAACACGGTCGCCTTCCAGGCCCTGTACGCGCGCACGTCCGACTGGGCGCCGAGCGCGGCGGACCCGGCCCCGGCCGACCGCCCGGTCCTGGACCGCTGGCTGCTCTCCGAACTCCACGCGCTCACCGACCAGGTGACGCAGGCTCTGGAGGCGTACGACACCCAGCGCGCCGGCAAGCTCCTGTCGGCGTTCGTCGACGACCTCTCCAACTGGTACGTCCGCCGCTCCCGGCGCCGCTTCTGGCAGGGCGACAAGGCCGCGCTGCGCACCCTGCACGAGGTCGTCGAGACGGTCACCAAGCTGATGGCCCCGCTGACCCCGTTCATCACCGAGCGGGTCTGGCAGGACCTGATCGTCCCGGTGACCCCGGGCGCCCCCGAGTCGGTCCACCTGTCCTCGTGGCCGGAGGCGGACCTGTCCGTCATCGACCCGGAGCTGTCGAAGCAGATGGTCCTCGTACGGCGTCTGGTGGAGCTGGGCCGGGCCACGCGCGCGGAGTCGGGCGTCAAGACGCGCCAGCCGCTGTCCCGCGCGCTGATCGCGGCGACGGGCTTCGCCGCCCTGGACCGCGAACTGCACGCGCAGATCACGGAGGAGCTGAACGTCGAGGGGCTCGCCTCGCTGAGCGAGGTCGGCGGCTCGCTGGTCGACACGACCGCGAAGGCCAACTTCCGCGCGCTGGGCAAGCGGTTCGGCAAGCGCGTCCAGGATGTGGCGAAGGCCGTCGCGAACGCCGACGCGGCTGCCCTGTCGCTCGCCCTGCGCGAGGGCACGGCGACCGTCGAGGTGGACGGCGAGACCATCACGCTGGCTCCGGATGAGGTGATCATCACAGAGACCCCGCGCGAGGGCTGGTCCGTGGCGTCCGACTCGGGTGCGACGGTCGCGCTCGACCTGGAGATCACGGAGGAGCTGCGGCAGGCGGGCCTGGCCCGTGACGCGATCCGGCTGATCCAGGAGGCCCGCAAGAACAGCGGCCTGGACGTGGCCGACCGGATCGCGCTGCGCTGGACGTCGACGGACCCTGAGGTCATCTCGGCGTTGGCCGAGCACGCGGCGCTGATCGCCGACGAGGTGTTGGCGACGGACTTCGCCCAGGGCGAGGCGGACGACGCGTACGGTGTGCCGTTCACGGATGAAGGTCTGTCGCTGGTGTTCCGCCTCCGTAAGGCGTAAGCACCACTGGTGTGAAGAAGGGCCCGGTCTCCATGGAGGAGGCTGGGCCCTTCTCATTGCCTCGGGTCGGACCGGAGCCGTGCGCGGTTCCCCGCGCCCCCAAGGAACAAGGGCGGGGCCCCCGGAAGATTCCGGGGGCCCCGCCCTTTGAACGCTGCCGACGCCTGAGGCGTACTACAGGCCGGTCAGTTGTCGTCCTCGTCGATCAGGAAGCCGCGCATCGGCGAGGGAGCCTGGCCCATCGGGGAGGGGCCCTGCGGCCGTACCGGAGCCATCGGCTGGGTCATGGCCGGGGACATCTGCTGCTGGCCGCCGTAGGACGGACCGGCCGGAGCCGGGCCACCTCCCATGCCGCCCATGCCACCCATACCCTGCGGGCCGCCGTACGACGGGGCACTCGCGCCGGCCGGGGCCATCGAGGGCGCCGGGGACGGCGGAAGCGACGCGGCGGCCGGAGCACGCGGCGGAGCCAGCGAGTCGTCGGCCTGGGTCTCCAACTGGCGCAGCTGGGACTCCAGGTAGGACTTCAGACGCGTGCGGTACTCGCGCTCGAAGCCGCGCAGGTCCTCGACCTTGCGCTCCAGCGTGGCGCGGGCGGACTCCAGGGAGCCCATCGCGACGCGGTGCTTCTCCTGCGCGTCCCGCTCCAGGGCGTCGGCCTTGGCACGGGCGTCGCGCTCAAGACCCTCGGCGCGCGAACGGGCCTCGCCAACGATCTTGTTGGCCTCGGAACGCGCCTCGGCGATCGCCTGGTCGGCGGTCTGCTGGGCCAGCGAGAGGACACGGGCGGCGCTGTCGCCACCGGGGCCCTGCTGCGGCATGCCGCCGCCCATCGGTCCGCCCATGCCCATCTGCTGCTGCATGGGGGGCTGGCCCATCTGACCCTGCATCGGGCCCTGGCCCATCTGCTGCATCTGGCCCTGCATGGGGCCCTGGCCCATCTGACCCTGGCCCATCTGGCCCTGCATCGGACCCTGACCCATGGGGCCCTGTCCCATCGGACCCTGGCCCTGCGGGCCACCCTGGCCGGGGCCGGGCGGCAGCTGCGGGGCACCGCTCGGCAGCTGGGGCGGGCCGCCCATGGGGCCGCCCATCTGCTGCTGCGGCGGGCCCGATATGCCGGCGGGCACCGGGGCGCCCGGACCGCGCATGCCCTGCTGCGGCATGCCCTGTTGCGGCATGCCTTGCGGGGGCATGCCCTGCTGGGGCATCCCCTGTTGCTGCATGCCGCCCTGCTGCTGGTCCTGTTCGGGGGGCTTGCGCATGTTCTGCTGGTTCTGCGCAGCGGCGCGCGTGGCCGCGGCCAGCTTGGCGCGCAGGTCCTCGTTCTCGCGCAGCAGGCGCGTCAGTTCGGCTTCGACCTCGTCGAGGAAGGCATCGACCTCGTCCTCGTCATAGCCTTCTCGGAGGCGGACGGTCGTGAACTGCTTGTTCCGCACGTCCTCGGGGGTCAACGGCATCTCTTCACCTCAACGTAGTCATCGGCAGTCGGCAAGACCGTATCGTCCACTGTCACCTCGCGAGATTGCCCACGATAGAGATCAAGATGTAGACGATGATCATCAGGACGAAGAAGGACAGGTCGAGCGCCACGCCCCCGAGACGCAACGGCGGGATGAACCGCCGCAGAAGCTTCAACGGTGGATCGGTGACAGTGTAGGCGGCCTCCAGAACGACCACCATCGCCTTGCCGGGTTGCCATGAGCGGGCGAACTGGAAGACGTAGTCCATGACCAACCGGAAGATGAGCACGATGAGGAACACCATCAGCGCGATGTAGATCACCTGCGCGAACACGCTCATGGTCTGTCTTTCCCTCTCCCCTGTTCCGTGCTTCCTAGCGGCTGTCTGTCTCAGCTCTGATTGAAGAACCCGCCCTCTGCGATGCGGGCCTTGTCCTCCGCCGTGACATCGACGTTAGCAGGCGACAACAGGAACACCTTCTGCGTCACCCGCTCGATGCTGCCGTGAAGACCAAACACCAAACCGGCCGCAAAGTCGACAAGTCGCTTGGCGTCTGTGTCATCCATCTCAGTCAGATTCATGATCACCGGGGTGCCTTCACGGAAGTGTTCCCCGATGGTACGGGCCTCGTTGTAGGTCCGGGGGTGAAGTGTGGTGATCCGGTAAGGCTCTCGTTCCGACACGACCTTGGGCATGATCACCGGTGCGTTCTTCTCCAGGGACTGGCGTTCTTGTGTGATGGATGCCACGGGCGCGATGCGCGCCGGACGCCCTGATTCCGCACCCAGTGAAGCGGAATGGGACACCGGGTCGCGAGGGGCCGGAGGCTGCACCACTCGTACCGGTTCGTCCCTTTGGGACTGATGTGAACTGTGTGCCTGGTGCGACGGCTCGTGCCGTCGACGGTCCCGCTCGGGCTCCGGGTCCAGTTCGGGTTCGAAGTCGTCGTCGGGGTCGAAACCCCGGCCGTCGTACCCATCGTCCTCCACGAGGCCGAGGTAGACCGCCATCTTGCGCATCGCGCCGGCCATTCTCTGAGTCCTCCGCTCTGTGGTGGATCGGCTGACGACTGCCAAGTGCCCGCGATCCACGAGGTCGTTGTGCCCGCCTGCGGCGGCAATGACCATATTTTCTGCTGTGGTCCGACTTCCTGGCGACGTTACCCGAGCCTGGGGCGGACGCCGAGTACCGCAGTGCCGACGCGTACATGTGTCGCTCCGGCTGCCACGGCCTGTTCGAGGTCCGCACTCATCCCTGCCGACACCATGTTCGCAGCCGGATGGGCTCGGCGCAGGTCAGTCGACAAATCCATCAACCGCCCGAACGCCTCCTGTTGGCGTCCCGCGTACTCCCCGGTGAGCGGAGCGACGGTCATCAGACCGTCGAGCCGCAGCCCCGGGGAGCCGGCCACCAGGTCGGCCAACTCCGCGATGCCGCCCGGTCCGACGCCACCGCGCTCGCCCCGCCCGCTCACTCCCGCGTCCAGCGCGACCTGGATGAGACAGCCCAGTTCGCGCCCGGAGCGCTCGGTCTCCTTCGACAGTGCGGTCACGAGCCGGGCCCGGTCGACCGACTGCACGACATCGGCGTAACCGGCCACGGATCGCACCTTGTTGGTCTGCAACTGACCGACGAAGTGCCAACTCAGCGGCAGATCCGCGCATTCGGACGCCTTCGGGGCCGCGTCCTGGTCCCGGTTCTCGGCGACATGACGCACACCGAGTTCGGCCAACGTCCGTACGTCGCTCGCCGGATAGGTCTTGGTGACCACGATCAGGGTCACCTCTTCGCGCTTCCGCCCGGCCGCGGCACAGGCGGCGGTGATGCGCTCCTCGACTTTCGCCAGATTTACGGCGAGTTCGTCCCTACGGTCCGTCATGTCCCGTCAGTCCAACCACACATAGCTCGCGAACCGCCCGGTGACGCGGTCGCGGCGGTACGAGAAGTGGTCGCCCGATTCACGGGTGCACACCGGCGACCGCTCCCGGTCGCGCACCCCGAGCCGGTCGAGTTGCGCGTGCGCTCCGGCGGTCACGTCGACCGCGGGAGTGCCCCAACTCGTCTCGGCGTACGCCGCCGGTTCCACGGCGGCGACATCGGCGCGCATGTCCGCGGGCACTTCGTAGCACCGGCCGCAGACGGCGGGTCCGGTGCGGGCGACGATCCGGGCGGGATCAGCGCCGAGTTCCGTCATGGCCCGTACGACGGCGGGTACGACCCCTGCCACCATGCCCGGGCGTCCGGCGTGGGCCGCGCCCGCGATCCCGGCGACCGGGTCGGCGAGCAGGACCGGCGTGCAGTCGGCGGTCAGGACCGCGAGGGCGAGTCCGCGCCGGGCGGTGACGAGCGCGTCCACGGAGGGGATGTCGGCGGCGCCCCGGGGACCGTCGACGACCGCCACGTCCGTGCCGTGCACCTGGTTCATCCAGACCACCAGCGCCGGGTCCAAGTCGAGTGACTTGGCGGCCAGTTCGCGATTGGCACGGACCGCGTCGGGTTCGTCGCCGACCGCGTCGCCGAGGTTGAGCTCCTCGTACGGAACGGCGCTCACCCCGCCCCACCTGTCGGTGAAGGCGAAGTGCGCGCCGCTCACGGTGTCGAACTGTCCTATCACTTCAGGAAGTCCGGTACGTCCAGCTCCTCGGCCGCGCTGTCCGAGTAGGTCCGCGACGGCGGGACCGGCGGGGCGATCGGAAGGTCGGCGACCGGCTCCTGGGCGGGCTCCGGCTCCTCCTTGGGCTTGACGCTGCCGAGCGAGCCGAAGGACGGACGGCTCTCCTGCCGTACCGGAGTCGGCTCGTCGCGGCGGGCCGAGGACGAGCCCATGGTCGTCTCGCGGCGGGTCGGCGGCTGGCCGCCGTCGAAGCCGGCCGCGATGACCGTGACCCGGACCTCGTCGCCCAGGGCGTCGTCGATGACCGCGCCGAAGATGATGTTGGCCTCGGGGTGGGCGGCCTCGCTGACCAGTTGGGCCGCTTCGTTGATCTCGAACAGGCCGAGGTCGGAGCCGCCGGAGATGGAGAGCAGGACGCCGCGGGCGCCGTCGATGGAGGCTTCGAGGAGCGGCGAGGAGATCGCCATCTCGGCCGCCGCCACCGCGCGGTCGTCGCCGCGGGCCGAGCCGATGCCCATGAGGGCCGAACCGGCCTCGGACATCACGGACTTGACGTCGGCGAAGTCGAGGTTGATCAGGCCGGGCGTGGTGATGAGATCGGTGATGCCCTGGACGCCGGAGAGCAGGACCTGGTCCGCCGACTTGAAGGCGTCGAGGACCGAGACCTGGCGATCCGAGATGGACAGCAGGCGGTCGTTCGGGATGACGATGAGGGTGTCGACCTCTTCGCGGAGTTCGGCGATGCCGTCCTCCGCCTGGTTGGCCCGGCGCCGTCCCTCGAAGGTGAAGGGGCGGGTGACCACGCCGATGGTCAACGCGCCCAGGGAGCGGGCGATGTTGGCCACGACGGGGGCGCCGCCGGTGCCGGTGCCGCCGCCCTCGCCGGCCGTCACGAAGACCATGTCGGCCCCCTTGAGGACCTCCTCGATCTCCTCGCGGTGATCCTCGGCGGCCTTGCGACCGACGGCCGGGTTGGCGCCGGCGCCGAGTCCGCGGGTGAGTTCGCGTCCGACGTCGAGTTTGACGTCGGCGTCGCTCATCAACAGCGCCTGCGCGTCGGTGTTGATGGCGATGAACTCGACGCCCTTGAGACCGACCTCGATCATCCGGTTGATGGCATTGACACCACCGCCGCCGACACCGATGACCTTGATGACTGCGAGGTAGTTCTGCGGTGCTGCCACGTCGAAGGCCTCTCGCCTCGAATTACGTCGCCGTCTCCGTGCGGTTCCCGCGCGGGACGGCAGATGCCGAATGGGACGGTCCGTAGCGCCGACCCGAACCCTAACGTTGAAGTTTAGGGTTACCAGTGTGTCCGTTCCTTGAAGTCTTCTGAACAGGACACTAAGTCGACAAGTGGCGCACGTTCAACGAACACGCCGAACCTCCCGTTTTTCTTTTCACCCTATGTGATCAGCCGTAGCGCTGCCCAACCAGGGTGCTGGCCTGCGCGAATGTGCGTCAACTCCCGGCTGACGCAGGGGCGGTGGGAACACTTACGTCGAAGTGCCGGGCTCCGGAAGCTGCTTTCATGAGAGCGGTGAGCGTACGCGCCTTCGCCGCGCCCTTGTCGCCGCTTCCCCAAGAGACGGTCCGGCCACCGCTCAACTCCAGTGAGATGTCGTCGTAGGAACGGACCTTGACGACCTGTGTGTCGCGTGCGACCGCGGCCGGAATGTCACCCGCGACGCGCACCGCCTCGCGGACGAGTCGGTCCTCGCCGAAGCGGCGCAGGCCGGCGGTGGAGGAAGCCGTGGGAGAGAGCGTCAATTCGAGGGTGGGGACGGACTTCGGTGGCGTGGAAACGGTGGCGAATCGCACGCCCTCGTCGTCCACTTCGACAAAGTTTCCGCCCTTTTTCACCACCAGGACCGGGCTGCGTTCGGTCACTTTCAGCCCGATTCCATGCGGCCAGGAACGGACTACGTCAACAGTGTCAATTCGGGGCAATTTCCTGCGGAGTCGGGCTTCGATCGTATCGGTGTCGACGGAAATGAGCGGTCCGCCGACCGGTACGCCGGCGGCTTCGCGCACCTGTTCCGGCGTCAGGACCCTGGTCCCGGAGACCGAAACCTTCTCCACCCGCAACCACTGCGAGCCGTAGAGCAGCCAGACCGCGGCGGTGCCCAACAGGGCCCCGGCGAGGGCGAGTACGACAATCAGACGGAGGCGCCGACGCCCCAGGCGCCGGACAAGGGGCGGGCCGGACGACTCCTGTTGGCGTTCACCGCGTTCGGCGGTCGTCGGTCCGGCCACGATCCCCTGCCTCTCTCACATAGGGCTAGCGGTGTCGCGAGGCGATCGCCTCGTACACCATGCCGACGAGCAGGTCGTCGGCGTCCCGGCGGCCGAACTCGCTTGCCGCGCGCGACATCTCGTACAGCCGGTGCGGGTCGGCGAGCACGGGCAGGACGTTGCCCTGGACCCACTCGGGCGTCAGTTCCGCGTCGTCGACCAGGAGTCCGCCGCCGGCCTTGACCACCGGCTGGGCGTTCAGCCGCTGTTCGCCGTTGCCGATGGGCAGCGGGACGTAGGCGGCCGGGAGTCCGACGGCGGAGAGTTCGGCGACGGTCATCGCGCCCGCGCGGCAGAGCATCATGTCGGCCGCGGCGTACGCGAGGTCCATCCGGTCCACGTACGGTACCGGGATGTAGGGGGGCATCCCCGGCATCTGGTGCACCTGCGGCAGTTCGTTCTTCGGGCCGACCGCGTGCAGGATCTGGATTCCGGCCTGTTGGAGGTACGGCGCGACCCGCTCGACGACCTCGTTGAGGTGCCGGGCGCCCTGTGAACCGCCGGAGACCAGCAGCGTCGGCAGGTTCGGGTCGAGCCCGAACGCGGCCCGCGCCTGCGGGCGTACGGCCGCGCGGTCCAGGAGGGCGATGGAGCGGCGCAGCGGGATGCCGATGTAACGGGCGCCCCGCAGCTTGCTGTCCGGGGTGGAGACGGCGACCTGGGCCGCGTAGCGCGAGCCGATCTTGTTGGCCAACCCGGGCCTGGCGTTGGCCTCGTGGATCACGATCGGCACCCCGAGGCGCTTGGCCGCGAGATAGCCGGGCAGCGCCACATAGCCGCCGAAGCCGACGACCGCGTCCGCCTTGGTGCGCTCCAGGATCTGCTCGGCGGCCTTGATCGTGCCGCGCAACCGGCCCGGTACGGTGATCAGTTCCGGGGTGGGCTTGCGGGGCAGCGGTACGGCGGGGATCAGCGCGAGTTCGTAGCCCCGCTCGGGTACGAGGCGGGTCTCAAGGCCGCGTTCCGTGCCCAGCGCCGTGATCCCCACGGTGGGGTCCTGCCTGCGCAGGGCGTCCGCGAGGGCGAGCGCGGGCTCGATGTGGCCGGCGGTCCCCCCACCGGCGAGTACGACATGCACCGAAATTCACCGCTCTCCGGACGAACGCGCCGCCGAGGCACGCCGTCTCATCGTGTTCCATCTGCGGGGACTCCGGCCGGAACCGGGTCCCCTGGCCCCCCGTTTTCTACCAAAGCGGGGTTGCCGCATCGCAAGCGCCGCCCGCGCAGCGGGGTCGTCGCGCGCGAAGGCGATCAGCAACCCGATGGCGAACATGGTCGGCAGCAGGGCGGAACCCCCGTAGGAGAACAGCGGGAGCGGGACGCCGGCGATCGGCAGCAGGCCGAGCACCGCACCGATGTTGATCACCGCCTGAGCGGTGATCCAGGTGGTCACGCCTCCCGCGGCATACCTCACGAAGGGGTCCTCCGTGCGTCCGGCCACGCGGATACCCGCATAGCCTAGAGCCGCGAAGAGGGCGAGGACCGACAGCGTGCCCGCCAGACCCAGTTCCTCACCGGTGACGGCGAAGATGAAGTCCGTGTGGGCTTCGGGGAGTTGACCCCATTTCTCCACACTCGCGCCGAGCCCGGAGCCGAAGATCCCGCCCGATGCGAGCGCGTAGATCCCGTGCACGGCCTGCCAGCAGTCGGCGACCCCGGTCTTGGGCTCGGTGGCGCCGATGCAGGCCAGCCGGGCCATCCGGTTGGGGCTGGTCTTGATGAGGATCACACCGATCACACCCGCGATCGACAGCACACCGGCGAACAGCCGGGTCGGCGCTCCGGCCAGCCAGAGCAGGCCGAACAGGATCGCGGTGAGGATGATCGCCGTCCCCATGTCGCCGCCGAGCATGATCAGTCCGAGCAGCATGAACGCGACCGGCACCAGCGGCACCAGCATGTGCTTCCACTGGGACAGCATCGCCTTGTCCTGTTTGCGGGCGAGCAGGTCGGCGCCCCACAGGACGAGGGCGAGCTTGCCGAACTCGCTGGGCTGGATCTGGAAGGAGCCGCCGAGCGAGATCCAGTTGCGGTTGCCGTTGACCGACATCCCTATCCCCGGCAGCTGCACCAGCGCCATCATGAAGACGGCGCCCGCGAGGATCGGATAGGCCAGCGCCCGGTGCAGTTTGACCGGCATCCGCGAGGCGGCCAGCGCCAGCACCCCGCCGATACAGGCGGCGAGAAACTGTTTGCGGAAGAAATACGAGCCGGGCAGCGAGAGTTGGAGTGCCGTGATCTGGGAGGCCGAGTAGACCATCACCAGACCGAGCACGGTGATCAGCACGCTGCCGCCGGCGATCAGGTAATAGGCGGTCAGCGGCCGGTCCCAGGCCCGCCGCGCGTTGGCGTACAGCCGTCGTACGGGGTTGTCCCGTACGGTCCGTGCGGCGGCGGGACGTCTGGGGGGCCGCTGCTGCACGGGCGGCCGGCCGGTACGGCTACTGGGCATCAGCGCCTCCGCTCACGTCGGTCAGGCGCCGAGTTCGCGAACCGCCTGGGCGAACGCGTCACCGCGCTTCTTGTAGTTGGCGAACATGTCCATGGAGGCGCAGGCCGGGGCGAGCAGCACCGTGTCGCCGGCGGCGGCGAGCCGCTGTGCCTCCTGGACAGCCGCGAGCATCGCCCCAGTGTCGGTCCGGGCGAGGTCGACGACGGGTACTTCCGGGGCGTGTCGCGCGAGGGCTTCCCGGATGAGCGCACGATCGGCGCCGATCAGCACCGCGCCCCGAAGTCGCTTTGCCGACTTGGCGACGAGTTCGTCGAAGACGGCGCCCTTGGCGAGTCCGCCCGCGATCCACACGATCGACTCGTAGGCCGCCAACGAGGCTTCCGCCGCATGGGTGTTGGTGGCCTTGGAGTCGTCGATGTACGTGACACCGTCCACGTCGGCCACGTGCGCGATGCGGTGCGCGTCGGGCGTGAAGGCCCGCAGCCCGTCCCGTACGGCCTTGGCGGGCACCCCGAAGGCGCGCGCGAGGGCAGCGGCGGCAAGGGCGTTGGCGATGTTGTGCGGGACCGGCGGATTGACGTCGGAGATCTCCGCCAGCTCCTGCGCGTTGCGCTGCCGGTCCTCGACGAAGGCGCGGTCGACCAGGATGCCGTCCACGACGCCGAGTTGGGACGGCCCGGGGCTGCCCAGCGTGAACCCGATGGCCCGGCACCCCTCCTCGACGTCGGCCTCGCGGACCAGGTCCTCGGTGGCCTTGTCGGCGACGTTGTAGACGCAGGCGACCCGATTGCCTTCGTAGATACGGCCCTTGTCGGCGGCGTACGCCTCCATGGAGCCGTGCCAGTCGAGGTGGTCGGGCGCCAGGTTGAGAACGGCGGCGGAGTGGGCGCGGACCGAGGGCGCCCAGTGCAGCTGATAGCTCGACAGTTCGACGGCGAGGACGTCGTACCGCTCGTCCCCGAGTACGGCCTCCAGGACCGAGACGCCGATGTTGCCGACCGCCGCCGTGCGCAGGCCGCCCGCCTTCAGGATGGAGGCGAGCATCTGGACGGTGGTGGTCTTGCCGTTGGTGCCGGTGACGGCGAGCCAGGGGGCCGCTTCGGGGCCGCGCAGGCGCCAGGCCAGCTCCACGTCCCCCCACACCTCTACGCCCGCCTCGCGGGCCGCCGTGAACAGCGGCTTGTCGGGCTGCCAGCCGGGGGTGGTGACGATCAGTTCGGTGCCCTCGGGCAGGCTCTCCCCGTCGCCGAGGCGCACGGTGATGCCGAGCGCCTCCAGGTCGGCCGCCTGGGCCCGGGAGCGCTCGTCGTCGCCGTCGTTGACGACCGTGACGAGCGCGCCGAGGCCGTGCAGGACCTTGGCCGCCGGGATCCCGGAGACTCCGAGTCCGGCGACGGTGACGTGCTTGCCCTCGAAGGAGAGCCCCTGCCCTTCGGTCACTTTTCCGCTGCCCATCCCGCGTAGAAGAGGCCAAGGCCGACGATCACGCAGATGCCCTGGATGATCCAGAAACGGACCACCACGAGCACTTCGGACCAGCCCTTGAGTTCGAAGTGGTGCTGGAGCGGGGCCATTCGGAAGACCCGCTTGCCGGTGAGCTTGAAGGAGCCGACCTGGATGACCACCGACATGGTGATGAGGACGAAGAGGCCGCCCATGATGGCGACGAGCAGCTCGGTGCGGGAGAGGATCGCCAGACCGGTGAGGACACCGCCGAGGGCCAGCGAACCGGTGTCCCCCATGAAGATCTTGGCCGGCGAGGTGTTCCACCACAGGAAGCCCAGGCAGGCCCCCATCAGCGCGGAGGCGATGACCGCGAGGTCGAGCGGATCGCGCACCTCGTAGCAGGCGTTCGGGTTGGTCAGTGTCGTCGCGTTGGCGCAGGACTCCTGGAACTGCCAGACACCGATGAAGGTGTAGGCGCCGAAGACCAGGACCGAGGCGCCGGTGGCGAGGCCGTCCAGACCGTCCGTCAGGTTCACGCCGTTCGACATCGCGAGGATCATGAACAGCGCCCAGATCACGAACAGGATCGGGCCGAGCTTCCAGCCGAAGTCCGTGATGAACGACAGCTTCGTGGAGGCCGGGGTGTTGCCGCGGGCGTCCTGGAACTGGAGGGCGAGCACCGCGAAGCTGATGCCGACGATCAGCTGGCCGGCCATCTTCGCCTTGGCCCGCAGGCCCAGCGAACGCCGCTTGACGATCTTGATGTAGTCGTCGAGGAAGCCGACCAGGCCCATGCCGACCATCAGACCGAGCACCAGCAGACCCGAATAGGTCGGCGTGTAGCCGGTGATGACCTTGGACAGGAAGTACGCGGCGACCGTCGCGAAGATGAAGGCGATACCGCCCATCGTCGGCGTACCGCGCTTGCTTGCGTGCTCGCGCGGGCCGTCGTCACGGATGTACTGGCCGTAGCCCTTGCGGGCCAGCAGCTTGATCAGCAGCGGGGTGCCCACCAGGGTCAGGAACAGGCCGATGACTCCTGAGAACAGGATCTGCTTCATCATCGGGCGGCAACCTCACCCTCGGTACCGGCCTCGACGAGCGCCTGCGCCACGCTCTCCAGACCGACCGACCGGGACGCCTTCACGAGAACGACGTCTCCCGGGCGCAACTCGCTGCGCAACAGGTCGACCGCCGCCTGTGCGTCGGACACGTGCACCGACTCCTCACCCCACGAACCCTCGTTATATGCGCCCAGTTGCAGCCAGGACGCTTCCCTGCCCCCGACCGCGACGAGCTTGCCGACATTGAGCCGGACAGCGAGCCGTCCGACCGCGTCGTGCTCGGCGAGCGCCTCGTCCCCGAGCTCGGCCATCTTGCCGAGCACCGCCCAGGTCCGCCGCCCCTTGCCCATGGCCGCGAGCGCGCGCAAGGCGGCTCGCATGGACTCGGGGTTCGCGTTGTAGGCGTCGTTGACGATGGTCACGCCGTCCGAACGCTCGGTGACCTCCATCCGCCAGCGGGAGAGGGAGCCCGCCTCGGAGAGCGCGGTGGCGATCTCGTCTGCGGACATGCCCAGCTCATGGGCGACGGCGGCCGCGGCGAGCGCGTTCGACACGTGGTGCTCACCGTACAGGCGCATGGTCACTTCGCTGCACCCGGAGGGTGTGTGAAGGCTGAAGGCGGGCTGTCCGCTGTCCGTGAGTCTGACGTTCTCGGCCCGTACGTCCGCTTCGCCGGACTCTCCGAAAAGGATCACCTTCGCCTTCGTACGGGACGCCATGGCCCGTACGAGCGGATCGTCGGCGTTGAGGACCGCGACACCGCCCTCTTCAACTGAAGGGAGCGCCTCCACGAGTTCGCCCTTTGCCTGCGCGATCTGCTCACGGCCGCCGAACTCGCCGATGTGGGCGGTGCCGACGTTCAGGACGAGGCCGATCTGCGGGGGCGTCAGATCCGTGAGGTAGCGGATGTGACCGATCCCGCGGGCGCCCATCTCCAGGACGAGGAACCGCGTCTCGTCGGTGGCGCTCAGCGCGGTCAGCGGCAGCCCGATTTCATTGTTCAACGATCCCGGCGTGAACACTGTGGGCGCCTTGCGGGCGAGCACCTGGGCGATGAGGTCCTTGGTGCTGGTCTTGCCCGCCGAGCCGGTGAGGGCCACGAGGGTCGCGCCGAGCCGTCGTACGACATGGCGGGCGAGGGCGCCCAGGGCGCTCTGGACGTCCTCCACGACGATCGCGGGCACGCCGACCGGGCGGGACGCCAGGAGGGCCACCGCGCCCGCCTCGACGACCGCCTGCGCGAAGTCGTGGCCGTCGACGCGCTCGCCGACGAAGGCGACGAAGAGGCTGCCTGGTTCCACTTCCCTTGAGTCGCGGACCACCGGGCCGGTGACCTGGACGGACGGATCCGGTATGTCGTGCGTCTGCCCGCCGACGACTTCTGCGATCTCGGCGAGGGAGAGGGCGATCACAAGTTCATCCCTGGGTCTTCTGGATAGCTTCGCGAAGCACCTGGCGGTCGTCGAAGGGACGGACCACTCCGGCGATGTCCTGGCCCTGCTCATGGCCCTTGCCCGCGACCAGCACGGTGTCGCCCGGCCGTGCGCGGGCGACGGCGGCGGCGATGGCCTCGGCCCGGTCCTCGAAGACCTGGACCTCGCCGCGCTCGTGCGCGGGCACGGACGCGGCCCCCTGGAGCATGGCCGCGAGGATCGCGAGGGGGTCCTCGGAGCGGGGGTTGTCCGATGTCAGTACGGCGGTGTCGGCGAGCCGGGCGACAGCGGCACCCATGGGCTCGCGCTTGGTCTTGTCCCGGTCCCCGCCGCAGCCGAGCACGACGTGCACCTTGCCCTCGGTGACCTTGCGCAGCGCACGGAGAACCGATTCGACGGCGTCCGTCTTGTGCGCGTAGTCGACGACCGCGAGATACGGCTGCCCGGCGTCCACGCGCTCCAGGCGCCCCGGTACGCCCGGTACGGCGGCGATGCCGTCGGCGGCGAGCTGCGGGTCGAGGCCCGCGGTGGCCAGGGCGGCGATCGCCGCGAGGGTGTTGGCCACGTTGAAGGAGCCGGCCAGCGGCGATCTCGCGGTGATCAGCTCGCCCTTGGGGCCGACCGCGGTGAACGTCGAGTCCATGGGGCCGATTTCGACGCCCTCGGCACGCCAGTCGGCGTCCGGGTTGCCCTCGGCGGAGTAGGTGGTCACGGGGACCGTGGCCTCGCGCGCGAGCCTGCGACCGTACTCGTCGTCGAGGTTGACCACTCCCTGCCTGCTGCGCAGCGGTGTGAACAGCCGCGCCTTGGCCTGGAAGTAGTCCTCCATGCCGGAGTGGAACTCCATGTGCTCCGGGCTGAGGTTGGTGAAGACCGCGACGTCGAAGACGCAGGCGTCGACCCGGCCGAGGACCAGCGCGTGGCTGGAGACCTCCATGGCGACCGCGTCGACCCCGCGCTCCAGCATGACCGCGAACAGGGCCTGGAGATCGGTGGCTTCGGGGGTCGTGCGCTCCGACTTCATGCGCTCGTCGCCGATGCGGGTCTCGACCGTGCCGATCAGACCGGTGGACCGGACCGTTTTCAGCCCACCCTCTACGAGGTAGGCGGTGGTCGTCTTCCCGGAGGTGCCGGTGATGCCGATCTGGAGCAGATCGCGGCCGGGATGGCCGTAGATGGTGGCTGCCAGCTCGCCCATCTGCCCGCGCGGATCGGCTACGACCAGCACCGGCAGGCCGGTCGCGGTCGCGCGGTCGGCGCCCGCCGGGTCCGTGAGGACCGCTACGGCGCCGAGGCCGGCCGCCTGGGTGACGAAGTCGGCGCCGTGCAGACGGGCGCCGGGCAGCGCGGCGTAGAGGTCGCCGGGGCGGACGGCGCGCGAGTCATGGGTGATGCCCGTGACCTCGGCGGTCGACACCGGCTCGGCGGCGCCCAGTTGGTCGGCGAGTTCCGCGAGGGGTGTGGCGGAGAGCTGCGCCGGCCTGGGCGGCCCCGGGTATGTCACGGATGCGCCCTTCTGGGGGGTTTGGGACTGATCGGCGGATGGCACGGCGGTGAGCGTACCGGGCGCACCGGCCGAGGGGCGAAGCGAGGGGCGGGGCTCGCCCTGGTTCCCGGAATGGGAAGTGATCATGGTCACGGATCGGTTCCTGGCTGTTGCGCTGATCAGGGAGTGAAGGTCACGGGCAGGTTCGCGGCCTTCGCCCCGGTGGGCGGGACCTGGAGGGTCTTGAGGGCGAACTCCATCACCTGCTTGTAGATCGGTCCGCAGATCTGACCGCCGAAGTAGCTTCCGCTGGTGGCGTTCTGGATCGCGCAGTAGACGGTGATGCGGGGATTGTCGGCCGGCGCGAACCCGGCGAACGACGAGGTGTAGCCCTTGTACTTGCCGGTGGCCGGATCCACGCGGTTGGCGGTGCCGGTCTTGCCCGCGACCCGGTACCCCGGAATCGCGGCCTTACCGCCGGTGCCCTGCTCGTCGTCCACCACGGACTCCAGCATCTGGGCGAGGGTCTTCGCCGTCTTCGCACTGATGACCCGGGTCTTCTTGGGCGTGGCGGCCGGTGTGAAGCGGCCGTCGGGACCCTTCGTGCCGCGCACCAGGGTGGGTTCGACGCGGACTCCGCCGTTGGCGACCGTCGAGTAGACGGAGGCCGCCTGGAGCGCGTTGAGGGACATGCCCTGGCCGAAAGGAATCGTGTACTGCTGCGAGGTCGACCACTTGGAGGCGGGCGCGAGGATGCCCTTCGTCTCGCCGGGGAAGTCGAGCCCGCTGTAGCTGCCGATGCCGAACTTGCGCAGATACGAGTACAGGACCTCGTTGGCCTGCGCCTGGGTCTTGTCTAGCTGGCCGGCCGCCTCGATGGTGCCGATGTTGCTGGACTTGGCGAGGACGCCGTTGAGCGTGAGGTTCCAGGTCGCGTGGTCGACGTCGTCCTGGAAGAGGCGGTCGCCGCGGTGCAGCCGGTTCGGCACGACGACATGCGTCAGCGGGGTGGCCACGTTCTCCTGGAGTACGGCGGCCATCGTCATGACCTTGGCGGTGGAACCGGGCTCGTAGGCGTCCTGGAGGGCCGCGTTGCCCAGGGAGGCCGCGTTGGCCTGGGCGAGGTCGTTCGGGTCGAAGCCGGGCGCGTTGGCCATGGCGAGGATCTCTCCGGTGCGGGTGTCCTGCACTATCACGTACCCGCGGTCCGCCTTGGACTTCTTCACCTGCTCCGTGATGGCGTTCTGCGCGGCCCACTGGATGTCGCGGTCGATCGTCAGCTCGACGTCGGAACCGGGCACCGCGGGCGTCTCCGTGGAGCCCGCGGTGGGCACCTGGAGGCCGCCGGACTGTGCGTAGCGGACCTTGCCGTCCTTGCCGGTCAGATCCTTGTTGAGCTGCTGCTCGACCCCGCCGCCGCCCTTGCCGTCGGCGTTGACCCAGCCCAGTATCCCGGCGGCGAGATCGCCGTTCGGGTACACGCGCTTGGTGGTGGGGACGGCCAGGACACCGGCAAGGACGTTGACGGTGGTCGGGTCGGTTCCGGACTTGGTGGTGAGCGCGCTCTTCAGGTCCTTGATCTGCTTCCAGACCTGCGGGGTCTGCCGGTTGGCGAGCACCACGTAGCGCAGGTTCTTGTTCGCGGGCCTGAGCTTCTTGACGATCGAGGCCTGGTCCACGCCGAGGATCGGGGCGAGGAGGGCGGCCGCCTGTTCGGGCCCGTCGTCGATCTTGAGCTGCTTGCGGGTGAACAGCGTCGGGTCGGCGGTGATCGTGTACGCGTCCACGCTGGTCGCGAGGGCCACCCCGGAGCGGTCGGTGATCTCACCGCGCTCGGCGGCCAGTACGTAGTCGACGTACCGGTTCTGCGCGGCCTTGGCGGCGTACGCGCTCGCGTCGACGGCCTGTACCTGGAGCAGTCGTACGACGAACGCGATCAGGACCAGGGTCAGCGCGAGGCTGATCATGCGCAGCCGGGGGCGGGGGCTGCCGAGCCGGAGGGAGCGCGGGCCTCCCGGGCGGGCGGCGGGCGGGGCCGGTGCCGGGCGGCGGGCCGGGCGGGCGCCGGGCCCTGGGCGGCGCCGGGCATCGGGCCGTTCGGGCCTGGCCGGTCCGGGCACTCGGCGGCGCGGCGGTTCCCTGTCGGACACTTCCGTCACCTGCCGGGTGTAGTCGGGGTGGAGGACTGAACTGCCGTGGACCGCACGGGCTTTACGGGCTGTACGGAACGGGCCGGGGTGGGGGTGGGAGTGGCCACGGGTGCCGCCGCGCCGGCCGCGGGGGTCGGGCTCGGGCTCGGCCTGCTGATGAGCGCCTCGGGGGCGAGTACCGCCGGGGTGCTCACGGCCTTCTCGGCGGTGGCCTGCTCCGGGACACCCTTCACGGTGCCGTTCGGGTCGAGGAAGGCGGGGTCTCCCCCGGGCACCATGCCCAGTTCGTGTGCGCGGCGCTGGAGGGCGTCGGGGGCAGAGTAGGCGTCCACGTCCCGCTGGAGGGCCTGTTCCTCGTCGGTGAGGCTCTTCGTCTGCTTCTGGAGGTCGTCCAGCTTGAACTGCCCCTCGCTGAGCGCGGAGTTCAGCACGAGCAGCGCGATCAGACCGCCGCCGAGGAGAAGCACGACAAGGAGGACGAACGGGGTCCGGGCCGCCTGGATCCCGCCCGACTGCGCGGGTCCGGTCGGGAAGAGTCGCGCCAGCCGGGCGGCCCTGCCCCTCAGTTCGGGTTTCCTACTCACTCACGCACCCCGCACCCCAACACCCCGCACCGACTTGGTACGTAATCACCCGATGTCCTCCCTGATGCGCTCGGCCCCCCGCAGCCGCGCGGGTGCCGCCCGCCGGTTCTCGGCGACCTCTTCCTCGGTGGGAAGTTCGGCACCGCGCGTCAGGAGCTTGAGCCGGGGCTGGTACTGCTCGGGCACCACCGGCAGTCCAGGAGGCGCGGTATTGGCGGCGCCGGCCGCGAACACCTGCTTCACCAGGCGGTCTTCGAGCGAGTGGTACGACAGGACGGCGATCCGGCCGCCCACGGCAAGGGACTTCACGGCGGCGGGAATCGCCCTCTCCAGGACGGACAGTTCGCCGTTGACCTCGATGCGCAGCGCCTGGAAGGTGCGCTTGGCCGGGTTGCCGCCGGTGCGCTTGGCTGCCTGGGGCAGCGAGTCGCGGATCAGCTCGACGAGCCGCGCGCTGTTGTCGAACGGCTCCTTGTCGCGCTCGCGGACGATCGCCGACACGATCCGCTTGGCCTGCTTCTCCTCGCCGTACGCCCGCAGGATGCGGACGAGTTCACCGGGCGCGTAGGTGTTGAGGACCTCGGCGGCGCTGATGCCGGTCGTCTGGTCCATGCGCATGTCGAGGGGCGCGTCCTGGGCGTAGGCGAAGCCGCGGTCGGCCTCGTCCAGCTGCATCGAGGAAACGCCGAGGTCGAACAGGACGCCCTCCACGCGCGCGAGGCCGAGCCGCTCCAGCACGTCGGGCAGTTCGTCGTAGACGGCGTGCACGAGGGTGGCGCGCTCCCCGAAGGGGGCGAGGCGTTCGCCGGAGAGGCGCAGGGCCTCCTTGTCGCGGTCGAGGGCGACGAGGCGGGTCTCCGGGAAGCGGGTGAGCAGTGCCTCGCTGTGGCCGCCGAGGCCGAGCGTGCAGTCGACGACCACCGCTCCCGGCCGCTCCAGGGCGGGTGCCAACAGGTCCAGGCACCGCTGGAGCATCACCGGGACGTGTCGACTGTTGCTCAAGGGGCCCTCTCAGGTCCGGCGGGCCCGTACGCACCGCCGGGTCCCCGCCCGCTCAGGAAGGGGAGGGCCTGCCGGCGCCGGAAGCGTCAGCCGACCGGGAGCGGGAGGAGGCCGAGCCGTACGTACGCGCCGCGCACGTGGGGAGAATCCGGAAAGTCGCCGGAGCCTCCGGGAAAAGTCCAGCAGGGAGGCCTCGCCTCCCGCTTCGCGCAACTTTAGTCCACGCTGTCTCACGGTCAATCAACCGGCCTGCGCGTCGCGGGCCGGGGTGCGCGTGAAGCCTCAAAACGGGAAGAATCACCCACACGGGTGCACCCCCGCCACTCGTGTGGGTTACCTCACAAGAGGACGCGATGACGCTCTTTTTCCCATCCCGCGCCAAGACCGCACCGCCGGTGACCAGTACCGTCATAGGTATGACGACCTCCGCATCCGTACCCACAGAGTCCGAAGGCGCCATAGCTCACGGCGGGACCGTGACGGACCGCCTTGTCGACGCCAACGCCCAGTACGCCGCCGAATTCACCGATCCCGGGATGGACGCCCACCCCGTCCTCCAGGTGGCCGTCGTGGCCTGCATGGACGCCCGCCTGGACCTCCACAAGGCGCTCGGCCTCCAGCTCGGCGACTGCCACACCATCCGCAACGCGGGAGGTGTCGTCACCGACGACGTCATCCGCTCCCTCACCATCAGCCAGCGGGCGCTCGGTACCCGCAGTGTCGTGCTCATCCACCACACCGGCTGCGGCCTGGAGTCCCTCACCGAGGAGTTCCGGCACGACCTGGAGATGGAGGTCGGCCAGCGCCCCGCCTGGGCGGTGGAGGCCTTCCGGGACGTGGAGCAGGACGTACGGCAGTCCATGCAGCGTGTGCGCACCTCACCGTTCCTGCTGCACACTGATGATGTGCGCGGCTTCGTGTTCGACGTGAAGTCGGGTCTGCTGCGCGAGATCGACCCCGCCTGACGCGCCCGCCCACCCCGAAAACTCACGCCTCGGACCGCCCGTAAGGTCGTAAAACCCGACAAAGCGAAGGCAGTTGTCCACAGGCGAGTGACACGAACCGGTAACGGCAACAAGAATGCGGGTGTGGCGTCACGCGGAACTTTTCCCGCGTGCCGTCCGTGTTTCGGGGTGGGCCGATCCGCAGTGCGCGCGTCGGCCCATGGAAAGAACGGGCCGAGGAGGGCCGGGTGACGACCTATGACGATCGAGCGAGCCTTACAGATCTGACCGCCACTGTGGAGCGAGTCCGCAGTTCGGTGGAAGGAGTGATCGAGGGCAAGCCCGAGGTCGTACGGCTTTCGCTGACCGTGCTGCTCGCCGAGGGACATCTTCTGATCGAGGACGTTCCGGGCGTGGGCAAGACAATGCTGGCCAAGGCGCTGGCACGGTCGATCGACTGTTCGGTGCGGCGAATCCAGTTCACGCCGGACCTGCTGCCCTCGGACATCACCGGTGTGTCCATCTGGGACCAGCAGCGGCAGGACTTCGAGTTCAAACCGGGCGCCATCTTCGCGCAGATCGTGATCGGCGACGAGATCAACCGCGCCTCGCCGAAGACGCAGTCCGCGCTCCTGGAGTCGATGGAGGAGCGGCAGGTCACCAGCGACGGCCAGACCTACGAGCTGCCCAGCCCCTTCATGGTGGTGGCCACGCAGAACCCGGTCGAGATGGAGGGCACCTATCCGCTGCCCGAGGCCCAGCGCGACCGTTTCATGGCCCGGGTCTCCATCGGCTATCCCAGCGCGGAGGCCGAGTTGCAGATGCTGGACATCCACGGCGGGGTGAGCCCGCTGGACGACCTCCAGCCCGTGGCCCACGCGCACGACATCGTCAAGCTGGTCGAGGCGGTCCGCGGCGTCCATGTCGCCGACCCGGTGCGCAGATACGCGGTGGACCTGGTCTCCGCCACCCGCACCCACCCCGACCTCAGACTCGGCGCCTCACCGCGCGCGACGCTGCATCTGCTGCGCGCGGCGAAGGCGTCCGCCGCCCTGAGTGGCCGTGAGTACGCGCTGCCCGACGACATCCAGGCGCTCGCGGTCGCGGTCCTGGCCCACCGCCTGCTGCCCACCGCCCAGGCCCAGTTGAACCGCCGTACGGCGGAGCAGGTCGTCCAGGAGATCCTGCAACGCACCCCCGTGCCCGCGGCGCCGCCGCAGCAGAGCAGCTTCGGCATGGGCCGCGGCCCGGCGTCCTACGGCGAGCAGCCGCCCCGGAGGCTGTGATGGCCGTCGGGGGGCCGGGAGTCCCGGAACCCGAGCGGGACGAGAAAGGCGGTGTCCGTACGGCCCTGGCGGGGCTGACCACCCGCGGTCGCTCGTTCCTGGCCGCCGGTATCGCGGCGGCCGTCTGCGCGTACGTCCTGGGGCAGGGCGACCTGCTCCGGGTCGGACTGCTGCTGGCCGTGCTGCCCCTGGTCTGCGCGACCGTGCTCTACCGCACCCGCTACCGGGTCGCCGGCAGCCGCCGGCTCTCCCCCGCGCGCGTGCCGGCCGGCAGCGAGGCCCGCGTCCATCTGCGGATGGACAACGTCTCGCGGCTGCCCACGGGCCTGCTGATGCTCCAGGACCGGGTGCCCTACGTGCTCGGCCCGCGCCCCCGGTTCGTGCTGGACCGGGTGGAGGCGGGCGGCCGACGCGAGGTGTCCTACCGGGTCCGCTCCGACCTGCGCGGCCGCTACCCCCTGGGCCCGCTCCAGCTGCGCCTGACGGACCCCTTCGGGATGTGCGAACTGACCCGCTCCTTCTCGACGTTCGACACCCTGACCGTGATCCCGCGCGTGGAGGCCCTGCCCCCGGTCCGCCTCAGCGGCGAGGCCAAGGGGTACGGCGACGGACGCAACCGCTCGCTGGCCCTGGCCGGCGAGGACGACGTGATCCCGCGCGGCTACCGCTACGGCGACGACCTGCGCCGCGTGCACTGGCGCTCCACCGCCCGCTACGGCGAGCTGATGGTGCGCCGCGAGGAGCAGCCGCAGCGCGCCCGCTGCACGGTGCTCCTCGACACCCGGGGCATCGCCTTCGCGGGCCAGGGCCCGGACTCGGCCTTCGAGTGGGCCGTCTCGGGCGCCGCCTCGGTCCTGGTGCACATGCTGGAACGGGGCTTCTCCGTACGGCTGTTGACCGACACCGGGAACTCGGTGCCCGGTGAGGGCGCCGACGGGTTCGCGGGCGCGAGCCAGGAGTCGGCGGACGCGGCCGGGCTGATGATGGACACCCTCGCGGTGATCGACCACTCGGACGGCGAGGGCCTGTCCCGGGCCTACGACCTGCTGCGCGGCGGAAACGAAGGATTGCTGGTGGCCTTCTTCGGCGACCTCGACGAGGAACAGGCGGCGATCGTCGCCCGGATGCGGCAGCGCAGCGGGGGCGCCCTCGCCTTCGTGCTGGACAGCGGCGGCTGGGTGCGCGAGTCGACCGACGTACCCGGACCGGAGAACGAGCAGGAGGAGCGGCTGCGGATGCTGCGCGACGCGGGCTGGACCGCCGTGGGTGTGCCGCGCGGCGCGTCCCTGACCGAGCTGTGGCAGCGGGCCGACCAGGAGCGCAACGGCATCACCGCGGCCGGTCTCGGGGAGGGATGGGGATGAGCGGGCGGGCACGGCTGGCGTTCTGCGCCTGGGTGGCGACGCTGCTGGCGTCCACCGCCCTGATTCCCCTGGTCTCCCCGGCGATCTGGATCTTCCAGGCGGCCTTCATGCTGGCGATCCAGGCCGGGGTGGGCGCGGCGACCCGGCGGGTCCCGCTGGCCCGGCCGCTGACCGTCGCGGCGCAGGCCCTGGTCACGCTGCTGATGCTGACCCTGGTCTTCGCCCGTGAGCAGGCCTTCGCCGGGATCGTCCCGGGCCCCCAGGCCTTCCAGCACTTCGCCGACCTGCTCCAGCAGGGCTCCGACGACGTCTCCCGGTACGCGATCCCGGCCCCGCTGCACGACGGCATCCGGCTGATGATCATCGGCGGTGTGCTGGTGATCGGCCTCTCGGTGGACACGCTCGCGGTCACCTACCGCAGCGCCGCCCCGGCCGGGCTGCCGCTGCTCGCCCTGTACTCGGTGGCCGCCGGGCTGTCGAACAGCGGCAACGACTGGCTGTGGTTCCTGCTCGCGGCGGCGGGCTACCTGACGCTGCTGCTGTCCGAGGGCCGGGACCGGCTCGCCCAGTGGGGCCGGGTCTTCGGCGGGGCGCCACGCACCACCCCGGGTTCGGACTCCTCCGGACCACTCGCCCCGGTCCGCACCGGGCGACGCATCGGCGCGGTCGCGCTGGCCGTCGCCCTGCTGCCGCTGCCCACGATCTCGGGCGGACTGCTGGACGCCGCCGGGACCGGTGTGGGCGCGGGCACCGGGAGCGGCGGCACGATCTCCGCGGTCAACCCGCTGGTCTCGCTGCGCGACAGCCTGAACGTGGACGAGAACCGCCAGGTCCTGTCCCTGCGCACCAACACGAACGACATCTCGGACATGTACCTGCGGATCGTGTCCCTGGACGACTTCGACGGCATCACCTGGAAGCCGTCGCAGCGGCACATCGAAAGCGTGCCCGACACGTTCCCCACCCCGACCGGTCTCGGCGCCGACGTCAAGCGCGCGGAGATCAAGACCCGGATCTCGGCCGCGGACTGGTACGCCCAGGACTGGCTGCCGATGCCGTACCCGCCCAGCCGCGTGAACATCGACGGCAGCTGGCGCTACGAGCCCGTGGGCATGACGGTCGTGGGGGACCACGGCCAGAACACCCGTGGGGTGACCTACACGGTCACCAGCCTGGACGTGGAGCCGACCGCGGAGCAGCTGGCCACCGCGCCCGCGGCGTCGAAGGCCCTGGTGACCCAGTACACCAAGGTGCCGAAATCGCTGCCGGCGGTGGTGGCCCAGACCGCCCGCCGGGTCACCGCGGGCTCGGCGAACGCCTACGAGCAGGCGGTCAAGCTCCAGGACTACTTCGCGGTGACCGGCGGCTTCCAGTACGACACCCAGGTGGACGTCGGTACCGGCCGCAACGCGATAGCGAAGTTCCTCAAGGACAAGCAGGGTTTCTGCGTCCACTTCTCCTTCGCGATGGCGGCGATGGCCCGCACCCTGGGCATTCCGGCCCGGGTCGCGGTGGGCTTCGCACCCGGCACCCCTGAGGCGGACCAGTCGGTGTCGGTGGGCCTGAAGGACGCGCACGCCTGGCCCGAGCTGTACTTCGAGGGCATCGGCTGGACGCGCTTCGAGCCGACGCCCAACCGGGGCTCGGTGCCGTCGTACACCCAGTCGACCACCCCCGGCAGCGACATCCCTGACCCGGCCAAGCCCTCGGCCTCGACGAGCACGGCCCCCTCGGCCGCCCCCTCGGCGAGCGAGAGCTGCACGGCCCAGCTGCGGAAGCTGGACGGCTGCACGAGCCAGGCCCCGGCGCTCGCGGCGGGTGACGACGGCAGGGGCCCGTGGTGGTACCTGAAGATGTCGCTGGTGGGCCTGGGCGCGCTGCTGCTGCTGACGATCCCGTTCTCGCCGATGCTGTGGCGGGCCCGTGCGCGCTCGGTACGGCTGGGCGCACACGGTCGTACGGCGTCGGACGCGGCCCTCCACACGCTGGCGGTCTGGGAGGAACTGACCGATACGGCCTGGGACTTCGGGATCTCGCCGGACGATTCACTGACCCCGCGCAAGGCCGCCGCCCGGATCGTGCGACTCGGGCATCTCGATCCGCCGACCGCCGCCTCGGTGCAGCGGGTGGCGGACGCCGTGGAGCAGGTCCTCTACGCCCCGAGGCCGCAACTGGCGGCGGGGCTCACCCAGGACGTGCGCCGGGTGATCGCCGGTTTCCAGGACACGGCCGACCGCACCACACGGCTGCGCGCACTGGTCGCCCCACGCTCGACCGTCCGGGTGGTGTGGGCGCTGTCGGCCTGGTGGGCGTCCGTGACGACGCGGGTGGCGGCGATCCGGCCGCCCCTGCGCAAGCCGTCGGGACAGCAGGGCTGAGGGGCCGGGAGGCCTGGGCACACGGGAGGGGGTGACCACCGGTTCGGTGGTCACCCCCTCACTCGTGTTCCGGGGTGCCTCGCTTCGCGCGGAGCGGGGCCGCCGTTACTGGCCCTGCTGCTCGTCGCGGCGGCGCTGCCAGCGCTGCTCGATACGATCCATGACCGAGCGCCGCTGCCGTCCCTGGCGGGGGGCGCCAGGAGCGCTCCCGGCGGGCTGTTCGCCGGGCTTCGGAGCCTTGCGCCAGCCGGTCACGGCGAGTACCGCGCAGCCCAGCATGACGAGGAATCCCACCACGCTGACCCAAATCTGCTTTGCGACCATTCCTGCCATGAGGAGCGCGATACCTACGAGAAAACCGGCCACCGCCTGGTAGACCCGTCGCCGGGTGTACGTGCGCAGGCCGCTTCCTTCGAGCGCTGTCGCGAACTTGGGGTCTTCGGCGTACAGCGCTCGCTCCATCTGCTCAAGCATTCGCTGCTCGTGCTCCGAGAGCGGCACGGAGTCCTCCTCATCGTGCAGTCGCCGGGGCGACCCGGGGGGTCCCTTCAGGATAGGCAGGGAATCGCCCCCGTGAAACCCGCCCCTCTACGCCAATTGGCCAACCGGAACCCGTCATGGCTGTTCCGACTCGCTGAAGCTTCCATTCCCCAGCGGCCGTCCTGTCATGCCGGGCGGTCTCCCTCGATCATACGGCGCCGGGCCCGCGATCGGGGGGCCTGTGGCGTACTCCATGTGCGGCCGAGCCCCTGATCAGGGCTCCGTCACAGGAGGCCGCTCACGCCTCGCCGGCACCCCGCGTCTCGCCAAGCACATGAAGCTGCGTCGCCACGGAGTGGTACGCCGGGAGCTCGGCCGCCGCGGCCTCCAGCTTCAGCAGCGCGTCCAGGGCGCCGGGCTCGGTGTCCACGAGCACTCCGGGCACCAGGTCGGCGAAGACCCGCACCCCGTGCACGGCGCCGACGGCGAGGCCCGCGCCCTGGACGAACGCGGTGAGCTGCTCGGCGGTGAAGCGGTGCGGGACGGGGTCGGCGGCGCCCCAGCGGCCGTTCGGGTCGGTGAGGGCCTGGCGGGCCTCCGTGAAGTGGCCGGCGAGGGCGCGCGCGAGGACGGCACCGCCGAGCCCGGCGGCGAGCAGGCTGAGGACGCCCTCGGGGCGCAGCGCGGCCACCACGGTCCGGACGCCCTCGGCGGGGTCGTCGACGTACTCCAGGACGCCGTGGCACAGCACCGCGTCGTAGCCGCCGCGCTCGACCACGTCGAAGAGGCCGTGCGCGTCGCCCTGGACGCCCCGCACGCGGTCGGCGACACCGGCCTCGGCGGCGCGGCGCTCCAGCGCGAACAGCGCGTTCGGGCTGGGGTCGACGACGGTGACGCGGTGGCCGAGGCGGGCGACGGGCACCGCGAAGTTGCCGCTGCCGCCTCCGGTGTCGAGGACGTCCAGCGCGTCCCGACCCGTGGCCTTGACCCGGCGGTCGAGGGCGTCCTGAAGGACGTCCCAGACCACGGCGGTACGGAGGGAGGCGCGGGGGCGGCTCGGGTCCGACACGGCAGTTGACTCCTCGGCGCGGCACCGCCTGTGCACGGCGGAGCGAAGGGGCTGCCTCCCCGGCCCGGAGGCGGGCGGAGGGAGGGCTTCAGGCGCCCTCCACCCTATTGCCTCCGGTGCCGTACCCGGTGATGTGTCTCGCGCGGCGGAACGCCGCCGCTCAGCCGGCGCGGTCCCCCGGCCGCTCCGGGTCCTGGCGTGGCTGGGGCAGGACCGGCTGGAGGACGAGCATCCGCTCCACCAGGCGCAGGAACATCGCCACGTCGCGTATGAGGTCGTCGGCGTCCCGGCGGGTCGCCGCGCCCTGGATGCCCGCCTCGGCCCGGGCGCGGCGCCGGGCACCGGCGGCGAACAGGGCGCTCCACTCGGTGAGTTCGGGGGCTGTCTCGGGGAGTACTTCCCAGGCGCTGCGGATGCGGGCCCGGCGCCGGGCCGTGGGCTCCGGCTGGGCACGCGCGGCGAGTACCGCGGCGGCGGTGCGCAGGGCGGCGAGGTGGGCCGTCGCGTAACGCTCGTTCGGCGTTTCGAGGACGGCTGCCTCCTCCAGTCCGGCGCGGGCCTGGGCGAGCAGGTCGAGGGCGGCGGGCGGGGCCGTGGCCCGGCGGAGCACGGGGTGTACGTCGCTCGCCGGGCCGGTCAGTGAGGGGGCAGGGCCGGAGGCGCGGCGCCGACGGGCGGCGGCTGCGGACGAGTTGGCCATGACGAACCTCCTGTCGTCGTGTGACGGCACGCCCTGTCAGGTAGTGCCGTATGTGCCCATCGTGAGGTATGGCACTGACAATCCGTTCTGACCTGCGCTTTTGCTTCGATCGAAGGTTCGCGTTAGTTTTTGCACTGACCAGTCAGTTCAAAAGAGTTCGGCATCAGGGGATGGGGAAACCGTGGGTGGGGTCGGTGTCACGGCCGAGGACTTCGGGGTCAAGGGGCCGCGCGGCTGGGCGTTCCGGGGGATCTCCCTCGACGCCGGGCCCGGGTCGCTGATCGCCGTCGAAGGGCCTTCCGGGTCCGGGCGTACGAGCCTGCTGCTCGCGCTCACCGGGCGGATGAAGGCGTCCGAAGGGACCGCCCGCGTGGGCGAGTCGACGCTGCCGAAACAGTCGGCGGCCGTACGCCGGGTCGGCGCACTGGCCAATGTCACCGGGGTCACCGACCTCGACCCGGCACTGACCGTCGGCGAGCACCTGCGCGAACGGGCCGCGCTGCAAAGGCGGTTCGGGGACTCCGTGCGCGCGATGCTGCGGCCGCGGTCCGAGCGGGCGGCCGAGGCGGGGCTGCGGATCGAGCGGGCGCTGACCGCGGCCGGGCTCGACGTCGACGCCCTGTCCAAGGGCTCGCGGACCGCCGTACGGGATCTGGAACGGCCGCAGGAGTTGCGGCTGTCCATCGCGCTGGCGCTGATCGGGCGGCCGGCCCTGCTCGGCGTGGACGACGTCGATCTCAAGCTCTCGGACGCCGAACGGGCGGAGATCTGGGACCTGTTGAGGTCCCTCGCGGATTCCGGGACGACCGTCGTGGCGGTGTCCGCCGAAGGAGCCGAAGGAACGGAGAAGGCCGATGCACGCGCCACGACTGGCCGCGCTTGAGCTCAGGCGCTTCGGCAGGGGCAGGCTGCCGCGCGCCGCGCTCGTCGCCCTCCTGCTGCTGCCCCTGCTGTACGGCGCCCTGTACCTGTGGTCCTTCTGGGACCCGTACGGCCGTCTGGACCGCATCCCCGTGGCGCTCGTCAACGACGACCGGGGGACGACGGCCGACGGGAAGAGGCTCACCGCGGGCGACGACATCACCCGGGGGCTGCGCGAGAGCAAGACCTTCGATTGGCACGAGGTGAACGCGGCCACCGCGCGGAAGGGCGTCGAGGACGGCACGTACTACTTGTCGTTGACCATGCCTGCCGACTTCAGCTCACGCATCGCCTCCAGCGCGGGCGACTCCCCCGAGACGGGCGCGCTCCAGGTGCGCACGAACGACGCGAACAACTACATCGTCGGGCAGATCTCCCGGACGGTGTTCGGCGAGGTGCGCTCGGCCGCGTCCACCAAGGCCTCGCGGACTTTCCTGGACCGGATCTTCGTGTCGTTCTCCGACATCCACGGGCAGACCGTGAAGGCGGCCGACGGCGCCGATCGGCTCAAGGGCGGCATCGGGACGGCCGAGGCGGGCTCCAAGGATCTCGCCGACGGCCTGAAGGACGCCAAGAAGGGCAGCGGAAAGCTCTCCAAGGGCCTGAAGAAGCTCGACACGGGCGCGGGCGACCTGGCGGACGGTTCGAAGCAGGTGGCGGCCGGGACGCAGACCCTCGCGGACACGGTCAATGGAGTCGCCGACAAGGTGGGCCCCTTCCTGAAGGACAACGAGAGGACCATCGGGGACACGGCCCAGCTGGTCGCCGACTCGGCGAAGACGATCCGCGCCAACCTCGGCGTCCTGGTGAAGACGGCCCCGGTCGCCGCCAAGGGCGCGCACGCGGCCTCCGACACCCTGGACGACGTCTACCGGGCCCGCTGCGAAACCGCCGCCCTGGCCGACGCCGCCTGCCCCGACCTCAAGAAGGCCGCCCAGGCCGCCTCGGACGTGGCGAAGGTCGCCGACGACGTCGACAACCTGGTGGCCGACCAGAACGGCGACCTGAAGCAGCTCGACGCGAACCTGCGCACCCTCCAGACGCAGGCCCAGGCACTCGCCGACCGCGCACCGCACCTCTCCGAGGACCTCGACGACGCGGTGGCCAGGATCAACAAGCTGAACGACGGCGCCGGGAAGGTCGCCGCGGGCGCCAAGACGCTGCACACCGGGCTCGGCACGGCCAAGACCGGTGCGACCGCCCTGGACACCGGGGTCGGCAGGCTGAGGACGGGCGCCGTGGACCTCAGCGGCGGCCTGTACAAGCTCGTCGACGGCTCCGGGAAGCTCGCCGGCGGACTGCACGACGGCGCGGCGCAGATCCCCGACTACGACAAGCAGGACCGCGACCAGCGCACCGGCGTCATGGCCGACCCGGTCCAACTGGCCTCCCAGGACCTGCACAAGGCGCCCAACTACGGCACCGGATTCGCCCCGTACTTCATCCCGCTGTCCCTGTGGGTGGGCGCGATGGTGGCCTACATGCTGATCGCCCCCATGAACCGGCGCGCGCTCGCCGCCGGTGCCCCGGCCCGGCGGATCGCGCTCGCGGGCTGGCTGCCGGTGGTCGTGATCGGGGTGCTCCAGACGGTGGCCCTGATGGCCGTACTGCACTGGGCGATCGGTCTGCGGATGGCGCATACGGCCGGTACGGTCGGTTTCCTGTTCCTGGTGACGGCCTGTTTCGCGGCGATCGTGCAGTGGCTGAACGCGCGCTTCGGGGCGGCGGGCCGGATCCTCGTACTCGCCCTGCTGATGCTCCAGTTGACGTCGGCGGGCGGCACCTATCCGGTACAGACCAGCCCGGGCTTCTTCAACGCGATCCACCCCTTCCTGCCGATGAGTTACGTCGTGGAGGCACTACGGAGGCTCATCACGGGCGGCGGTCTGGAACCCGTGTGGCACGCGTGCGTGGTGCTCGTCGCCTTCACCGCGGGCGCGCTCGCGCTGACCGCGCTGTCGGCGCGCCGCCGCCAGGTGTGGACGCTGGACCGGCTGCATCCGGAGCTGAGCCTGTGACCTCGCCCAGGACCTCGGCACCCGTGCCCACCGCCGCGGCCGGGCCTGTGACAATCAGGCCCATGGAAAGCAGCAGCACCCCGTCGGGCGGCAGCACGCGCCGCGAGGCCACCCGGCAGAAGCTCTACGAGGCGGCCGTCACGCTCATCGCCGAACAGGGCTTCTCGGCCACCACGGTGGACGAGATCGCCGAGCGTGCCGGGGTCGCGAAGGGCACCGTCTACTACAACTTCGCGAGCAAGTCCGTCCTCTTCGAGGAGCTGTTGCGACACGGCGTGGGCCTCCTCACCGCCTCTCTGCGGGAGGCGGCCGAGCAGACCGCGCGGGACGGCGGCAGCAAGTTGGACGCCCTGGACGCGATGATCCGCGCGGGCCTCGGCTTCATCGCCCGCTACCCGTCCTTCACGCAGCTCTACGTGGCCGAGCTGTACCGCACCAACCGCGCCTGGCAGTCCACGCTCATGGTGGTGCGCCAGCAGGTGAACGCGGCCATCGAGGACGTGCTGCACGCGGGCGTGGCGAACGGCGAGTTCAGCCCCGAGATCGATGTCCGGCTGACGGCCGCCGCGCTGGTCGGGATGGTCCTGGTGGCCGCCCTGGACTGGCAGTCGTTCCAGCCGGAGCGCTCCCTGGACGACGTCCACTCGGCACTGTCCCGGCTGCTCCAGGGCCGGGTGAGCGGGGGGCACTGAGCGCACACACAGAAGCGCCGGTCCGTTGTGGCCGCGTCCCCCGCGGGCCGCCCCGAACCGGCGCTCCCTTGTGCTCCCCCGTACGTTTCCCCCGTTGGAACCCCCGTTGGTCAGTCCCCCTGGGCTCCCCCGTGCCTCGCTTCCGCCGACGTTCCGGCGGAAGGAGCGGCCAAGGGCGCGCGCCCCGTTCCGCCGCCCCGTGTCGGCGGTACCGGAGCCGCGCCCCTTTCCGTGTCTCCACTCTCTCGTTCACGCAGGTCGCGCCCCATCCGCGCGCGTACTCATCTCACTCCCTAGGTACGCGTACTCAGCCGTACGCACTCAGGCCCAGGACGCCCTGTTGCCGAGTGGTTACTATCGCCCCCGTGTCCGTACTCCCCCTGGTCTTCACCAGCGGCTGGGCCAGCGGCATCAACGCCTACGCGGTGGTGCTGCTGCTCGGTGTCTTCGGCGCGACCGGGGTGAGCGACGCCGTCCCCGAGTCGCTGCAACGCCCTGAGGTCCTCGTCGCAGCGGCCGTGCTCTTCCTGTGCGAGGCGGTCGCCGACAAGATCCCCTACGTCGACTCCGTGTGGGACTCCGTGCACACCCTGATCCGGCCGGCCGCCGGAGCGTGGGTCGGCGCGGTGCTCGCCGGGCACAGCGGATCGTTGAACGATGTGGCGGCGGGGCTGATCGGCGGTTCGACGGCGCTGGCCAGCCACACGGTCAAGGCCGGGACGCGGATGGCGATCAACACCTCGCCCGAGCCGTTCAGCAACGTGGTCATGAGCTTCGCGGAGGACCTCGGGGTCGGCGGGATCGTCTCGTTCGCGATGTTCCATCCGCAGGCGGCGGCGATCATCGCGGCCGTGCTGCTGGCGACCGGGCTGACGGTCCTGTTCTTCCTGGTCTCACGGATCCGCCGGTTCCTGCGCCGCCGGGCCCAGCTCCGGGAGGAGAAACGGCTGGCCTCGCAGGTGGGCGGGCCACCGGACCGGCCGCCCTGGTGACGGCCCGTGACCGGACTGTCAGTGGCGGCCGATAAAGTCGCGGGCATGGCACGGATTGCGGTGATCGGCGCCGGCATGGGCGCGATGGCGGCCGCTGCCCGGCTGGCCGTCGCGGGCCACCGGGTGGCGGTGTACGAGCGTACGGAGACGTACGGCGGTGCGGTGCGCCGCTTCGAGCGGGACGGTTTCTCCTTCGACACCGGCCCCGGGCTGCTGACCGTGCCCGCGGTCTACCGCGATCTGTTCATCAAGACCGGCAAGGAGCCGCTGGAGGACCTGGTCGAGCTGGTCCAGGTCGACCCGTCCTCGCGGCACGTCTTCGCGGACGGCACGGAGGTGTCGTTGCCGAACGCCTCCCGCGCGGGTGTCGTCACGGCCCTGGACGACGCGCTGGGCGGCGGCGCGGGGCAACGCTGGGGCGACTTCCTTATCCGGGCCCGCGAGGCCTGGGACCGCACCCGCAGGCCCCTCCTGGAGGAGCCGTTGTGGCCCAACTGGTCGGTGCTCGCCGAGCAGGAGCCCTACCCCGCGGTCCCGCACAAGAAGTTCCTGCGCACCCGCCGGGCGAGCACCCTCGCCGAGATCGGCGCCTGGGAGCTGCGCGACGACCGTCTGAGAGCCCTCCTGGAGAGCCACGCGCTCACGTACGGCCTCCACCCCTGGTCCGCCCCGGCGAGCGCGGCCGTGCTGCCGTACATGGAGCACGCCTTCGGTACCTGGTATGTGCGGGGCGGTATGCGGGAGTTGGCGCGTGCGGTGTACGAGCGGTGTCTGGCGCGGAAGGTCGAGTTCGTCTTCGGGGCCGAGGTCACCCGGGTCCTGGAGAAGGACGGGCGGGCGGCGGGAGTCGAGCTGGCTGGGGGCACCTCCCAGGCTTTTGGCTCTGGGGGAGGGACCGTGGTCGACGCGGATCATGTCGTGGCGGATGTGGACCCTGCGCGGTTGCGGGCCCTGACGGACCGTCCGCTGGACGAGGAGGGCGATGTGCGGGCCGATGCGGACTCGCCCCGGCCGGTGCGGCTCACGCTCCTGCTGGCCCTGCGTGGCCCGCGCGAGGCCGGGGCCGTCCACCGGACGGTCGTCCACGCGGCGGACCGGGAGGCCGAGTTGGACTTCCTGGCCTCCCCGGGCGGCGACGAGCCCAGCTGTCCCACGGTGACGGTGTTGCGCCCGGACGACCCCGCGCTGCGGCCTGACGACGAGCACGAGTCCGCGGTGGTGTCGGCCGTGTTGTCGAGCGAGACCAACTGGGGAGAGGAGGGCACGGTCCGGCGGTACGCCGGCTTCCTTCTCCAGGCCGCCGAATCCGCCGTACCGGGTCTGCGGGAGCGCCTGTTGTGGCACGAGGTGCGCACACCCGGGGACACCGAGAGCGAGACCGGCGCCCGCTCAGGAGCCGTACCCGCGCCCTCGCTCGCCGCCGGCCAGGGCCGTTTCCTGCATCCGGCGAACACCACGCGCCTGCCCGGGCTCTACCGGGTCGGCGGCTGGTCCCACCCCGGTGGCGGGCTGCCGCACGCCGGGATGTCGGGGGCGCTGGTGGCCGGACTGATCGTGGAGGGACCGCGGTTCAGAGGGTCTCAGTAGGCTTCAGAAACGGTACTGCTCGTCATAGCCGGGGCCCGACTGCGGCTGCTGCTGTTGCTGCTGGCCGTCGCCCTGGTAGTACTGCTGGTCCGCCGGGACTTCGCCGCCGTAGGTCTCGTCGTTGCGCTGCTGCGGGACCCAGACCCCGCCGGCCGGGGTCTCGCCGACATAGCCGTTGTTGCCGTACTGGTCCTGCGTGTAGCCCTGTTGGGGATACTGCTGCTGGCCGTCGTAGCCCGTGTCGTACGTGGCGCCGCCGTAGGTCTGGGTGCCGATGTACGGGTCGGAGTAGGCCGCGTACTGCTGCTGGCCGGTCGTGTCGTAGCCGTACTGCTGCTGGTCGTAGCCCGCGTAGGTGTCGTAGCCGTACTGCTGCTGGTCGGCCGCCGCGTAGGCCTGGTCCTGGGTCTGGCCGGCCGCCGCTGCCGCGTAGGCCTGGTCCGTGCCCGCGTAGTTCGGGTCGGCGGCGTTCGCGTAGGCGGTGGGGCTGTAGACGCCGTAGGTACCGGTGTCGTCCGGCAGGGGCTGCGGCTCGTAGACCGACGTGCTCTCGGCGGCCGTGGGGTCGAGCGGGCGGTTCGGGGTGAAGACGTCGTCGCGGTCGAAGTCGTCGTCCTGGCCGAAGTCGGCGTTGCCGCCGTAGTCCTGGAAGGCGGGCTGGGAGCCCGTCGAGTCGAGGCCAGAGGCGTCCGGGCCCAGGTCCTGCTCGTCCGGTTCGCCGCGGCGCTTGAAGCCGCCTGCGCCGGGTCGCCCGGAGACCGCCCAGCCCGCTTCGAAGCCGCGGCGGAACGACAGCGTGACGTAGGTCTGGCCGATGGCGAAGGCCACCGCGCCCAGTCCGATCACGACGACGGAGGGCATCAGTACGCCGAGCACGACGCCCAGGAAGCCGACGAAGGCCAGCAGTCGCCAGCGCAGCCGCGCCTTGTACTGCAACAGCACCTCACCGAGCAACCACAGTGCGACGATGCCGAACGCGATGTAGAGGACCGTCCAGCCCATGTACGCCCCTCTCCCAGTGGCCGCTACGCAGTGTGTCGTATGTCCGGGCGGCCGGTCTAGGCCCGCGGTGGGTGGTGCAGGCCCAGGTTCTCGTAGATTTCCAGCGTCGCCGTGGAGTTGTTGAGCGTGATGAAGTGCAGTCCGGGCACTCCCTCGGCCAGCAGCCGGGCGCAGAACTCCGTGGCGAAGTCGATTCCGATCGAGCGTACAGCCGCCGGATCGTCTTTGGCTGTGAGGATTCGCTCTTTCAGAACGTCCGGGATGACGGCGTTGCTGAGCTGCGGCAACCGCTCCAGCATCCGCACGCTGGTCACCGGCATGACCTCGGGGATGACCGGTGTGGCACAGCCTGCCGCGCCGACGCGGTCGCGCAGGCGAAGATAGGACTCCGGGCGGAAGAACATCTGGGTGATGGCGTAGTCGGCGCCGGCCCGGCACTTGTCGACGAAGTGCCGTACGTCCGTGTCCCAGTCCGGGGAGCGCGGGTGCAGCTCCGGGAAGGCGGCGACGCCGACGCAGAAATCGCCCGACTCCTTGATGAGCCGGACCAGTTCGGCCGCGTACGTCAGGCCTCGCGGGTGCGCCACCCAGTCGGCCATGGGGTCGCCGGGCGGGTCGCCGCGCACCGCGAGGATGTTGCGGATCCCGGCGTCGGCGTACTGGCCGATGATGTTGCGCAGTTCGGCGACGGAGTGGTCGACCGCGGTGAGGTGGGCGACCGGGGTGAGCGTGGTGTCGGCGACGATCTGCTCGGTCTCCTTGACGGTGCCCGCGCGGGTCGAACCGCCGGCGCCGTAGGTCACGGAGACGAAGTCGGGGGCGACCGCCTCGACCCTCCGCAACGCGCTCCACAGGCTTCGCTCGCCCTTGGGGGTCTTCGGCGCCGAGAACTCGAACGAGTACGTGTTTTTGCCGGTCGCGAGCATGTCGCGCACCGTCCGTGCGCGATCGGTCCTGGTCGATGCGATTCCGAAGGCCATACCCGCAGGTTAGTCAGGGGACGGCGGTCACCCAACCGGAACCGGAAATTTGCCTGATTTGTCGCCCCGTTGTCCACCCACCGGACAACAGCTCGACACCCCGGACCGCTCTCAGTGCTCCCGGAGCCGCTTCGCGAACTCGGCCGCCGCCGCGCCCGGGTCGTCGGCCTCCGTTATCGCCCGTACGACGACGACCCGACGGGCGCCCGCTTCGAGCACCTCGTCGAGGTTGCCGAGGTCGATGCCGCCGATGGCGAACCAGGGGCGGTCGGTGCCCAGGGCGGCCGTGTACCGGACCAGGTCGAGGCCGGGGGCGTGGCGGCCGGGCTTGGTGGGGGTCGGCCAGCACGGGCCGGTGCAGAAGTAGTCCACGCCCTCCTGGACGGCGGCCGCGGCGGCCTCCGCCTCCGCGTGCGTGGAGCGGCCGATCAGGACGTCGGCGCCGAGGATCGCGCGGGCCGCGGGGACCGGGAGGTCGCCCTGCCCCAGGTGCAGTACGTCGGCGCCGACGGCGTGGGCGACGTCCGCGCGGTCGTTGACCGCGAGGAGTCTGCCGTGCCGGGCGCAGGCGTCGGCGAACACCTGGAGGTGCTCCAGCTCCTCGGCGGCCTCCATGCCCTTGTCGCGCAGCTGCACGATGTCGACCCCGCCGGCGAGGACCGCGTCCAGGAACTCCGGGAGGTCGCCCTGGCGACTGCGGGCGTCCGTGCAGAGGTAGACCCGGGCGGCGGCGAGTTCAGCTCGCGCGGAAGCGGCCGTGGTGGTGTCGGGCATGTGCGTGTCCCCCGTTGTCATGGCGTGGTGGTGCCGCGTGCGGGCCGCGGACGATGGTCGCCGCGACCCGCACACCGGTCGGTCGTCCGGGTCAGACGGCGAGCGCCTGGGCGCGGCGCTTCACCTCCGTGCCGCGATTCTCGCTCAGGGCCTGCGCGGGGGTGCCGGGCAGGCTGGGGTCGGGGGTGAAGAGCCATTCCAGCATCTCTTCGTCGGAGAAGCCGTCGTCCCGCAGGAGCGTCAGGGTCCCCGTGAGGCCCTTGACGACCTTCTGCTCGACCCCGTCGATGAAGGCGGCGGGGACGTGCAGTGCGCGGTTCTCGCCACGCCGTACGGCGATGACTTGGCCCTCCTTGACCAGCTGCCGCACGCGTGTCACCTCGACATCGAGCACCTCTGCGATGTCGGGCAGCGTGAGCCAGGCGGGGACGAGAGCATCGATCTTTGCGTCAATCTCGGTCACGTAAACAGCGTGCCATCCCGGACTGACAGTCGGAAGCCGGGCCGGTCCGACCCGGGGTCACGAACTAGGCGATAGCCGCCTTCATCGGGAGAGAAGGGTCCGCCAGCGGCCCGGGATTCATCGGCGTGCCCGAGTCGATCAGGCGGCGACCCTGGGCCAGGTCACGGGGTCGGCCGACCGCGAGAAGAGCCACCAGACGGTCCCCCCGCAGCCAGCAGACGGTCCAGGCCGGGGTGGCCGGGTCGCCGCGCCACAGGGTCGTGTCCGCGGATGCGTGATGGCCGACGTACTGCACGAAGCGGCCGAACTGCTCGGACCAGAAGTACGGCACCGGGTCGTAGACCGCCGGGGTCTGGCCGACGATGTTCGCGGCGACCGTGCGCGGGCCCTGGAGGGCGTTGTCCCAGTGGTGGACGAGAAGGCGCTCGCCGTACCTCCCCGAAGGGAAGGAGGCGCAGTCGCCGACCGCGTACACGTCCGGCACCGAGGTGCGCAGCCGGTCGTCGGCCACGACCTCGCGGTGGGCGCCCAGCTCGATGCCGGAGTCCGCGAGCCAGCCGGTGGCGGGGCGGGCGCCGATGCCGACCACGACGGCTCCCGCGGGCAGCCGGGTGCCGTCGTCGAGGACCACGGCGCCGGGTTCGACGCGCTCCACGCGCGTGTGCGTGCGCAGCACGGCTCCGGCGTCCGCGTACCAGGCGGCCATCGGTGCGGCCACCTCGGCGGGCAGCGCGCCCGCGAGCGGCCGTTCGGCGGCTTCCACGACGGTCACCGCGCAGCCCGCCTCGCGCGCGGCCGTGGCGAACTCCGCGCCGATCCAGCCCGCGCCGACGACCACGATGTCGTGCTGCCGCGCGAGCACCGGCCGCAGCCGCTCGGCGTCGTCCAGGGTGCGCAGCAGATGCACCCCGGGGATGCCGTCGGCGCCCGGGAGCCGGATCGGTTCGGCGCCGGTGGCGAGGACGAGGACGTCGTACGGCACCGGGCCTTCGGCGGTGTCCAGTTCGTGGTCTCCGGGGCGCAGGCCCAGCACCTCGCGGCCGAGCCGGAGTTCGATGCCGAGTGCCTCGAAGTCGACGTCGAAGGCGGAGCCCTCGGCCTTGCCGAGCAGGACCGCCTTGGACAGCGGGGGCCGGTCGTAGGGCTGATGGGGTTCGGCGCCGAGAAGGGTGACGGTGCCGGTGAAGCCCTGTTCGCGCAGGGCGACCGCGGTCTGCACCCCGGCCATGCCCGCGCCGACGACGACCACGCGCCGTCCCGCTCCCGCGCCCTGTCCCGGTGTCTGCTCGCTCATCCGATCACCATAGACACCTGACAAATCGTCAGTCAGGGGGCGCGTTCAGTGACCTGTTCCACAACACTCGTCCCGCTGCCCGCCTGGGACTCCCACTCCCAGGTCTCGTCGAGGCGGATCCGGCCGTCGGACAGCTCGACGACCTCGGAGACGCAGTGTCCGGAGGACGTCGTCCCGTCGGCCTTCAACTGCACGTACCTGAAGTCGAGCCGGTCCCCCGCGCGCGTGCCGACGAGATGTCCGCGGACGACGTCGCCGCCCGCGTACTCGGCCCAGATCTCGCCGTCCTTCTCGTGGTACGCGAACCGGGTGCGGGTGCCGACCTGACCCGGTTCCTGGTCCGCGACCGGGGCGAGGACGAGACCGTCGAGCGAGCGGGCCATGGACGGAGGCTCCCTTACTGGGACATGGGGTACGGGCTAGGGTGGCCAACGTACAAGCACTCGCGGGAGTCCGGACGCACCGGGCTGAGAGGGAGGCTGGCGGCCTCCGACCGTACGAACCTGATCCGGGTCATGCCGGCGAAGGGAGGGGCTGGACGCCCATGCCTACACGTACGTCAGACGTCCTCGTCGTCGGGGGCGGGATCATCGGCCTGGTCACGGCCTGGCGGGCGGCCCAGCGCGGGTTCGCGACCGCCGTCGTGGACCCCGAGCCGGGCGGCGGGGCCGCGCAGGTGGCCGCCGGAATGCTGGCCGCCGTCACGGAACTGCACTACGGCGAACAGACCCTGCTGGCCTTGAATCTGGCCTCGGCGCAGCGCTATCCGGACTTCGCGGCCGAGTTGACCGACCTCACCGGCCTGGACCTCGGCTACCGGCGCTGCGGCACGCTCGCGGTCGCCCTGGACGCCGACGACCGCGCCCACCTCCGTGAACTGCACGCCCTCCAGCACCGGTCGGGCCTGGACTCCGAGTGGTTGTCCGGGCGCGAGTGCCGGCGCCTTGAGCCGATGCTCGCGCCGGGGGTGCGCGGGGGGCTCCGGGTCGACGGGGACCACCAGGTCGACCCGCGGCGGCTGGCGCGGGCGCTGGTGGCCGCGTGCGAGCGCGCCGGGGTCGTGTTCCACCGGACGTGGGCCGAGCGGCTCACGGTCGGCCAGGACCGCGCCACGGGGGTCGTCACGCGCGAGGGTGACGTGCTGGGCGCGGGCCAGGTGGTCCTCGCGGGCGGCAGCCTCAGCGGGCGGCTGGCGGGGGTCCCGGACGACGTCCTGCCGCCCGTACGGCCCGTGAAGGGGCAGGTGCTGCGGCTGACCGTGCCGGAGCGGTACGCGCCGTTCCTGAGCCGGACCGTGCGGGCCGTGGTGCGCGGCAGCCACGTCTATCTCGTGCCGCGCGAGAACGGCGAGCTGGTCGTCGGCGCCACGAGTGAGGAACTGGGCTGGGACACCACGGTGACCGCCGGCGGGGTCTACGAACTGCTGCGCGACGCCCACGAGTTGGTGCCCGGGATCACCGAACTGCCGCTCACCGAGACCCGGGCCGGACTGCGCCCCGGCTCCCCCGACAACGCGCCGCTGCTCGGCCCGACCGCACTCCCCGGGCTGCTGCTGGCCACCGGGCACTACCGCAACGGCGTACTGCTCACGCCGGTCACCGGCGACGCCCTCGCGCACGCCCTGACCACCGGTGAACTCCCGGACGAGGCACGCCCGTTCACGCCGAAGCGGTTCGCCCGCGCGGCACTCATGGAGCAGCCCGCATGAACGTCTCCGTCAACGGGGAGCCCCGGGTGATCGCTCCCGGCACGGCTCTCGACACCCTCGTACGCACCCTGGCCCCTTCGCCCTCCGGGGTGGCCGCCGCCCTCAACGAAACCGTCGTCCCGCGCGCGGAATGGCCCTCGACGTCCCTCTCCGAGGGGGACCGCGTCGAGGTCCTCACCGCCGTCCAAGGAGGCTGACCCATGGCCGACGACCCGTTCATCCTTGGTGGTACGTCCTTCACGTCCCGGCTGATCATGGGCACCGGGGGTGCGCCCAGCCTCGACGTCCTGGAGCGCGCCCTGGTCGCCTCCGGGACGGAGTTGACGACGGTCGCGATGCGGCGCGTGAACGCCTCCGTGCACGGTTCGGTGCTGTCCGTCCTGGAGCGGCTCGGGATCCGGGTGCTGCCCAACACCGCGGGCTGTTTCACGGCGGGCGAGGCGGTGCTGACGGCCCGGCTGGCGCGGGAGGCGCTCGGGACGGCGCTGGTCAAACTGGAGGTGATCGCGGACGAGCGCACGCTGCTCCCCGATCCCATCGAGCTGCTCGACGCGGCCGAGACCCTGGTCGACGACGGCTTCACGGTGCTGCCGTACACGAACGACGATCCCGTGCTGGCGCGGAAGCTGGAGGACGTCGGGTGCGCGGCGATCATGCCCCTGGGGTCACCGATCGGCTCCGGGCTCGGGATCCGCAACCCGCACAACTTCCAGCTGATCGTCGAGCACGCGCGCGTGCCGGTGATCCTGGACGCGGGGGCCGGTACGGCGTCGGACGCGGCGTTCGCGATGGAGCTGGGATGCGCGGGGGTGATGCTCGCCTCGGCGGTGACGCGGGCGCAGGAGCCGGTGCTGATGGCGTCCGCGATGCGGAGCGCGGTGGAGGCGGGGCGGCTGGCGTTCCGGGCGGGGCGCATCCCCCGTAGGCACTTCGCCGAGGCGTCGTCTCCCGCGGAGGGTCTGGCACGGTTGGACCCGGAACGTCCGGCCTTCTGATCTCCCCCTCCAGAGCGTGCGATCCGTCACAGCTCGGCTGCAGTACCGCCCCGAAACTGGCCGAAAAGGGGGCGCTGTCAGCCTCGGCTCGTACACTCACCTGCGTGGATACGACCCTTCATGACCCTCTCGTCGGGCAGTTGCTCGACGGCCGCTATCGCGTCGACGCGCGGATCGCCGTCGGCGGGATGGCCACGGTCTACCGGGCCGTGGACACCCGCCTGGACCGGGTTCTCGCGCTCAAGGTGATGCACCCGACACTCGCGGCGGACGCCTCCTTCGTCGACCGGTTCATCCGCGAGGCCAAGTCAGTGGCGCGGCTGGCGCATCCGAACGTGGTGCAGGTCTTCGACCAGGGCGCCCAGGGGGCGTACGTCTATCTGGCGATGGAGTACGTGGCCGGCTGCACCCTGCGGGACGTGCTGCGCGAGCGCGGGGCGCTCCAGCCGCGGGCCGCCCTGGACATCCTGGAGCCGGTGCTGGCCGCGCTCGGTGCCGCGCACCGGGCCGGGTTCGTGCACCGGGACATGAAGCCGGAGAACGTGCTCATAGGGGACGACGGCCGGGTCAAGGTCGCCGACTTCGGGCTGGTGCGGTCCGTGGACACGGTCACCAGCACCACGGAGAACGTGCTCGGCACGGTCTCATATCTCGCGCCGGAGCAGATCGAGGGCGGCACGGCGTCCCCCCGGGTCGACGTGTACGCCTGCGGTGTCGTCCTGTACGAGATGCTCACCGGCCAGAAGCCGCACGACGGGGACTCCCCCGCGATCGTGCTCTACAAGCACCTGCACGAGGACGTCCCGCCGCCGTCGGCCGTCGTGCCGGGGCTGGCGTACGAGCTGGACGAACTGGTCGCCACGGCCACCGCGCGCACCCCGGAGATCCGGCCGTACGACGCGGTCGCGCTGTTCGGTCTGGTCCGCGAGGCGCGGGCGGGGCTGAGCGACGAGCAGTTGGACGTGGTGCCGCCGCAGGCGCTGACCTCGGAGCATCCCTACTCCGAGAACCGTACGAGCGTGATCCCGCGCTCGCTGACCGTGCCGCGTCCGCTGCCGGTCAACGAGGACGACGAGCCCGGTGACCCGTTCAACCGGACGAGCCGGTTCGAGAGCGGGCCGCCGCTGCCGCCCCGGCGGCGCGACGCGCGGCGGCCCCGGCGCGGGCTACTGGCGATCATTGCCGCCGTGCTGCTGATCCTCGGGGTCGGGGCAGGGGTCTGGTACATCAACTCCGGCCAGTTCACCAAGGTCCCGCCGCTGCTGGCGAAGACCGAGGCACAGGCGAAGGAGCGGCTGCAAGAGGCCGGTCTCGACGTCAAGTCGGTCAAGCACGCCTACAGCGACACCGTGAAGCGGGGCACGGTCATCAGCACCGACCCGGTGGCCGGCGCCCGCATCCGGGACAACGACTCGGTGGCCCTGACCGTCTCGGACGGCCCGGAGACCGTGAAGGTGCCCGATCTCACGGGCTTCGCCCTGGGCAAGGCGCAGGCCCTGCTCAAGACGGACGGGCTGGCGGCCGGCATGGTCACCAGGGAGTTCAGCGACGACGTCCCCAAGGGCTCCGTGATCAGCACGGACCCCGAGGCGGGCACCGAGCGCCACGCGGGTTCCGCGATAGCCCTGACCGTCAGCAAGGGCAGCGCGGTCGACGTGCCGGACGTCACCGGTGAGGACCTGGACGACGCGAAGTCGGACCTCCAGGAGGCCGGTCTCGCGGTGAAGGTGTCCGACACCCAGGTCACCTCGGAGTACGACGCGGGCCAGGTCGCCCAGCAGACCCCGGCCGGCGACAGCCAGGCCGCCGAGGGCGACACGGTGACGCTGACGGTGTCCAAGGGCCCGGAGATGGTCGAGGTCCCGAGCGTGGTCGGCGCGAGTGTCGACGCGGCGACGAAGCTCCTGGAGGAGTCCGGTTTCAAGGTCAAGGAGGACCGCGGGCTGCTCGGTCTGTTCGGCGACACTGTGAAGAGCCAGTCCGTGGACGCGGGCGAGCAGGCTCCCAAGGGGTCGACGATCACGATCACCATCCGGTGACGGGGGCGGCACGCGCGCGTGACACCCTGGTCGGGTGAGCAGCGAGTTCCCCTCCCGTACGCCCGAGTTCCCGTCCCGCAACCCCGTCGGCGGCCATGTCCCGGTGGCCGGCGGTCTCCACTCCGTGGGGCTGTCCTACGCCCGTGAGCTGGCCGCCGAGACCGTGCAGGTCTTCGTCGCCAACCCGCGCGGCTGGGCGACACCGGTCGGGAACCCGCGCCAGGACGAGGAGTTCCGCGCGGTGTGCGAGGCCGAGTCCATCCCGGCGTACGTGCACGCCCCGTACCTGATCAACTTCGGCTCGCACACCGAAGCCACCGTAGAGAAGTCCGTCGAGTCGCTCCGGCACTCGCTGCGGCGGGGACGGGAGATCGGCGCGCTCGGTGTGGTCGTGCATACGGGGAGCGCGACGGGCGGGCGGGAGCGGGCCGTGGCGCTGGCCCAGGTGCGGGAGCATCTGCTGCCGCTGCTGGACGAGTTGACCCACGACGACGATCCGTTCCTGCTCCTTGAGTCGACGGCCGGTCAGGGTTCGTCGCTGTGCTCGCGGACCTGGGACTTCGGGCCGTACTTCGAGGCGCTGGACGCCCATCCGAAGCTGGGCGTGTGTCTGGACACGTGCCACATCTTCGCCGCCGGGCACGATCTGACCGGTCCGAGCGGGATGCACCAGACGCTCGATCTGCTGGTGGACACGGTCGGCGAGGGGCGGCTGAAACTGATCCATGCCAACGACTCCAAGGACGTCGTCGGCGCCCACAAGGACCGGCACGAGAACATCGGCTCCGGGCACATCGGCGAGGATCCGTTCCGCGCGCTGATGACCCACCCGGCGACCGAGGGCGTACCGCTGATCATCGAGACGCCCGGCGGCAAGGAGGGGCACGCGGCGGACGTGGAGCGGCTGAAGAAGCTCAGGGACTCGTAGTCACGTAGTCACAGCTCGGGACCCTCGCCGGGCCCCTCCTGGTACGAGTACCGCTGTTCCTTCCACGGGTCCCCGACGTTGTGGTACCCGCGTTCCTCCCAGAACCCGCGCCGGTCGGCCGTCATGTACTCGACGCCCCGGACCCACTTCGGGCCCTTCCACGCGTACAGGTGGGGGACGACCAGGCGGAGCGGGAAGCCGTGTTCCGCGGTGAGGAGTTCGCCGTCCTTGTGGGTGGCGAAAATCGTTCCCTCGGCGGCGAAGTCGGCCAGCCGGAGGTTGGCGCTGAAGCCGTACTCCGCCCAGACCATGACATGGGTGACGGCGGGTGACGGCGGGGCGGTCTCCAGGATCGTACGGGCGGGGATTCCGCCCCATTCGGCGCCCAGCATGCTGAACTTCGTGACGCAGTGCAGATCGGCCACGACCGAGTCGTAGGGCAGAGCCGTGAACTCGTCGTGGTTCCAGGAGTGCTTGTCGGCGTCGGCGGTGGCGCCGAAGACACTGAACTCCCAGCGCTCGGGGCGGAACTTGGGCACCGGGCCGTAGTGGGTGACCGGCCAGCCGCGCTGAAGTCGCTGGCCGGGCGGCAGCTCGGACTGTTCGACCCCTCTCTGACCCATGGCTCCATCCTGACAGACGGGGGCCGGTGCACATGACCGGCTCTGGGCGGATTCGGGCAACTCCTACTAAGCATGCACTTACTGGACGACGTCTTCGCGCCGGTGCAATCATGCGGCGCACCCCACCAGTTCCCTTGTTTTGGAAGGAGCCTCTGCGATGCAGGGCGACCCCGAGGTCCTTGAATTCCTCAACGAGCAGCTCACCGGTGAGCTGACCGCGATCAACCAGTACTGGCTGCACTACCGCATCCAGGACAACAACGGCTGGACCAAGCTCGCCAAGTACACGCGTGAAGAATCCATCGACGAGATGAAGCACGCGGACAAGATCACCGAGCGCATCCTGATGCTCGACGGTCTGCCGAACTACCAGCGGCTGTTCCATGTCCGGGTCGGCCAGACGGTCACCGAGATGTTCCAGGCGGACCGGCAGGTGGAGGTCGAGGCGATCGACCGCCTCAAGCGCGGGATCGAGGTGATGCGCACCAAGGGCGACATCACGTCCGCGAACATCTTCGAGGACATCCTTGAGGACGAGGAGCACCACATCGACTACCTCGACACGCAGCTCCAGCTGATCGAGCAGCTCGGCGAGGCGCTGTACATCGCGCAGCAGATCGAGCAGCCCAGCTAGGTTCCGCCCCTAAGCGGCTTCGTCCAGTTCGTCCAGTTCGGCGAAGACCGGCGCGCCCTCTTCCGCGAGATCGCCGAGATCGCGGCGCGGGCAGTTGCCGCGGCCGAGGATCGCCTGGATCCGGCGGACGCACGAACCGCAGTCGGTACCGGCCTTGCAGGCGGAGGCGATCTGGCGGGGCGTGCAGGCACCCCCACCCGCGTGCTGCTGGACCTGCGCCTCGGTCACCTGGAAGCAGCTGCAGACGTACACGCGGATTCACCTCCCGCCGGAACTTGATAAGGCCAACCTAACCTTACCCGGCCCACAGGAGTCGTAAAAGTGCCGTGGGGCGGGGATCGTATGTGATCCCCGCCCCACGGCACTCTGCTGTAACAGGTGAAACGGTTACTGGTCCCTGTACATCTCGGCGACGAGGAAGGCCAGGTCGAGGGACTGGCTGCGGTTGAGGCGCGGGTCGCAGGCCGTCTCGTAGCGCTGGTGGAGGTCGTCGACGAAGATCTCGTCGCCGCCGCCCACGCACTCGGTGACATCGTCGCCCGTGAGCTCGACGTGGATGCCGCCCGGGTGGGTGCCGAGGCCCTTGTGGACCTCGAAGAAGCCCTTCACCTCGTCGAGCACGTCGTCGAAGCGGCGGGTCTTGTGACCGGAGGCCGCCTCGTACGTGTTGCCGTGCATCGGGTCGGTGATCCAGGCGACGGTCGCGCCGGACGCGGTGACCTTCTCGACCAGCTCGGGCAGCTTGTCGCGGACCTTGTCCGCGCCCATCCGCACGATGAAGGTGAGGCGGCCGGGCTCGCGGTCGGGGTCGAGGCGCTCGATGTACTGGAGCGCGTCCTCGGCGGTGGTCGTCGGGCCGAGCTTGATGCCGATCGGGTTGCGGATCTGGGAGGCGAACTCGATGTGCGCGCCGTCCAGTTGGCGGGTGCGCTCGCCGATCCACACCATGTGCCCGGAGACGTCGTAGAGCCTGCCGGTGCGGGAGTCGACCCGGGTGAGGGCCGATTCGTAGTCCAGCAGCAGCGCCTCGTGCGAGGAGTAGAACTCGACGGTCTTGAACTCCTCCGGGTCGGTCCCGCAGGCCCGCATGAAGTTCAGCGCGTTGTCGATCTCGCGGGCGAGCTGCTCGTAGCGCTGGCCGGAGGGGGACGACTTCACGAAGTCCTGGTTCCAGGCGTGCACCTGGCGCAGGTCGGCGTAGCCGCCGGTGGTGAAGGCGCGCACCAGGTTGAGCGTGGAGGCGGACGCGTTGTACATCCGCTTCAGGCGCTCGGGGTCCGGGACGCGGGCCTCTTCGGTGAAGGCGAAGCCGTTGACGGAGTCACCCCGGTAGGTCGGGAGCGTCACCCCGTCGCGGGTCTCGGTCCCCTTGGAGCGCGGCTTGGAGTACTGGCCGGCGATCCGGCCGACCTTGACCACCGGCACCGAGGCGGCGTACGTGAGGACGGCGCCCATCTGGAGGAGGGTCTTGAGCTTGGCGCGAATCTGGTCGGCACCGACGGCGTCGAAGGACTCGGCGCAGTCGCCGCCCTGAAGGAGGAACGCCTCCCCCTTGGCGACGGCCGCCATACGGGCACGCAGCTGGTCACACTCACCGGCGAAGACCAGTGGAGGATACGACTCCAGCTCGGCAATCACCTTGCGCAGAGCCTCGGAGTCGGGGTAGTCAGGCTGCTGCGCCGCGGGCAGGTCGCGCCAGGTCGCCTGAGCGGCGACGGCTTGGGAATCAGCGTTCACGGTCACTCAGTAAACATTACGGCGTCGTGTCGAGTCGTTTTCCTGCGGCTCGACAGGTGAGACGCCCAGATGCTCACCTGTGCGTGGGGTATGGTGCGCTCCATGTTCGCGCATTCGACCCGTAACTGGTGGTGGACCGCTCATCCGGCGGCCCACTGACTGCGCGTACTCCCAGTACTCCGCGAAGGCCGCCCGAGGGGCGGCCTTCGGTGTGTCCGGGGTCGTTCCTCCTCCATCGATGGCAGAGGAACCATGGACCTGACACAGCTGCTGACCGACGACCGACCGTTCGCCCTGCTGCGCCGTCGCACCCCGGGCCACGACCAGGACGTGATCGAGGTCATGCGCGGCCCGGTCTCCACCCACGACCGCCTCGCCGACCTCCCCGCCGAGGGCCTGGCCCTGATTCCCTTCCGCCAGATCCGCGAGCGCGGCTTCGACGTCCGTGACGACGGCACCCCGCTGGCCTTCCTCACCCCCGAGGAGTCGTACGGCATCCCGCTCGCCGACGCCCTGGACCAGCTGCCCGCGCACGACGTGCGGGTCGAGGGCGGTGGCTTCGACGTCGGTGACGAGGCGTACGGGGAGATCGTCGGGCGGGTGCTGCGGGAGGAGATCGGGCGCGGCGAGGGGGCCAACTTCGTCATCCGGCGGACGTACGGGGGCGAGATCCCGGGGTTCTCGCGCAAAGACGCTCTCGCGCTCTTCCGGCGGCTGCTGGTGGGTGAGCGGGGCGCGTACTGGACGTTCGTCGTGCACACCGGGGAGCGCACGCTCGTGGGCGCGAGTCCCGAGGTGCACGTGCGGATGTCCGGCGGGACGGTCGTCATGAACCCGATCAGCGGGACGTACCGCTATCCGGCCGAGGGGCCCACGCCCGAGCACCTGCTCTCCTTCCTCGCCGACGGCAAGGAGATCGAGGAGCTGTCGATGGTCGTCGACGAGGAACTGAAGATGATGTGCACGGTCGGCGACATGGGCGGGGTCGTGGTCGGGCCGCGGCTGAAGGAGATGGCCCATCTCGCGCACACGGAGTACGAGTTGCGCGGCCGGTCCTCGCTGGATGTGCGGGAGGTCCTGAGGGAGACCATGTTCGCGGCGACCGTCACCGGCTCGCCGGTGCAGAACGCCTGCCGGGTCATCGAGCGGTATGAGCCCCTCGGACGGGACGGTGTCGGGCGCGGCTACTACGCGGGCGCCCTCGCCCTGCTCGGCCGCGACTCCGGCGGCGCGCAGACCCTCGACTCCCCCATCCTCATCCGCACCGCCGACATCGACGCGGCCGGCCGGCTGCGGGTACCGGTCGGCGCGACCCTCGTCCGTGGCTCCGACCCGGCGGGCGAGGTCGCGGAGACCCACGCGAAGGCGGCGGGAGTGCTGGCGGCGCTGGGCGTACGGCCCTCCCGGCCGCGCGAGGAGGGCACGCGGCCCCGGCTCGCCGACGATCCACGGGTGCGCGCCGCCCTCGACGGTCGCCGCACCTCCCTGGCGCCCTTCTGGCTGCGGATGCAGGAGCGGTCCGAGGAGCTGACCGGGCACGCGCTGGTCGTCGACGGGGAGGACACCTTCACGGCGATGCTCGCGCATGTGCTGCGGTCGAGCGGCCTGGAGGTGACCGTGCGCCGGTACGACGAGGCGGGGCTGCGGGAGGCGGTGCTCGCGCACGAGGGACCGGTGGTGCTGGGGCCGGGCCCCGGTGACCCCTCCGACACGGCCGATCCGAAGATGCGGTTCCTGCGGGCGCTGACCGCCGAGGTCCTCCGCGAGAACCGGCACGGCGTCCTCGGTGTGTGCCTCGGGCACGAACTGATCGCGGCGGAGCTGGGGTTGGAGATCGTGCGGAAGGAGGTTCCGTACCAGGGGGCGCAGACGACGGTCGACCTGTTCGGGCGGGAGGAGACCGTCGGCTTCTACAACAGCTTCGTGGCGCGGTGCGACGACGAGGCCGCCGCCGAACTGGAGGCCCACGGCGTGGAGGTCAGTCGTAGCGCGAGGGGTGAGGTGCATGCGCTGCGGGGGCCGGGGTTCGCCGGTGTGCAGTTCCACCCGGAGTCCGTGCTGACGCTCAACGGGGCCGCTGTCGTACGGGAGTTGATGGGTCGGCTGCGGGGGTCGAGCACGGCGTCGTCGGTGGAGCGCCGGACGGGCTGAGTCGCCCGGCCGGCGCCCGGAGCGCGGCCATGGCTCAGCCGAAGAACACCCCGACCTCCTCGTACAGCTTCGGGTCGACCGTCTTCAGCTGGGCCGTGGCCTCCGCGATCGGGACCCGGACGATGTCCGTGCCACGCAGGGCGACCATCTTGCCGAAGTCGCCGTCGCGGACGGCCTCGATGGCGTGCAGGCCGAAGCGGGTGGCGAGCCAGCGGTCGAAGGCGCTCGGCGTGCCGCCGCGCTGGATGTGGCCGAGGACGGTGGTGCGGGCCTCCTTGCCGGTCCGCTTCTCGATCTCCTTGGCCAGCCACTCGCCGACCCCGGACAGCCGCACGTGTCCGAAGGAGTCGAGGGTGCCGTCCTTGAGGACCACCTCGCCGTCCTTGGGCATGGCCCCCTCCGCGACGACCACGATCGGGGCGTACGACGCCTTGAAGCGGGAGGTGATCCAGCCGCACACCTGGTCGACGTCGAAGCGCTGCTCGGGGATGAGGATGACGTTGGCGCCGCCGGCCAGGCCGGAGTGGATCGCTATCCAGCCGGCGTGGCGGCCCATGACCTCGCAGACCAGGACCCGCATGTGCGACTCGGCGGTGGTGTGCAGCCGGTCGATGGCCTCCGTGGCGATGCCCACGGCGGTGTCGAAGCCGAAGGTGTAGTCGGTGGCGGACAGGTCGTTGTCGATGGTCTTCGGCACGCCGACGCACGGCACGCCGTACTCGTCCGAGAGCCGCGCGGCCACGCCGAGGGTGTCCTCGCCGCCGATCACGATCAGCGCGTCGACCTCCTGCGCGGCGAGGTTGGCCTTGATGCGGCCGATGCCGTTCTCCAGCTTCAGCGGGTTGGTGCGGGAGGAGCCGAGGATGGTGCCGCCGCGGGGCAGGATGCCGCGCACGGCGGGGATGTCGAGCCGGACGGTGTCTCCTTCGAGCGGGCCCCGCCAGCCGTCCCGGTAGCCGACGAAGTCGTAGCCGAACTCCTGGACGCCCTTGCGGACGATGCCCCGGATGACGGCGTTGAGTCCGGGGCAGTCGCCGCCTCCGGTCAGTACTCCGACGCGCATGGAAATATCCCTTCGCCGCAGTTTCCTGTGACAGCCACGCTAATGGTGATCCAGGTCACAGAGGGATGGGCGGGAAGGTCAATTCACCTGAATTGTGGGGTAGTTGATCTACCCGGTCCGGCTACGCGTCGTCGAGGCCGCGCTCTATCGCGTACCGCACCAGCTCCACGCGGTTGTGCAACTGGAGCTTGCCCAGGGTGTTCTGGACGTGGTTCTGGACCGTGCGGTGCGAGATGACCAGGCGTTCGGCGATCTGCTTGTAGCTCAGGCCCTTGGCGACCAGGCGCAGTACTTCGGTTTCCCTGTCGGTGAGTTGGGGCGCCTTGGGCTCGTCGCTGCCGGCGGCCGGTGCCGGGTCGGAGGCCAGGCGCCGGTACTCGCCGAGGACCAGTCCGGCGAGCCCCGGGGTGAACACCGGGTCGCCGACGGCCGTCCGGCGCACCGCGTCCAACAGCTCTTCCGTGGAAGCCGACTTGAGCAGATAGCCGGTCGCGCCCGACTTCACCGCCTCCAGCACGTCGGCGTGCTCACCGCTCGCCGAGAGCACCAGGACGCGCAACGCCGGGTTGGCGCCCACCAGTTCCTTGCAGACCTGGACACCGGGCAGCACCGGCAGGTTCAGGTCCAGGACCAGGACGTCCGGGGCGGCTGCCTTCGCCCGGCGCACCGCCTGCTCGCCGTCCCCGGCGGTGGCGACCACCTCGAAGCCGGACTCGGCCAGGTCGCGCGCCACGGCATCGCGCCACATCGGGTGGTCGTCGACCACCATGACCCTGATCGGGCCCCGCTGCTCACTCATCGTGTCCCCGCCTTCCCCCGCGCCTTCGGTACCTTCAGCTCAACTTCCGTGCCCTGACCGGGAATCGACACCAGCTCGGCGCTGCCGCCGAGGTGCCGCAGCCGCCCCCGGATCGACAGGGCGACCCCGAGCCGCCCCTCCCCCTCGGCCTGCGCGAGCCGCCCCTCGGGGATACCGGGCCCGTCGTCCCGCACGGTCACCACGACCTCCCCCGGCTCGTCCTCGACCAGGATCCAGGCACGGGCCTCGTCACCGGCATGCCTGCGCACATTGTCCAACGCGGCACCGACAGCGGCGGCCAGCTCCTTCGCCGCGGGCGCGGGCAACGGCACCGGAGCCCCGGGCTCGGCGAAACTCACCTTCGCGGCGGCATACGGCGCGAGCAGCGACCGAAGATCGACCGGCCCGTCGTCGTCCCCGGCATCGGGTTCCTCTTCTACGGCCCTCACGACCGCGCCCTCCGCCGCGTCCAGCGACACCCTGGAGACGGGCACCAGGCCGGCGGAGACCAGAGTGCGCAGGGCGATCTCCTGCTCGCCCGCCATCCGGCCCAGTTCGCCCGCCTCGCCGCCGAGCACGGCACCGCGCCGCTGCACCATGGCCAGCACCTGAAGGACACCGTCGTGGATGTCCCGGGCGAGCCGCTCCCGCTCCCGGGTGGTGGCCTCGATCTCCAGGGCGCGGGCGAGGGTGCGCTCGGAGGCGCGGGCGACCTCCACGACGTAGCCGATGGCGATGGAGGCGACCCAGACGAGGACCACGTTGTGCACGGTGTCGCGGGCCGGGGAGCCGCGCTCGATCAGGTTGGCGACGGCGACCGGGGTGGAGGCGAAGGCGGCCCAGCGCCAGCCGCCCTTGATGGCGAAGGCGAGGACCGAACCGGCGGTCCATATCGACGGCAGGGTGGGGCCGCCGCTGTCGATGTGGTGGGCGTCGGCGGCGACCGGGGTGAGGACGATGCCGGTCAGCGCGATCGCGAGGTCCACGGCCAGGAAGCGCTTGGTGCAGGCGACCGCGCTCTGCACCCGGGGCAGGGTGGCGAGCGTCCAGACGAACAGGACGACGTAGAAGGCGATGGCGATGCCCGGGCGGTCGAACTGGTCGTACTCGGAGGCGAACAGTCCGACCGCGTACAGCATGGTCAGCACGCGGTAGCCGCTCAGGGCGCGCCACAGCGGCTGCTCGACGGACATTCTGATGACGCGCTCGCGTTTCGCCACGATCCCCACCCCCGACAACAGACTGCCCTCGCGCTACGAGGACCCGGTCTGTTCCTTCTCCGCTTGTGCGAGCGCGGCCTTGGTGGCCTTGTCCGCTTCCTTCTCGGCCTTCGCCGCCTCCGCGAGCTGCCGTTTGGCGGCCGTCGCATAGATGTCGACGTACTCCTGGCCGGAGAGCTTCATGATTTCGTACATGACCTCGTCGGTCACGGCGCGCAGCACGAAACGGTCGTGCTCCATGCCGTTGTACCGGCTGAAGTCGAGCGGCTTGCCGATCCGGATGCCCGGGCGCATCAGCTTCGGCACGACCTTGCCGGGCGGCTGGATCTTCTCCGTGTCGATCATCGCGACCGGGATCACCGGAGCGCCGCCGGCGAGCGCCACGCGCGCGAGGCCACCCGGTTTGCCGCGGTACAGGCGGCCGTCCGGGGAGCGCGTGCCCTCCGGATAGATACCGAACAGCTCACCGCGCGCCAGGACGTCGAGCCCGGCCTTGATCGCGGCCTCGCCCGCCCCGCGCGCACCCGAGCGGTCCACCGGGAGCTGGCCGGCGCCCTTGAAGAACGCGGCCGTCAGCTTGCCCTTCAGCCCGGGCGTCGTGAAGTACTCGGCCTTCGCGATGAAGGTCACCTTGCGGTCGAGGATCGCGGGCAGGAAGAACGAGTCCGAGAACGAGAGGTGATTGCTCGCCAGAATGGCGGCGCCCTCCGCCGGAATGTTCTCAAGGCCCTCCACCCACGGCCGGAAGGCGACCTTCAGCGGCCCACCGATGGCGACCTTCATCGTGCCGTACAACAACCGAGTGCCTCCTGTGCTCATCGATCAGACCTTAACCCGGAGCACCGTCAAAGGACCCGACGGCCCTGGTCGGTGTCAGTGCGGTCGCGTACGGTTAACCGCACCTGGACTCGTTCACGCCTCACTGACGCACACCCTTCTTCATGAACATGAACACGCCCCTCTCATGAACAGGAGACCGAAGGTGCCGGTCCTCCCCGGAGCCGAGCCGTACCGCCACGAGGGCGGGGAGGTCGGAGTTCTCCTCTGCCACGGCTTCACCGGTTCCCCGCAGTCGCTGCGCCCCTGGGCGGAGTATCTGGCCGAGCGCGGCCTCACCGTGTCGCTGCCGCTGCTGCCCGGGCACGGCACCCGCTGGGAGGACATGCAGCTCACCGGCTGGCAGGACTGGTACGCGGAGGTGGACCGCGAGCTGCGCGCCTTGCGCGAGCGCTGCTCCCAGGTCTTCGTCGCGGGCCTGTCCATGGGCGGGGCGCTGGCCCTGCGGCTGGCCGCGAAGCACGGCGACGAGATCAGCGGTGTCGTGGTCGTCAACCCCGGTATCAAGGTGCACGGCCTCGCCGCGTACGCCCTTCCGGTCGCGCGCCACCTGGTGCGTACGGCGCCGGGTATCGCCAGCGACATCGCGAAGGAGGGCAGCGACGAGGTCGGCTACGACAAGGTGCCGCTGCACTCCGCGCACTCGCTGCGCAATTTCTTCCGGCTGGTCGACCGCGAGCTGCCGCAGGTGACCCAGCCGCTTCTGCTGCTGCACAGCACCCAGGACCATGTGGTGCCGTCGGCCGACTCGGCCCGTGTCCTCAGTCGCGTTTCCTCGGCCGACGTGGCGGAAATCCTGCTGGAACAGAGCTACCACGTCGCGACGTTGGACCACGACGCGGACCGGATTTTCGAGGAGAGCTTCACGTTCATCGGCCGGCTCGCACCCAGTGTCGGCAAGCAGGCGTCCGACACGGGCCGGGTGAGCGAGCAGGAAGGGACGGCCACAGGTGGCTGAGCACGACTCCGACCGCGAGGGCCTCGAACCGGACGAGCAGGGCGTCCCGTTCGACGAGGAGGCCGCGTGGGCCGCGATCGTCGCCGGATACGGTGACGAGCCCAAGGATCCGCCGGGCGCCAAGCCGTTCAAGTCGATCGAGGACCTGGCGCTGCTCGACCCCGAGAAGAACGACGAGCAGCCCAAGGCCAAGGAGCAGTCCTCCAAGGACAAGGGCAAGGACAAGGGCAAGGACAAGGACGCGGAGGAGCCGCCGTCCGCCAAGCCGCTGGGCAGTTCCGTCTCGTTCGCGCCCGGTGTCGGCGGTCCCCGTGACTACACCGCGCCGGACGCCTCCGAGGAGGACTTCGACGAGGACGACGAGGGCCACTTCGTGCCGCCGGAGCCGCCGCCGCTGCCGGCCGCCGACACGACGGCCAAGTTCGCCTGGCTCGGGGTGATCGGCGGCCCGATCCTGCTGCTGCTGGCGGTGCTGCTCGGCTGGGACATGACCTGGTGGCTCACGACCGTCGGCATCGGCGGCTTCCTGGGCGGCTTCGGCACGCTGGTGATGCGGATGCGGACGGACGACGAGGAGGGGGACGACCCCGGGCGCGGGGCCGTCGTCTAACTTGCGGGGATTTTGAGGGCGGCCAGGACCGGGAAGTGGTCCGTGGCCGCCCTCAGGTCTGTCTCCGTCACTCCCGGTTGCTCCGACGGCACCCCGCAGCCCAGCACCTCGACGCCCTGGGTCGCGAAGATCGCGTCGATGCGCTGGAAGGGGTTGCCGGGGGTCCAGGTGTACTCGTCGCCCCAGGGTGTGGTGGCCCAGCAGTCCTGGAGGTCCTTGGCCAGCCGGGTGAAAGTCCGGCCTCCGGGGCGGTCGTTGAGGTCGCCGCCCGCGATCGCGTGGTCCACGCCCAGGCCGGCCAGCCGGTCGAGCAGCATGCCGCCCTGGTCGTAGCGCTCGTCCTCGCGGAGGCTGAGGTGGCAGCTGAGGACGCCGAGCCTGGCGCCGCCGAAGCGGACGACCGCGGTCGCGAAGCCGCGGCGGTGTTCGCCGGGGGTGAGGGGGAGGAGTACGTCCTCGGTGCGTTCGACTGTCGCGCGGAGGGAACAGAGCAGGGCGGGCCCCGCGGCGGTGCCGCCGCCGGAGAGGACGACCAGGTCGGAGGCTGACGCCAGGCGGGCGAGCTTCTTGCGCCAGCGGAAGAAGCGGGGGGCTTCCTGGACGAGGACGAGGTCCGGGGCGCAGGCCCTGATCACGCGGGCCAGGGCGGCGGTGTCGTCGCGCATCGAGCGGATGTTGTAGCTCAGGACGCGGATGATCGCGGAACCGTCGGGTTCGGTGCGGGAGTTGGGGAGCGGCGCCATGTGGATCAATTTACGCCGCGAGGAAAAGAGCCGCGCGCCCAATAGCTCGGGGCGCGAGGTTCGTGTGCGACTGCCGGTCCGATGTGGCTGGTCGCGCAGTTCCCCGCGCCCCTTAAAAGCACAAAGCGAGGCGCACTACATGATCGGGTCCGGCTCCCTCGCCAAGTCCGCCGCACCCACCATGCCCGCCTTGTTGCCCAGTTGGGCCGCGATCACGTCGGCCACCGGGCGCCAGTTGCCGCCCACCAGCCAGCGTTTGTAGGACTTGCGGATCGGGTCGAGGACGAGTTCGCCCTCGTCCGAGAGGCCGCCGCCGACGATGAACGCGGAGGGGTCGAAGAGGGAGGCCAGGTCGGCGAGGCCGGCGCCGGCCCAGCGGGCCAGCTCGCGGTAGGAGTCGACGGCCACCGGGTCGCCCTGCCGGGCGGCCATGGAGATGTGCTTGCCCTCGATGCCCTCGGGGCTGCCGTCGCCCAGCGAGAGCAGTACCTCGGCCGCCTCGGGGGTGGCGTTGGCGCGCTGCTTGGCGTAGCGGACGAGAGCGCGGCCGGAGGCGTACTGCTCCCAGCAGCCCTGCGAGCCACAGCCGCACAGCAGGCCGTCCGGCACCATGCGGATGTGGCCGAACTCGGCGGCCACCCCGAAGTGCCCGCGGCGCAGCTTGTTGCCGATGATGATGCCGCCGCCGAGGCCGGTGCCGAGGGTGATGCAGATGACGTTGCGGTGGCCCTTGCCGGCGCCGAACTTGTACTCGCCCCAGGCCGCGGCGTTCGCGTCGTTCTCCACGACGACGGGCAGGCCCACGCGGGCCTCGACCTTGTCCTTCAGCGGCTCCTGGCGCCAGTCGATGTTCGGCGCGAAGTAGACCGTGGAGCGCTGCCGGTTCACGTAGCCTGCCGCGCCGATGCCCACGCCCACGATCTCGTGCCCGGCGCGCGCTCCGTCGACGGCGGCGGCGATGGCGTCGACGATGCCCTCGGGCGTGCCCGGGGTGGGCACCTGGTGGGTCGACAGGATGGTGCCTTCCTCATCGACCACGCCGGCCGCGATCTTGGTGCCGCCGATGTCGACGCCGATGGTGAGTCCCATGAATCCCTCAGTTTCGGTCGAGCCCCGCTACGGCCCACCGTACCCGAGGGCCCGGCGTCGGATCAGCGACGTCGTTCCGGAGAGCGGGCCCTCCGGAGCGGGTCCTAGTCGAGGTCGATGCGCTCCCCCGGGCCCGAGTCGTCTCCCGGGTCGCGCAGGTTCTTGAGTTCGCTGTCGCGGGCCGTCCAGCGCTGTTCCTGGGCCTGGACGGCGGAGCGGTACGCGGCGAGGAGTTCGTTTCCGGCCGCCGCGAGGTGGTCGAAGACGTCCGGGTTGCGTTCGATGACGGGCTCGACGGCGGCCTTGGCCTGCTGGACGACCTGCTTGACCACCTGCTGGGCGGCCGGTCCCGCGACCTGGCCGAGCAGTGGCGACTGCAAGCTGGACAGCTTGTCCGTGACGGTGTCGACGAGCTTGCGCAGTTCCTCGGCGGCCGAGCCCGGGGGCGGGCCGTACTGGGTGCGGCGGCGGGCCTTCTCCGCCGCGAGGTCTTCGGCGGCCGCCGTCGCCCAGGCGTCGGCGTCGGTCGCCCGCACCTCGTCGAGCGCCTCTTCCTTGCCGGCCTCGTACGGGGGGAGCTCTTCGCTCATGACGGACTCCTGACTACGGTTCGTCTCTACGACGTTACCCGAATGGGCGTACGTGCTTCACGTCTCCGCACGCACCAATGCTCACCTTCCCCGCGGCCACAGGTCCGGGTCGGGCGTGAAGCGGATACGCAGCTCGCCCTCGCGCAGGGCGGCACCCGCCACGGTGCAGCGGCGCAGGGCCGAGGGCAGGGGGACGATACGGCGGAACTGGCCGACGGTGACGACCAGTTCGTCGCCCCGGCGGACGAGGTCCAGCTCGTCCCGTATCGCACCGGGCAGCGGGATGTGCCAGACGAGGACCCTGTCGCCGCCGTCCTCGACCGGCTCGTCGGTCACGGGCCACTCGACCGTGGAACCGGTCGCGTTGACACCGGGTACGGCGAGCGCGGCAAGGTCGTCGGTGCCGCGCGGGTCGTGGCCGAGGTGACGGACGGGATGGCAGTCGTACGTGCCCTGCCACTCGTCCAGGGTCTTGCGCTGCTGGGCGTTCAGGGCGGCGAGCCAGGTGTCCTCGACGGACTCGGGCAGTACTCGGTTGGCGATCAGCGCATCCGGGCGCAGGCCGCGCAGGGCGAGGGCGAGACCGGCCGCGCGGACGGCGTCGGCGCCTGCCGGGCCGGGGTCCGCGACCAGGCGTACGGACGTGTCGCGGTCGGCGAGGACCGCCTCGACGGCCGCCAGTTCCACGTCCCACCGGCCCGCGGTGTCGTAGAGCCACTCCGAGGGCATCGGGACGCCGGCGAGGCGGCCGAGGACCGGGCGCAGGGCGCGGGCCGCCTGGCGCTCCGCGGGGAGGAGGCGGCGGAGGTAGCGGCGGAGTTCCTCGGGGAGGGCGAGGAGGGCGAGAGCCTGGGGGGTGGGCGGGAGGTCGACCACGAGCAGGTCGTAGGCCTCCGAGAGGGCCGCGTCGCGCAGGGCGCGGAGCAGGGCCAGTTCCTCGGCGCCGGGGAGGGGGGTGAGTTCTTCCGCGTCCAGGCGTGCCGCGCCCAGGAGTTCGAGGGCGGAGGAGGCCCGGTTCTGGAAGGCGGTGAGGTCTGCGCGGAACGACTCCGTGGCGTCGGGGCGCCAGGCGGTGAGGTGTTCGGTGACGTGTACGGGCGCCGCTCCTGTCGGCACGGCGAGGGCCGCGCCGAGGGTGTCGCCTCGGTCCGCCCCCAGGAGCAGGGTGCGGGTGCCGGGGCCTGCGGCGGCTTGGGCGGTGGCTGCGGCGATGGTGCTGCGGCCGCTGCCGCCTGGGCCGGTGATCAGGAGGGTGCGCATGTCTGTGAACGGTAGTCGGTCGGTGGGGGCTTGGCGCCGCTGCCGGGGGCTCCGCCCCCGGACCCCCGTCGGCCCCGAAGGGGCCTCGTCCTCAAACGACGGACGGGCTGACACGCACCCCCGTCTACTTCTCGCCCGACTCCACCCGCTTCTTCAACCCCGCCAGCGCCCTGTCGATGATGACCTTCTCGGCCTTGCGCTTGATCATGCCCAGCATGGGGATCTTGACGTCCACGGTCAGCAGGTACGTGACCTCCGTGGCGCCCGCGCCCTTGGGCTTGAGGAGGTAGGAGCCGTCCAGGGAGCGCAGCATCTGGGACTTGACGAGGGTCCAGGAGACCTCGTTGTCGGCGGTCCAGGTGTACGCGAGGACCTGGTCGTCCTTGATCGCGCCGGCGTCCATGACGAGCCGGACCTGTTCGGCGCGGCCCCGGTCGTCGGTCTTGAGGACGTCCGCCTCCTTGACCTCGCCGGTCCAGTCCGGGTAGCGGGCGAAGTCGGCGATCACCGCCATGACGTCGGCCGGTGCCGCCTCGATCGTGATGCTCGAACTGGTGTGTTCCGCCATCGCTGTGGCTCCTCCAGATGCGGACCGGCAGGGCGTCGTCGTCGTGCGCTTGTGCGTGCAGCGTGAAGGCTACCTCCCCGCCAACCCCCTTACCGCACCCCCTACCTGCGGTATCGGCGGGCGGTCACCATTCCAGTGCCCACGGCTTGCCGCTGCCCGCGAAGTGGCCGACGTTCACGCACTCGGTCGCGCCGATCCGCATCCTGGGGACGAGCGGCTGGTGGACGTGGCCGAACAGTGAATAGCGGGGCCTGGTGCGGCGGATGGCGTCCAGGAGGGCGCGGCTGCCGCGTTCGAAACGGCGCGCGACGGTGTCGTAGACCAGCTCGGGGACCTCGGGTGGGATGTGGGTGCACAGGACGTCGACCTCGCCGACGGCCTCGATCTTGGCGGCGTACTCCTCGTCGCTGATCTCGTACGGGGTGCGCATGGGGGTGCGCAGGCCGCCGCCGACGAAGCCGAAGGTCCAGCCGCCGATCTCGACGCGTTCGCCGTCGAGCACGGTCGTTCCGGATTCGGCGTACTCGGGCCACAGGGTCGGCATGTCGACGTTGCCGTAGGTGGCGTACGTCGGGGTGGGGAAGGCGGCGAACATCTCCGCGTACTGCTTGCGGACCGCCTTCTCGATGAGGGCGGCGCGGTCGCCGCCGACCGTGCTCCAGAGGCGGGCGCCTAGTTCGCGGGCCTCCTCGAAGCGGCGGGCGGTGCGCAGCTCGACCAGGCGGTCGGCGTTCGCCTCGCCGAACAGTTCGGGGAAGATCCCGCGCGTGTGGTCGGCGTAGTCGAGGAACAGGACCAGGTCGCCCAGGCAGATCAGGGCGTCGGCACCCTCACCGGAAGTGGCCAGGTCACGGGCGTTGCCGTGCACGTCGCTGACCACATGGACGCGCGTCCGGGAGTTACCGGATGGTGTGGGTGCCATGACGATCAAGCGTAGGCCTGTGCGGCAAACGTGAACAGTGGCGGCCTCGCTTGCGGTTACTGGCCAGTCAAGAAAGGGGTGGACTACTGTGCGCGAGGAAACACCAATCTGTGTGACGCAGCGAACATCTCGCCGGACCCCCCTGTCGTAGGAGCCATACCGGCGGGTAACGTCCGGGCAGTCCAGTCGTGCTCAGGATTTCAACCACCGGGTCCTGACGCACCTGCCCGAGCCTTGGACCGGACCGTCGCATCACACAACGTCGTGGCGCCGGCGCCCTATGAGGAGCAGCAGTCTTGCGCGAGTTCAGCCTTCCGGCTTTGTACGAGGTCCCTGCGGACGGCAACCTGACCGACATCGTCCGCAGAAACGCCGCGCAGCACCCAGATGTCGCCGTGATCGCCCGCAAAGCGAACGGCGGTTGGCAGGACGTGACCGCCACGGTCTTCCTCGCCGAGGTGCACGCCGCCGCCAAGGGGCTCATCGCCTCCGGTGTCCAGCCCGGCGACCGGGTCGGGCTGATGTCCCGCACGCGGTACGAGTGGACGCTGCTCGACTTCGCGATCTGGTCCGCGGGCGGGATCACCGTGCCGGTGTACGAGACCAGCTCGCCGGAGCAGGTGCAGTGGATCCTCAGCGACTCGGGTGCCACCGCGCTCGTCGTGGAGCAGGACGGGCACGCCGCCGCCGTCGAGTCGGTGCGGGACCGGCTGCCCGCGCTCAAGCACGTCTGGCAGATCGACGCGGGCGCGATCGACGAGCTGGGCCGTGCGGGCAAGGACGTCTCGGACGCGACCGTCGAGGAGCGCAGCTCGGCGGCGAAGGCCGACGACCCGGCGACCATCGTGTACACCTCGGGTACTACGGGTCGCCCCAAGGGCTGTGTGCTGACCCACCGCAGCTTCTTCGCGGAGTGCGGCAACATCGTGGAGCGGCTGCGCCCGCTGTTCCGTACCGGCGAGTGCTCGGTGCTGCTGTTCCTGCCGCTCGCGCACGTCTTCGGGCGGCTGGTGCAGATCGCGCCGATGATGGCGCCGATCAAGCTGGGCCTGGTCCCGGACATCAAGAACCTCACCGATGAACTCGCCTCGTTCCGGCCGACGTTGATCCTCGGTGTGCCGCGTGTCTTCGAGAAGGTCTACAACTCGGCGCGCGCCAAGGCGCAGGCGGACGGCAAGGGCAAGATCTTCGACAAGGCGGCCGACACCGCGATCGCGTACAGCCGCGCGCTGGACACGCCGTCGGGTCCGTCCCTCGGTCTGAAGATCAAGTACAAGACGTTCGACAAGCTCGTCTACAGCAAGCTGCGGGCCGTTCTCGGCGGGCGGGGTGAGTACGCGATCTCCGGCGGTGCGCCGCTGGGTGAGCGGCTCGGGCACTTCTTCCGGGGGATCGGGTTCACCGTCCTTGAGGGGTACGGGCTGACCGAGTCCTGTGCGGCTACGGCCTTCAACCCCTGGGACCGGACGAAGATCGGCACGGTCGGGCAGCCGCTGCCCGGCTCAGTCGTGCGCATCGCGGACGACGGCGAGGTGCTGCTGCACGGCGAGCACCTGTTCAAGGGCTACTGGAACAACGAGGCCGCCACGGCCGAGGCGCTGGCCGACGGCTGGTTCCACACCGGGGACATCGGCACCCTCGACGAGGACGGGTACCTCAGGATCACCGGCCGCAAGAAGGAGATCATCGTCACCGCGGGCGGCAAGAACGTCGCCCCGGCCGTGATCGAGGACCGCATCCGCGCGCACGCGCTGGTCGCGGAGTGCATGGTCGTCGGCGACGGGCGGCCCTTCGTGGGCGCGCTGATCACCATCGACGACGAGTTCCTGGGCCGCTGGGCGGCCGAGCACGGCAAGCCGGTGGGTTCCACCGCGGCGTCGCTGCGCGACGACCCGGATCTGGTGCGGGCGATCCAGGACGCCGTCGACGACGGCAACGCCGCGGTGTCGAAGGCGGAATCGGTGCGGAAGTTCCGCATTCTGTCCTCCCAGTTCACGGAGGAGTCGGGCCACCTGACGCCGTCCCTGAAGCTCAAGCGGAATGTGGTGGCGAGGGACTACGCGGACGAGATCGAGGCCATCTACCAGAAGTAGAAGGCGAGTTGGGTCAGGTGTCCTCGGCGAGGACCCGTTCCATCGTGCGCTCGGCGAGCGCGGTGATGGTGACGAACGGGTTCACGCCGATGTTGCCGGGCACCAGCGAACCGTCCGTGATGTACAGCTTCGAATACCCCTTCACCCGGCCGTAGTTGTCGGTCGCCTTGCCCAACACGCAGCCGCCCAGCGGGTGGTAGCAGAAGTCGTCCGCGAAGACCTTGCTGGGTGTGCCGAACAGGTCGGAGCGGTAGACCGTCGCGTTGGCCGAGTTGATCCGGTCGAACAGCTTCTTGGCCATGGCGACCGAGACCGCGCTCTGGGCCGCGGTCCAGCCCAGTTTCACCGTGCCGCTCGCCGAGTCGTAGGTGAACGAGGCCCGTTGGGGGTTCTTGGTGATCGCCAGATAGAGGCTCACCCAGGTCTCGAACCCGATGGGCAGCGGGGCGATCTCCGCGAAGACCGGGTTGTCGGTGTTGGACCAGTCGTCGATGCCCATGACCGGCATGGTCGCCTGGTTGGCTCCGGTGGTGTCCCAGATGTGGTTGGCGCGGCCCACCATGGTGTTGCCGTTGGGCCCCCAGCCCGCCCCGACCGTGGCATCCAGCGCGGGCAGGGTGCCGGTGTCCCGGGCGCGGACGAGGAGTTCGGTGGTGCCGAGGCTGCCGCCGCCGAGGAACAGATAGGTGCAGCTGTACTGCTTGGTCTCGACGACCGCGCCGGTGTTGTCGATCCGGTCGACGGTCAGCTGGTACGACCCGTCGCTCGCCCGCGTGACGGCCCGCACCTTCTCCAGGGTGTGGATGGTGACCTTGCCGGTGCCGAGCGCGGAGGCGAGATAGGTCTTGTCGAGGCTCTTCTTGCCGTAGTTGTTGCCGTAGATGACCTCCTGGGCGAGCGCGGACTTGGTGGCGGTGCCGGCCGCCTCCTGCTGCATGTAGCCGAAGTCGTAGACGTTGGGCACGAAGGTGGTCGTCAGGCCGGTGTTCGTGGCGGCCTTCCGCGAGGTGCGGGTGAACTGGTACCACTCGGTCGACTCGAACCACGTCGGGTCGACGGTGTTGACGCCGAGCATGGTGCGAGCGCGCGGGAAGTACGTGTTGTACATCGCGGTGGCGTCCACGGTGGGGAACTGCTCGGTGAAGTACGACTGGCGCGGGGTGACCGCCATACCCCCGTTGACCAGCGAGCCCCCGCCGACACCGCGTCCCACGTACACGGACATGGCGTCGTAGTGCACACGGTCCAGGACGCCCGGGTACAGGGGGATGTCCTTGTTGACGACGTCCAGCCAGAGGAAGCTCGCGAGCGGGGCCTCGGTGCGGGTCTTGAACCACATCGAACGCTGGTCCGGGTTGGCGGTGTTGCAGAAGATCTTGCCGTCGGAGCCGGGTGTGTTCCAGAGCCTGCCCATCTCCAGGACGAGGGTGGTGATGCCGGCCTGGCCCAGGCGGAGGGCGGCGACCGCGCCGCCGTAGCCGGAGCCGACGACGATCGCGGGCGCTGTTTCTACGGCCGCGGGTTCGACGGCCTGGGCCGACTGGAGGCCGATTCGGGTGAGACCGGCCGCCGCGGCGGTCTGGAGGGCGACCATGCCCAGTATTTGACGTCTCGTCAGCTGATGCTGCGTCAGTTTTGCTGTCATGCGCGCAGCATCTGCGGATTATCCGGTTCCGCCTAGTCCCCGGTGTGCAACAAGGTCTTCAATTTCTCCGCGAGTAGATCCCAGCGCCACTTCTCCTCGACCCAACTCCGGCCCCGTTCCCCCATGTTGCGGCGCAGCTCCGGGTCCCCGAGCAGCGCGACGATCCGGTCGGCGGCCTCCTCCGGGGACCCACCGCGCACCACCCACCCGGTCTCGCCGTCGAGCACCGCGTCGGGCGCGCCGCCGGAGTCACCGGCGACGACGGGCAGCCCGGTGGCCGACGCCTCCAGGTAGACGATGCCGAGCCCTTCGACGTCGAGCCCGCCGCGCCGGGTCCGGCACGGCATCGCGAAGACGTCACCGGCGCCGTAGTGCGCGGGCAGTTCGGCCCAGGGCACGGCCCCCGTGAACCGCACGGAGTCGCTCACACCCGTCTCCCGGACCAACCGCCGCAGATCCTTCTCGTACGGCCCGCCGCCCACGATCAGCAGGACGGCGTCGGGCTGCCGGGCCAGGATGCGCGGCATGGCGAGGATCAGCGTGTCCTGCCCCTTGCGCGGGACGAGCCGCGAGACACACACGACGACGGGCCGCTCGGTGAGCCCGAGCCGCTCCCGCACCTCGGCACCACCCGACCCCGGATGGAAGACCTTCTCGTCGACGCCGGGCGGGAGTTGGACCATCCGGGCCGCCGCCTCCGGACTCAGCGCGGCGGCGATCCGCGACCGCGTGTACTCCCCGAGGTAGGTGATGGTGTCCGTCGACTCCCCGATCCTGCCCAGGAGTTGACGCGAGGCGGGCAACTGCGCCCACCCGGCCTCGTGCCCGTGAGTCGTGGCGACGATCCGCTCGGCACCGGCCTTCCGCAGCGCGGGTGCCATCAGCCCGAGCGGCGCCGCCGCCCCGAACCACACCGCCGTACACCCGTGTTCACGCAGCAGCCCGACGGCCGTGCGGGTCGCGGCGGGCGTCGGCAGCAGCATGGTCGTGGAGTCCCGTACGACCTTGAAGGGCTGCTCGGCGTCGAAGGCGGCGGTCGCCTCGGCGCCCTCCCGGCCGCGCTTCCAGGTCGAGGCGTAGACGACGAGCCGTTCTGGATCGAGGCGCAGCGCCATGTTGTGCAGGAAGGCCTGGATGCCCCCGGGCCGGGGCGGAAAGTCATTGGTCACGATCAGGGTCTTGCGCACGCGGCCGACCTTACCCGGGCGGGCCCGGGGAGGGTTCACAGCTCGGCACGGCCGCGCTTCATGGCCATCGCACAGCCGCTCGGGAGAACATATGGCCCTCACCAGGCAGGCACGGCGCGGCACGGCACGGCACGGAACAGGGGCTCAGGTGGAGATCGCGGGCGCGAGACGGCGGCTGGCAGTGCTGCTGGGGACCTGGGGCCTGACCCGGATCGTTCTGCTGCTGTTCGTCTTCAAGGTGTTCGTGTTCCCCGGCCCGGACGTCACCAGCGATGTGTCGGTGATCTACCAGGGCTGGTACGAGACCCTGCGGCACGGCAGCTTCCCGCTGGACGACGTCACCTGGCAGTACCCGCCCGCCGCCGCCCTCCCGATCCTCTCCCCCGCCCTGCTGGGCTTCCTCGACTACGCGTCGGCGTTCTTCGTCCTCGCCTGCCTGGCCGACCTGGCGGTCCTGGCACTCCTGCTCTACACCGGCCTGCGCCCGGGCCGGACGCTCCGCGGTGCCTGGGTGTGGGTGGCGGGCGTCCCGCTGCTGGGCCCGACCGTGTACGCGCGCTACGACGTGATGGTGACCGCGGTCGCCGTGGCCGCGCTGCTCGCCGGCGCCCGGCATCCGCGCGTGATGGGCGCGCTGGTGGGCTTCGGCGCCCTGCTGAAGGTGTGGCCCGCGCTGCTCCTGCTGGGCGCGGTCAAGCGCCGGGCGTGGGGAGCGGCGGCGGTGACCGTGGTCGTGGTCGCCTCCGTCTTCGCGGTGTCGATGCCGGGCGCGTTCGCGTTCCTGACCTTCCAGCGCGCGCGGGGCACGGAGGTGGAGTCGCTGGGCTCCCTGGTCTTCCACGTGGCCCGGCACTTCGGCTGGCAGGGCCAAGTGCTCCTGAACTACGGCTCGGTCGAGTTCGTCGGCCCCTACGTCAACTGGGTCAGCACCGCCGCCCTCGGCCTCACCGCGGTCGCCTTCGGCTGGCTCATGCTGTGGCGTCTGATGGCGGCCCGTTTCCTCCCGCACACCCTCGCGGACGCGGCCTTCGTGGCGGTGCTGATGTTCACGGTCACCAGCCGGGTCATCAGCCCCCAGTACGTCGTCTGGCTGATCGGCCTCGCTGCCGTCTGTTCCTGCTTCCGCGCCAGCCGTATGAAACTCCCGGTCGGCCTGGTCCTGGCGGCGGCCTTCGTGACGGTCCTGGAGTTCCCCATCTGGTTCGCCGACGTGGTCGCCAGCGACAACCTCGGCATCGTCCTCCTGCTCCTCCGCAACGGCCTGCTGGTCGCGGCGGCACTCACCGCCGCCCGCGAACTGTGGCGGGCCTCGGTCACCTGGGCGGACGTACCACCACTCCCGAATCAGGCGACGCGCTCGAAGGCGGCCTCGACCTCGTCCTGACGGGGGGGGCACGTCCTGCCGGTCACGGAGCGGGCGACACGCGCTCCCCCGCCTCATCGCCCGCCGAGGTCACGTGCTCCCCCGCCGTGCAGCCGCACGCGCCGCCCCGTGCTCGTCGGCGTCGACGGGGCGCCGTTCCTTCCCGGCAGCCCCGTCCGCCGGGAAGGCCCCCGCCCGTCGGAACAGCACCGCCACCACCGCGCACTGCACGCCCATCGAGAGCGCCATCGCCAGGCACACACCGGGCAGCCCGAGCCCCGACAGGCCGTACGCCAGCGGGAGTTGGACCACCGTGCCGAGCACGGTGACCCGGAGCAGCGCCGGTGCTCCCCCACTGCCCTCGAAGACCCCGCCGAGCGCGATGAAGCAGGCCATCAGCAGCAGATAGGGGCCGACGCAACGCAGGAACAGGGCGCCCTGGTGGGCGACTTGAGGCCCGGTGCCGAAGGCGGCCATGATCCAGGGAGCGGTGCCGCAGAGCAGGACGGCCGCGACCGCACCGACCGTGCCGGACACGAACATGGCCTGCCGTCCGATCTCCCGCCGCGCGTCCTTGCCCGTCCCCCGCAGATGCGCGGTGTGGATGGAAGCGGCCTGCCGCACGGAGTAGAAGGCCATCGTCGCGACGTACAGGACCTTGTAGCCGATGGCGTACGCGGCCACCGCCGTCACCCCCAGCCGCGCCACGATCGCGACCAGCACCAGCGCGCCGCCCTGCCGCACGGTGAAGTCGACGGACATGGGCAGACCGGTGGTGAAGGTCCGGCGGAGGGCGGCGGAGAGGGGGTCGGCGGGCGCCGGCTCTCCGGGCGCCTGCTCTCCGGGCATCGGCTCTGCGGGGGCGGGTTGAGCGGGCGCGGGCTGAGCTGATGCGGGCCCACCAGGCATGGGCCGACCGGGCGTGGGCTGGGCAGATGCGGACTCGGCGGGTGCGGGGCGAGCGAGAACCGCCTCCGGAGGGCCGGGCACGACAGCAACGGACTCGCCCGAAGCCGCATCGACGGAAGCGGACACAGCGGATGCGGACCCGGCGGATGCGGGGTGGGCGAATGCGGGCCGGGTGAGGACGGCCTCCGCAGAACCGGGCTCGACAGCAACGGACCCACCGCAAGCCCCTTCGGCGGAAGCGGACTCGGCGGCAGATGCGGGCCAGGCGAAGACAGCCTCCGCAGGACCGGGCCCGGAAGCAACGGACCCACCGGAAGCCGCATCGGCGGAAGCGGGCCGGAGGCAAACAGCCTCCGCAGGACCTGGCCCGTCGACGGTGGACTCGTCGGACTCCGGTTCGGCGGGTGCGGGCTCTTCAGAGGCGGGTTCGGCGGGAGGGCACACCGCGAGGACGGTGCTCGCCCGCAACACCGCGTTGCGACGCAGCGCGCGCAGTCCCACCCCCAGCGCCAGCACCCGGCACAGCACGGTCGAGGCGGCGGCGCCCCGGACGCCGTAGAGGTGGATGAGGAACGGGTCGCAGACCAGGATCAGGCCGTTGGCCAGGAGGGCCAGGCGCATCGGGGTCCTCGTGTCGCCGGTGCCCTTGAGGATGCCGTCGACGAGTTGCTGGACGTAGAAGACGGCGATGCCCGGCAGGGAGATCGTGAAGTAGGCGACCGTGAGCGGGAGTTCGGGGCCGGTGCCGCCGAGGAGCAGGCGGGACAGCGGGGCGCGGAGCAGGAAGCCGGCCGCCACGACCGCCGGGGTGACCAGTGCGCACAGGGCCCAGCCGCCGCGGACCGCGGAGCGCAGCGCGGCCGGGTCGCGGGCTCCCCTCGCGTGGGCGACCAGCACGGTCGTACCGGAGGCGAAGACCAGGGCGATGCCCAGCAGCACGTTCTCGGTACTGGTCGCGACGGCCACCGCGGCGACGGCCGGGCCGCCGAGCCGGGCGACCCAGACGGTGTTGATGATCCCGGCCGCGACGGAGGCGAGGAGCGAGAGATAGACGGGGTGGGCGAGCGATATGAGCTGCTTGCGGTGACTGTTCACAGCGACTGGACCCCTCGATGCGAGCTACCGAGCTACCGAGCTACCGGACTATCGACCCATCGGGCTACCTCTAATCGAGGTAGCACGATTAGAGGTACCATGACCTCATCCCGCCCGCAAGGAGGACACATGCTGGAGCTCTCGATCCTGGGTTTCCTCGCCGAACAGCCGCTCCACGGCTATGAGTTGAAGGAGCGGATCAAGGCGCTCAGCGGTCACGTCCGCCCGGTCAGCGACGGCGCGCTCTACCCGGCGATCACCCGCCTGGTCACCGCGGGCAAGCTCGACCAGCGCACGGAGGACGGCACGAGCGCGGCCCCGCGCCGGGTCCTGTCCCTCACCGGGACGGGCCGCGCGGACCTCCTGGAACGCCTCCGCCACCCCAAACAGACCGACATCACCGACCACGTCCGCTTCAACACGGTCCTGGCCTTCCTACGGCACCTGCCGGACCGGGAGGAACAGGCGGACGTACTGCGCCGTCGGCTGGAGTTCTTGCGCACCCCCGCGAGTTTCTTCTACCGGGACGGCGAACCCGTACGGGCCGAGGAGGCCCAAGACCTGTTCCGGCAGGGCATGTTGAGGGTCGCGCGGGCGACCGGCGCGGCCGAGCGTGAGTGGCTCACCGAGGCCATCACCCAACTGGATCAGGCGAGTTGAGTCTTGAGGTAGTCCCGCCACTGCGCGGTGAAGTCGTCCAGGCTCACTCCGAGGACCTTCTTCATCGCGTCCTCCACCGCACCGGCCCGCTTCTTGTGGGCGCCAACGGCCCGGTAGAACCTGCCCAGTTGGGCCGTACCCCACCGTTCCTCGATCATCCGGCAGGCCAGCCAGCCGCCCTCGTAGGCCTGCGCCAGTTCACCGGCCTCGCTGCTGAAGCCGAAGTCCTTGTCGGTGGGGAGTGCGGCCGGGACGCGGCCGTCCTCGACCGCGCGGTACAGCTCGGGCGCGGCCTGGGTGGGGGTGCGGCCGGTGCCGCGGTAGCCGATCCAGTCGGCGTAGCCCTCCGAGAGCCAGAGGGGGGTGGCGGGGGTGGTGTGGGCGCGGGTGGCCACGTGGGTCGTCTCGTGGGTGAGCACGACCTGCTTGCCGACCGAGCCCAGCAGGGCGTACGCGTCCGGGTTGACGATGATCCGGTCGGCCGGGGCGTCGCCGGAACCGCCCGCCTCCCCCGTCGTCACCGCGGCGATGCCCCGGTAGGACGCGGCGGGTGCGCCCAGGAGGCCCGCCATGCCGTCCAGGGAGCCGGGGACGAGCACGACGACGTGCCGGGTCCAGTCGGTGCCCCAGGCGCCCGACACGGCCGGTACGGCGTGGTCGGCGAGCGTGCGGTACTCGCGCAGACCGGCCGCTGACTGCCCGACCCCCATCACGAGACTGTGCGCGCCCTTGACGACGCTCACCTTCCCCTGGTCCCACAGCTGCTGGCCCGACTTCTTCGCGGGCTTGTCCGAGTCGACGTACCACTGCCCGTCCGCGGTGAGGCGGAGCGTGAGCGCCCGGCCGACGGTGACGGGTGAGGTGTCGTAGCCCCGGACGCGGTAACTGAGGTCGGCGTCGGCGGTCGCGGTGGCGCCGGAGCGGTGCAGCGAGGTCAGCCGGTAGGACCAGGACGCCAGCGGTACGGCGCTCAGGTTCTCGTAGGCGGTGCGTGCGCCGGTCCGGGTGTACGCCGTCTCGTCGTGGTGCAGGACGGCCGCGGACTGCCGGTCCAGCAGGCGCTGCACCGCCGTCCTCGCGCTGTCCGGCACCGGCTGCCCGCCGCACGCCACCAGCGAGCCGAACAGCAGACACAGCGCGAGCACTCCGGAGCGCGACGCCCGCCTACGACCAGTCACTTCCCGATCGTACGACCCTTTCGCGCCGGTTCAGACCCTCGTGACCGACGAGACCGGCATCATGCCGACCGGGTCGTAGCGCACCGGCGCGCCGGGGTAGGGGGCGTGGATGACCTGGCCGTTGCCCACGTACATCGCGACATGGCTGGCGTCCGAGCGGTAGACGACCAGATCGCCGGGCTGCGCCTGGGAGAGCGGGATCTGGTGGCCGGCGTAGCGCTGTTCCTGCGAGGTGCGCGGGAGGTGGACGCCCGCCCGGGCGTACGACCACTGCATCAGACCGGAGCAGTCGAAGCCGCCGGGGCCGGTGGCGCCCCAGACGTAGGGCTTGCCGAGGGCGGACTGGGCGGCGGCCACGGCGGCGGCCGCGCGGCCCGAGGACGGGACGCCGGCGCCGAGGTCGGGGATGTCCACGCGGGAAGAGCGGGAGGCCCGGTCGAAGGCGGCGCGGTCGGCGAGCGGCATCCCGTTGAGGATCTGCCGGGCCTTGGCGAGCTTGCCCTCGACGGTCTTCTTGTGACCGGCGACGGCCTTGCGGCTGCGCTCCAGTTCGGCGAGGTGCCCGGAGGCCTCGCTGCGCTCCTGCGCGAGTTCGCGCATGGCGTCCTGGAGGTCCTTGAGCTCGCCCGCCTGCTCGGTGGTGATGCGGTCGAGGACGGAGGCCTTGTCGAGGTAGTCGGCCGGGTCGTCGGAGAACAGCAGCGCGACGGTGGGGTCGATGCCGCCGGAGCGGTACTGGGCGCCGGCGAGTGAACCCAGCGCGTCCCGCATGGTGTTGATGCGCTGCTGCTGCCGGGCGATCCGGTCCTGGGCGTCGCTCACCTGCCGGTGCAACTGCGCGGCGCGCTCGTCGGCCTTGTCGTAGGCCTGGGTCGCCGTCTCGGCCTCCTGGTAGAGCCGGTCCACCTCGGCCCGGGCGTCGTCGTGCGGCGCGGCCACGGCGGAGCCGGCCGGAAGGGCGCCGAGTGCCGCGGCGGCAGCGGACATCACACAGACCGCGGCACTGGCGCCTCGGTCGAACCCGGACGGTGCTTGGCGACGACGGGATCCCACGGGAAGCCGCACTCCTTCCGCTGGCGGACACGGACCGCTCCCCCGATGCGGGGAAACGCGCCAGACAGTAGCTCCGCGAAGGGGTGCGGGCCAAAGACCTCCACGGCCACACAACGTGACGCCCCGCCTATGACGCAGGTCATGGGCGGGGCGCGGGGTCAGCCTGGAGTGTCGCAATTCGCCCGTTCGGGCGGTCCGGAACGACCGGATACGGACCGGATCAGATCCGGACGCCGAACTGGAAGGGCATGTTGCCGATCGACTCGTAGCGCACGACGGCGCCGGTGTGCGGGGCGTGCAGCACCTGGCCGTTGCCCGCGTACAGGCCGACGTGGTGGTAGTCGCCGTAGAAGATGACCAGATCGCCGACCTTGAGGTCGCTCTCGCTGGTGATGCGGGTGCCGGCGTTGGCCTGCGCCTCCGACGTGCGGGGTATGGAGACGCCCGCCTGTGCGTAGGCCCAGGAGGTGAGGCCGGAGCAGTCGAAGGAGGAGGGGCCGGAGGCGCCGTAGACGTACGGGGAGCCGAGGACCGACTGGGCGGCGGCGAAGGCCGCGGCGGCACGGCTGGAGGCGGAACCGGTGTTGCCGAGGTTCACGCGGGAGGTGGAACGGCTGGCCGCGTTGGCCTGGTCCTGGGCGAGGGACGCCTTCTCCGCCGCCGTCAGGGTGTTGAGGATCTTCTGGGCCGAGGCCAGCTTCGCCTTGACCTCGTCCTTCTTCTTCTTGAGCTCGGTGCGGGTGGCGGAGAGGTCCTTGAGCTTGGTGCTCGCCTCCGCGCGCTCCTGGGCGAGTTCGCGCTGCTTGCTCTGGATCTTCGTGAGCGCCTCGACCTGCTGAGCGCTCAACTGGTCCATGGTGGACGCCTTGTCGAGGTAGTCGCTCGGGTCCGAGGACAGGAACAGCTGGATCGACGGGTCGATGCCGCCGGTGCGGTACTGGGCGCTGGCCATCGTGCCGAGGCCGTCCCGGAGCTTGTTGAGCTCCTCCTGACCGCGGGCCACGTTGTCCTGGATGGTGGAGATCTCCTTCTGGAGCTTCTCCTGCTTCTCCTGGGCCCCGTCGAGCTTCTCGGTGGCCTGCTCGGCCTGCTCGTAGAGGGCGTCGACCTTCGCCTTGACCTCGTCCTTGCTGGGCTTCTCGCTCGGCGCGGCATTGGCTGCCTGAGCGCTGAAGGCAACGGCGGCTGCGGCTGCGGTGGTCAGCACAGTCACACGCGTGCGGCTCGGCTGCTTCGGTCGACGATGGGACGCCACGGAGTCGAGCTCCTTCTATTGAGTGATCACCCGTTCGGAGGTTCGAGGCACGACCCTAGTGACGTTCCTGTGATCAGTTCAAATCCTCACACGAAAAAATGCCGTCACTCAAAGCATTCTTTGCACATAACCAACATGCAGTGATGGTCGATTGACGCTACGTTGCGTGACGGTTCGGTCAATTCCGGCATTAAACCTGTACGTTGACCTTCACGACAGTTGCTTCACGACAGTTGCTTCACGACAGTCGTTTGAGGAGTACCGCAGAAGCGACGGGCCGCGCGCCCGCCTTCGCGATGCCGTCGGCCACCTCACGGTCGGTCGAGGCGACGATGACCGGCCTCCCCGGCGGCTCCGCGCGCACCAGCTGGCGGATCAACTCGTCGGCGGTGACGCCCGGTTTGGAGAACAGCACCCGCACTCCGCGCGGCGGCGCGAGCAGCACCGGCGCGACCAGCTCGGCCCCGTCGAAGACACAGGTGACCTCGGCGCCGGTCTGCGCGGCCAGCTGCGAGAGCTGCCCGAGCAGCCTCAACCGCTGCTTCTCCAGGGGCATTTGGGGATAGCCGGTCTTGGTGACGTTGTAGCCGTCGACGACCAGGTGCGCCTGCGGCAGCGCGAGCAACTGGTCCAGGATCGCGGGGTCGTTCTCGGACAACGCCCGCGCCGCGATGTCTTTCGGGGTCATTCGTCCCGGTTCGACCGCGTCGACGGTCTCGGCGGGCCGTACGGAGACGGGCGGCAGCGCCAGTTCGCGGCGCAGTCCCTGGGCCGCCTCCAGCACGGTGTCGAGCAGCAGCCGTACCCGCATGTCCTCGACGCTGCGCCCCTCCCGGGCCGCCTTGCGGGTGGCCTCCAGGGCCGCCTCCGCCTCGGCGAGCCGGGCCTTGAGCCGCCGGCTCTCGCTCTCGGCCGCGGACACCTGGGTCTGGCCCTCCGCGCGCGCGGTGTCCGTCTCGGCCCGCAGCTTGCGCAGGGCGGCCTCGCCGCGCTTGATGTCGCTGTGCGCGGACCGCAGCTTGCGGTGAAGCGATTCCGCTTCCTTCTTCGCCACGTCCAGCTCGGTGCGCAGCCGCTCGGTCTCGGACCGGGTCGCGTCCCGCGCCTGCGCCAACTCCTCGCGCAGCCGCTCCAGTTCGGCCCGGCTCTCCTCGTCGGCGCGCTCGGCGTCGGCGCGCAGCGCCTCCTCGCCGGCGGCGGTCACCAGCTTCACCCAGCCGGTGGGGCGCAGAACATAGGCCGCGGCCGCCACGTCGAGCGGATCCGCGGCCGGGGGCGGCGAGCCGGAGTCGAGGGCGCCGGTCAGTTCCGGCTGGGTCTCTCTCAGCTTCTCCCCGATACGCTGCCGGAACAGCGGATCGGACTCCAGCGCGGCGGCCATGGCGTTGCCGGCGAACTTGGCGCGCCGGTTGGGGGCGAAGCGGGCGTACTGTCGTAGCTGCGCGGGCAGTTCGGCGACGGTGAGGCCGCCGAAGCCGTCCGACACGATCTGTACGACTCTCCTCCGCACGCCGTCGGGCAGCGGACGGTCGAGCACCTCGGCGGCGCCGTCGCCCGGCCCCCCGCCTGAGTTCTCCACCATCCCTCACACCCCTATACGTGTGCGGGGCCGCTCCCTCTCAGGAGCCGGCACCCGGCCTGTCCACGAGTTCCACCTGATCCACGGCGTTGCACCAGCGGCAGCGCACCGACTCGATGGTCTCACTGACCACCTCGCGCTCCTCCACCTTCGGCTCACCCGCCAGGTCCAGGTGGAGGTACTCCACGACCTTCGACGAACGCGTCACGTCGAAGCGCGTGAGGTTGCCGCAGAGGGTGCAGCGCCACCGCGTCGAGGCGGTCGGCAGGGGTACCGTCATCGTGGCTTTCCGCTTCCTTCTTGTTCCAGTTTCCGTGATCGCCGGTTTGCCCGGCGAGTGTGGCTCGTAACCCTACGGCCTGGCGGGTACTCGCCGCTCGGTCGTCCACAGCGGCGAGGCACCACGCCCCGGTACATCCCCTTACGTCATGCTCTGTGTCCATGATCAGCAACTGGGGCCCGGCGCTCGTCAGGACGTTCCGCGGCACCTCGACGCCCATGACATACGCCCTGATCGGCCTGTGCTGCCTGATCTTCGTCCTCGGCCCGACCTCGGGTTTCGTCCCGTCCTACGGCACGGGGGACGCGCTGCTCGCCGCCCAGCGCGCGTACTTCCACCGCTGGGGCGTGGTACCGGCCGACCTGTTCGCGAGCCCGGCGCGAGAGGCGCTGACCCCGGTCACCGCCCTTTTCATCCACGGCAGCTGGATCCATCTCCTCGGCAACATGCTCTTCCTCTACGTCTTCGGAGCGATGACCGAGGAGCGGCTGGGCCGAGTCGAGTTCACCCTGTTCTATCTGGCCTGCGGTTATCTGGCGCTGCTGGGCTACGCGCTGGCCAACGCCGACTCCGCGCAGTCCCTCGTCGGCGCGTCCGGGGCGATCTCGGCGGTCCTCGGTGCGTTCCTGTACCTGTTCCCCCGGGCCCGCGTGACGAGCCTCCTCCCCTTCCTCTTCTTCCTGCCGCTGCGCTTCCCCGCGTGGGTCGTCCTGCCCTTCTGGGCCGCCCTCCAGTGGCTGGCGGCGGGCCAGGCCGCACAGGGACCGGGGGTGGCGTACCTGGCCCACCTGGTCGGCTTCACCCTGGGCTTCGGTTACGCGTGGGTCAGATTCGGCCGTACGACTAGAGTGAGGGCCGCCCCAGCAACGGTCCCCGAGGGAGAGAACCAGCCGTGATCACCGCGATCGTCCTCATCAAGACCAGCGTGGACCGGATTCCGGAGATCGCCGAGTCGATCGCCGCGCTCGAATCCGTGAGCGAGGTCTTCTCCGTCACCGGTACGTACGACTTGATCGCGATGGTGCGGGTGCGACAGCACGAGGACCTGGCCGAGGTGATTCCCGGCCGGATCAGCAAGATCCCGGGCGTCGAGGGCACGGACACACACGTGGCGTTCCGGACGTACTCACAGCACGACCTTGAGGCCGCGTTCGCCATTGGGCTGGATTCTTGAGGTTGGGCGCCTAGTGGGGTGGGGGGCGCGGATCGTTTGCGACTGACGGCCGTGTGTGGCTGGTCGCGCAGTTCCCCGCGCCCCCGGGGCGACTCGCCCCAAGCCTGTTTACATCACACCGCCGGGACGCAACGGCCACCCTCTGTGCGGTAGTTCCACTTCGCGCCGTCGGTCACCAGTTCCCGTACCGCCGTCACGAAGCGCTCCACGTGCTCGTCCGGAGTGCCCGCGCCGAAGCTCACTCGGATCGCGTTGAGGGACTTTTCACCCGGGGCGGCCTCGGGGGCGCCGCACTCGCCCTGGGTCTGGGGGTCGCTGCCCAGGAGGGTGCGGACCAGGGGGTGGGCGCAGAAGAGGCCGTCGCGGACGCCGATGCCGTACTCGGCGGAGAGGGCGGCCGCGAAGTGCGAGCTGTTCCAGCCGTCGACGACGAAGGAGATGACGCCCACGCGCGGGGCGTCGTCGCCGAAGAGGGACAGGACCTTGACCTGGGGGATCGCCGCCAGGCCCGCGCGGACCTCGGCGATCAGGTGCTGCTCGCGGGCCACCAGCGTGTCGAAGCCCGCCTCCGTCAGCGCCTTGCAGGCCGACGCGATGGAGTAGGCGCCGATGACGTTCGGGGAGCCGGCCTCGTGGCGGGCGGCGCTGTCGTGCCACTCCACGTCAACTCCCCCGTCCTCGCGCCGAGTTACCTTGCGGCTGGCGCCGCCGCCCGCGAGGTAGGGGTCGGCCGCCTGGAGCCAGTCGGCGCGGCCGGCGAGGACTCCGGAGCCGAACGGGGCGTAGAGCTTGTGGCCGGAGAAGGCGATCCAGTCGACGTCGAGGTCCTGGACGGACACCGGGTGGTGCGGGGCGAGTTGGGCGGCGTCGAGGACGATCCGGGCGCCGTGGGCGTGAGCGGCGGCCGCCAACTCCCGTACCGGCCACAGTTCGCCGGTGACGTTCGAGGCGCCGGTGACGCAGACCAGGGCCGGGCCGTAAGGGTCGCGGGCGGCGAGGGCCTGCTCCAGGGTCTCGACGGCCTGGGCCGGGGTGCGCGGGGCGTTGAGGTAGGTGACCCGGGCGTCCTTCCAGGGGAGGAGGGACGCGTGGTGCTCGGTCTCGAAGACGAAGACCTGGCAGTCGGCCGGGAGGGCGGCGGCGAGGAGGTTGAGGGAGTCCGTGGTGGAGCGGGTGAAAATCAGCTGGTCGTCGGGGCGGCAGTCGAGGAACTCCTCGACCGTCTTGCGCGCGTTCTCGAAGAGGTCCGTCGAGAGTTGCGAGAGGTAGCCGGCGCCTCGGTGGACGCTGCCGTAGTACGGGGCGTAGGCCGCCACGTCGTCCCAGACGCGCTGGAGGGCGGGGGCGCTGGCCGCGTAGTCGAGCGCCGCGTAGGTGACCTCGCCGCCCGTGACGAGCGGGACGGTGACATCCCGTCCGAGAACGGGCAGCTGGGCACAAAGCGTCGTAGCGGCGGCCGTGGTGGAGACAGACATGGCGAACTCCTGTGAGAGGCAAGGCGGTTCCGCCGCGCGAGCGGGACATGGCTCAAGCACGGAGGGGGGTGAAAGGGGGTGTGCGGAGGCGGGGCTCGACGCCCTATCGCATTCGCTTGCTCACAGAGGGCTCCCTCGATGACCAGGACCCCTGGTGTCTTTCGAGGGGCCCGCGCTTGCCGCAGACCTCGCTGCCTACGGCCTGGTCTTCACCCGGGGCACCCCGCCACGGACGGAGGGTTGCCGGACAGTCGGCCGGGGCCTCATGACTGTCACTCATGACCTGGTCAAAAAACTTACGTGAAGTGATCGTCGTCCCGCAACCCGTGTCCGGATCGCGGGACGACGACCGCTGTACCGCTGTACCGGCTACGCGTTGGTCGCCGCCGCCCAGCGCTCCAGAGTGCGCTTGGCCGCCCCCGAGTCGATCGACTCCGCCGCCTTCTCCATCCCGACGCGGATCCGGTCCACCAACGGCCCGTCCCCCCGCTCCAGCGCCACCAGGGCGGCCGCCGAGTTCAGGAGTACGGCGTCCCGTACGGGGCCCGGCTCGCCGTCCAGGATGCGGCGGGCGACGCCCGCGTTGTAGTCGGGGTCGGCGCCGCGCAGGGCCTCGACGGGGACGAGTTCGAGGCCTACGTCCCGGGGGTCGAAGGACTCCTCGGTGACCTTGCCGTCGCGGACGATCCACACCCGGGAGGTCGCCGTGGTCGTCAGCTCGTCGAGGCCGTCGTCACCGCGGAACACCAGCGCGGAGGAGCCGCGTTCGGCGAGCACGCCCGCGATGAGCCCGGCCATGCGGGTGTCGAAGCAGCCGACCGCCGACGAGGTGACCTTCGCCGGGTTGGTGAGCGGGCCGAGGAGGTTGAACGCGGTCGGGATCCCCAGCGCCCCCCGGACCGCGCCGACGAACCGCATCGACGGGTGGAACTTGGCCGCGAAGCAGAAGGTGATCCCGGCCTCCGCCGCCACCCGCGCCACCTGCTCGGTCGGCAGGTTCAGATTGATGCCGAGCTTCTCCAGCACGTCGGAGGAGCCGCTCGCCGAGGACGCGGCCCGGTTGCCGTGCTTGACGACCTTCGCACCCGTACCGGCGATCACGATCGCGGACATCGTCGAGATGTTGACCGTCTTCGCCCGGTCGCCGCCCGTACCGACGATGTCGACGGCGGGACCCGGGATGTCCAGCGGCTTCGCGTGGGCGTACATCGTCTCGACGAGACCGGTGATCTCCTCGACCGTCTCGCCCTTGGCCCGCAGCGCCACCAGGAAGCCCGCGATCTGCGCGTCCGCGGCCTCACCGCTCATGATGCGGTCCATCGCCCACGCCGTGTCGGCGGTGCTCAGGTCCTGTCCGGCCAGCAGCGCGCTCAGTACGTCGGGCCAGGAACGGGCCGCCGCGGTGTCGCCTCCAGCGGGGGTCACAGCGCTCATACGGCCGCTCCTGAGTGTCGTACTTCAAATAATGGTGTGTGTTCGGCCCACCCTATCCAGCTCACGGCACGGCAAAGGGCCCCGTCCGGTGTTCGGACGGGGCCCTTCGACCGCGGCGTGGCGACGCCTCAGCGATCAGTGGTGGCCGTGGCCGCTCGTGATCTCCTTGTACTCCTCGACAGTGGGCTTGGCGATCTGGGACTCCTCGCCGTAGTACGCCTCGCTCAGCTTGGCGCGCAGCTTCTCGGAGCCCTTGACCTTGCGCTCGACACCGTTCTCGTCGACGGTCGCGCCGATCGCGGCCGGCACGTACTGCTCGTGCGCGGTGAGCGTGTGCAGCGCGTCCTGGCTGAGCGGCTCGTGGATCTCGACGAACTCACCGTGCGGCAGGCGCTTGATGATGCCCGACTCGCGGCCGTGCAGCACCTTGTCCTTGTCGCGGCGCTGGAGGCCGAGGCAGACCCGCTTGGTGGCGATGAAGACGAGCACCGGCACCACGAAGAAGCCGACGCGCACAGCCCAGGTGATCGTGTTGATCGACAGGTGGAAGTGCGTGGCCCAGATGTCGTTGCCGCCACCGACGAGCAGGACGAAGTACCACGAGATCCACGCGGCACCGAAGGCCGTACGGGTCGGGACGTTGCGCGGGCGGTCCAGGATGTGGTGCTCGCTCTTGTCGCCGGTGACCCAGGACTCGATGAACGGGTAGACCGCGATCGCGACCAGGACCAGCGGGAAGATGATCAGCGGGATGAACACGCCCAGGACGAGCGTGTGACCCCAGAAGTTGATCTCCCAGCCGGGCATGAAGCGGATCAGGCCTTCGGAGAAGCCCATGTACCAGTCGGGCTGGGCGCCCGTGGACACCATGTCCGGACGGTACGGGCCCATGGCCCAGATCGGGTTGATCGAGGCGATCGCCGCGACGGCCGCGATGACACCGAAGACCAGGAAGAAGAAGCCTCCGGCCTTGGCCATGTAGACCGGCAGCAGCGGCATGCCGACGACGTTGTTGTTCGTCTTTCCGGGGCCCGCGAACTGCGTGTGCTTGTGGTAGAAGACCAGGATCAGGTGGCCGACCACCAGGCCGAGCATGATGCCCGGCAGCAGCAGGATGTGGATCGAGTAGAACCGCGCGACGAAGTCGCCGCCCGGGAACTCGCCGCCGAAGAGGAAGAACGACAGGTACGTGCCGACGATCGGCACGGACAGGACCGCGCCCTCCATGAAGCGGACACCGGTGCCGGAGAGCAGGTCGTCCGGGAGCGAGTAACCGGTGAAGCCGGTGAACATGCCCAGGACGAACAGCAGGAAGCCGAACAGCCAGTTGACCTCACGCGGCTTGCGGAACGCACCCGTGAAGAACACGCGCATCATGTGCACGAACATGGCGGCGAGGAAGATCAGCGCCGCCCAGTGGTGGATCTGACGGATCAGCAGACCACCGCGCACATCGAAGGAGATGTGCATCGTCGAGTTGAACGCCTCCGACATCAGCTGCCCCTGGAGCGGGACATAGCTGCCGTGGTACGTCACCTCGTTCATCGACGGGTGGAAGAACAGCGTCAGATACACACCCGTGAGGATGATGATGATGAAGCTGTAGAGGCAGACCTCGCCCAGCATGAACGACCAGTGGTCGGGGAAGATCTTGCGCATGTTGGACTTGGCCAGGGAGTAGATCCCCAGGCGTCCGTCCGCCCAGTCGGCGATCTTCTCGCCGGCCGGTGCTTTGTCGCGCCGCTCATTGGTCTCGTTGGTGCTCATCCGCGCTCCCAGAATGCAGGACCGACGGGCTCCTCGAAGTCGCCGAGCGCTTCGAGGTAACCCTCGTCGCTCACGCCGATGCGCAGCTGCGGCAGGGCGTGACCGGCCGGGCCGAAGATCACTCGGGCACCGTCGGAGAGGTCGAAGGTGGACTGGTGGCACGGGCACAGCACGTGGTGCGTCTGCTGCTCGTACAGGGAGATCGGGCAGCCCACGTGGGTGCAGATCTTCGAGAAGGCGACGATGCCCTCGTGCGCCCACTCCAGCTCGCGCTTGTCCTTGATGTTCTCCGGCTGGAGCCGGACGATCATCAGCGCCGCCTTGGCGATCTCGGTCTGGAACTCCTCGTCGGTCTCCTCCAGGCCCTCGGGCTTGGCGAAGGTGAGCGAGCCGACGGCCACGTCCGAGGGACGCAGCGGCAGGTTCGTGTTCATGTTGACGAGCAGCTTGCCCTTGGACCAGATGGTGTGGCGGAGCTTCGTCCCCGGCAGCGGGCCCAGGTCGCGCAGCAGCATGACGCCGGAGAGCGGGAACAGGGCCAGCGCGCCGAACATCGTGTTGCGAATCAGCTTGCGACGGCCGAGCGCGGACTCCTTGGCACCCTCCTTGAAGTCGGCCAGAACCTTGGCCTTGACCTCGGGGGGCGCCTCGATCGCGTGCCGCTCGTCGGCGATCTCCACGTCGGACATCAGGGTGCGGGCCCAGTGGACCGCGCCCGCGCCGATGGTGAAGAGCGCCGTACCGAGGGTCAGACCCAACGCGAAGTTGAGCGCGTTGATGTGACCGATCGGGAAGACGAAGATCGCCTTGTTGTGCGGGATGCCCACGTACGAGGCGATGAAGCCGACGGTGGCGAGCATCGAGACCGTGAACAGGAAGGCGACGACGCGCTCGGACCGCTTGGCGGCCCGCTCGTCGATGTCCTGGACACGGTGCTCGTGCGGCGGCAGTCCCGGGTCGGCGAACGGGTTCTGCTCGTCCGCGACCGACACCGCGCCGTGCGCGTCCTGCTCAGCGGGCAGGTTCTCTTCTGGAATGTCTTGGCTACTCATGACTTCTTGGCCTTTGCGGTCCGAGCGGCGACCCAGACGGCTACCGCGATCAGCGCGCCCAGACCGAAGATCCAGGCGAAGAGACCCTCACTGACCGGACCGAGACCGCCCAGCTCAAGACCGCCGGGGCTCTCGGTGTTGTCGCCGTTGACCGCGTTGAGGTACGCGATGATGTCCTTCTTGTTCTTCGACGACAGCGTGGTGTCGGGGAAGGAAGGCATGTTCTGCGGGCCGGTCTGCATGGCCTCGTAGATGTGCTTCGGGGCAACGCCTTCGAGGCTCGGCGCGAACTTGCCGTGCGTCAGCGCGCCGCCCTTGCCGGTGAAGTTGTGGCACTGGGCGCAGTTGGTGCGGAACAGCTCGCCGCCCTTGGCGATGTCCGACCCTTCCGGCCCGTACTCGTTCTTCGTCGGGATGACCGGACCGGCGCCCAACGAGGCGATGTACGCCGCGAGTTGGTCGATCTCGGCCTGGGAGTAGATGACCTTCTTGGCCGGGATCTGAGCGCCCGGCTGCTGGGCCGGCATACGGCCGGTGCCCACCTGGAAGTCGACCGCCGCGGCGCCGACACCCACGAGGCTCGGCCCGTCGGAGGAGCCCTGACCGCCGGTGCCGTGGCAGCTGGCGCAACCGACGGCGAAGAGCTTCTTGCCCTCGTCGATGGAGAGGGACTGAGCCGACTCGTCGGCCTGCGCCTTGCTCGCGGGCGCGAGCAGGCTGAACGCCCCTCCGGCTGCCGCCAGCGCGAGGAGTAGTACGACGACCGCCGCCAGCGGATGGCGTCGTCGTGTGGAGAGCTTTTTCACGGATTACCCCGGTGTCAGGATCTTCTGCGTCGATGCTTCTGGAATGTGCGCTTCTTGGCCGCGCGCGGGATCGGGCCCGACTACTTGATCAAGTAGATCGTGGCGAAGAGGCCGATCCAGACGACATCGACGAAGTGCCAGTAGTAGGACACGACGATGGCCGCGGTCGCCTGTTCGTGGGTGAACCTCTTCGCCGCGTAGGTGCGGCCGAGAACGAACAGGAAGGCGATGAGGCCACCCGTCACGTGCATGCCGTGGAAGCCGGTGGTCAGGTAGAACACCGAGCCGTACGGGTCGGAGGACAGCGACAGGCCGTCCTTCTTCACCAGCTCCGTGTACTCGAAGATCTGACCGCCGATGAAGATCGCACCCATCACGAACGTGATGATGAACCAGCCCCTGAGCTTCTTCACGTCCCCGCGCTCGGCGGCGAAGACGCCGAGCTGGCAGGTGAGGGAGGAGAGCACCAGGATCGTGGTGTTGGTCGCGGAGAACGGAAGGTTGAGATGGCTCGCCATCTCCTTCCAGTGATCCGGACCGGTCACCGATCGCAGGGTGAAGTACATCGCGAAGAGGGCCGCGAAGAACATCAGCTCGGAACTCAGCCAGATGATGGTTCCGACGCTGGTGAGGTTCGGCCGGTTGACCGACGGGTGCGCGTGCCCGGTTTCTACTGTCGTTGCTGTCGCCACGACCGACATTATGTCGGTCGCTTATCCCGCCCTCACTCCGGGGGGTGCCGTTCGGAGTGTCCGCAGCGTGTGTACTGCCCGTATGGCCCATCGCAGGGGTGTTCCAACAGGTGTTGACGGGGTGTTCAAGGGAGTAGCATCCGCGCAACGGACCTTGGGAGGAAGAATGCAGCCGACCGCCACGGTGCTGGTCTACAGCGATGACTCCAACACCCGCGAGCAAGTCCGGCTGGCCGCGGGGCGCCGGCCGGCTCCGGACGCGCCGTTGGTCGAGTTCCTGGAGTGCGCGACGCCCGCGGCGGCCTTGAAGGAGCTGGACCGGGGTGGGATCGACGTCTGTGTCTTCGACGGGGAGTCCGTGCCGATGGGTGGCATGGGGCTGTGCCGTCAGGTGAAGGACGAGATCTTCAACTGCCCGCCTGTGCTTGTCCTCATCGGGCGGCCTCAGGACGCGTGGCTCGCCACGTGGAGCCGGGCGGACGCGGCTGTGACGTTGCCTGTCGACCCTGTTGAGTTCGCCTCTGCTCTGGCGTCTCTCTTGCGTGAGAAGCGGGCTTTGAGCGCCTAGTAGCTCGGGGCGGCCCGCAGTTTCGCGGCTGCGGGCCGGTTGTGGTTGCTCGCGCAGTTCCCCGCGCCCCTTTGGGGCGCTTCTCACACGGACTCAGGACGGAGCCGTGCCGCGTCCTCAGGCCTGGGACCGTCAGGGGTCCCCCCTACGAGTGCGCTGCCGCCCCGCCACTTCTTCCAGCCGACGTTCCAGTCGCCGAAGCCGTTGCCGAAGGGCTCCATGTCGTCGCCGTTGGAGTTGACGACCTTGACCACGTCGCCCTCGTGGATGGTGTCGAAGAACCACTCGGCGTTGCTGGTGCTCATGCCCGTGCAGCCGTGGCTGACGTTCTCGGAGCCCTGGGAGCCCACGGACCAGGGGGCCGCGTGGACGTACTCGCCGCTCCAGGTGACGCGGGTGGCGTAGTACACGGGGAGGTCGTACGAGTCCGAGGAGCCCTCGGAGATGCCGACGGTGGTACCGCGCATCCGTACGAAGTACTCCTTGCCCAGTACGACCTTGACGCCGTTTCGGGTCTCGAAGCCGGGCTTGCCGGTGGTGACGGGGATCTCGTTGATCTCCTCGCCGTTCCTGTAGACCGTCATCTCGTGGGACGCGGCGTCCGTCACGGCGACGATCTTGTCGCCCGTGCTGAGCTTGAGCCCCTTCGAGGCGCCGCCCCAGAGGCGGTCGCTGATCTTCACGCCGTCGAGGTCGCTGTGGACCTGGATGGTGGCGTGGGCGGGCCAGTACTCCTTGGGGCGGTAGTGGAGTTCCTTGTCGTCCACCCAGTGCCAGGCGCCCTCCACGGCGGGCACGGAGTCCACCCTGAGGGCGCGTTCCACGACGGCCCGCTGCGCCTTGTCCTTGACGGGCATGTTCAGTTCGGCGGTGACGGGCTGGCCGACGCCGTAGGTGCCCGCGTCCGGACCGAACTTCACGGTCAGGCTCTTCTTGGTGGTGGGCCTGGTGGTGTCGAAGGTGAGGACCTTGCGGCCGGGGGCGCCGTCCTCGTCCTCCGTGCTCACCCGCACCGTGTAGTGGGCGTTGGCGGCCAGCGGGGAGGTGCTGCGCCAGCGGGTGCCGTCGGCGTTGAGTTCGCCCGTGACGTAGCGCCCCGTGGCGTCCGTGGCCGTGACGTCCGTGATCCGTCCGTCGTCCTCGGAGGTGGTGACCTCCAGGGGCTTGTCGGGGTCGGCCTTCTTGCCCTTGCCGGACGGGCCGTTGAAGGAGATCTGCCCCGCCGCGTCGTACGGCTCGGCCGACAGCGGGTTGCCGCCGTCCGAGCCGCAGGCGGTGAAGCCCGCGCCGAGGGAGATCACCAGCACGGTGCAGCTGACGACGGTGCGGATGCGCGGAGAGTGGTTCATGAGCCGAGGCTATGAAGGTTCGTCAGCGGCGGCGCGTTGGGTCACTCGGACGAGGGACCGGGGCTGCGGCAAAAGCACGAGCCCGGACCTCCTGACGGAGTGTCCGGGCTCGGGTGCGTTCCGCGTGTGCTACTGCGTGCGGTTCTCACCGCGGTAGTACTCGAAGACCCAGCCGAACAGGCCGAGCACGATGAGCGGCGCCGAGAAGTACAGCAGCCACCAGCCGATGGCCACGCCGAGGAAGGCCAGCGCGCCACCGATGCCGAGGGCGAGGGGCTGCCAGCTGTGCGGGCTGAAGAAGCCCACCTCGCCGGCCTCGTCCGCGACGTCGGCCTCCTTGTTGTCCTGCGCCAGCGTGTCGACCCGCCGGGCCGTGAAGCCCAGGTAGAAGCCGATCATGACGCAGAGGCCGAAGGCCATGAAGAGGGCCGTGGTACCGGCCGCCTCCTTGGACCAGAGGCCGTAGACAACCGCCATGGCGAGCACGAAGGCGCTCAGCCACATGAACATCCAGCCCTGGACCTTCACTTGCCCGCCTCCTTGCCGCCGGCGAGGGCCTTGTCAGCGTGGTGCGCGTTCTCCAGCTGGTCGAGAGCCGCGATCTCCGGGTGGTGCAGGTCGAACGCCGGGGATTCGCTGCGGATGCGGGGCAGGGTGAGGAAGTTGTGCCGCGGCGGCGGGCAGGACGTCGCCCATTCGAGCGAACGGCCGTAGCCCCACGGGTCGTCGACCTCGACCTTCTTGCCGTACTTGGCCGTCTTCCAGACGTTGTAGAGGAACGGCAGGATCGACAGGCCGAGCAGGAAGGAGCTGATCGTCGAGATCGTGTTCAGGGCGGTGAAGCCGTCGGCCGCGAGATAGTCCGCGTAACGACGGGGCATGCCCTCGGCGCCCAGCCAGTGCTGGACCAGGAAGGTGCCGTGGAAGCCGATGAACAGCGTCCAGAAGGTGATCTTGCCGAGGCGCTCGTCCAGCATCTTGCCGGTCATCTTCGGCCACCAGAAGTGGAAGCCGGAGAACATCGCGAACACGACCGTGCCGAACACCACGTAGTGGAAGTGCGCGACCACGAAGTACGAGTCCGAGACGTGGAAGTCCATCGGCGGCGAGGCCAGGATGACACCGGTCAGACCACCGAAGGTGAAGGTGATCAGGAAGCCGGTGGCCCAGAGCATCGGGGTCTCGAACGACAAGGACCCCTTCCACATCGTTCCGATCCAGTTGAAGAACTTCACGCCCGTCGGTACGGCGATGAGGAACGTCATGAAGGAGAAGAACGGCAGCAGCACTCCGCCGGTGACGTACATGTGGTGGGCCCACACCGTCACGGACAGGCCGGCGATGGAGATGGTCGCGGCGACCAGGCCCATGTAGCCGAACAT